>JAUXWB010000487.1 GCA_030684475.1 Reyranella sp. | reverse complement strand
ACGGCCTGGCCGTAGGCCTCCCAGAGGTCGAGGGCTTCCTGTGCAGTCATTGAGGTCCTCCTGTGATTCCTCGCTTTCTGCGACAGGAATATAAGAAAGACAGGATAGTGTAAATAGGCCTATTTAGTGAGTTGAGCCTATCGGGTGCTGGCACTTTGCTGGCATATCGTCAGACGCGCATTCTCGGGGAACCCGACGCTCGCCGCCGCGTTATCGTTTTGCTGACATCACGCCCCAGCAGCCGGCGGTGCGCCTACATAAAGCAGTGGATAATATGATGGCGGAAATGCCAAAGCGCGCCTTCGTCGCTATGAGCCGTTTCGCGGTGGCGAACGACAAGATCGGCGACGTGAAACAGGCATTCCGCGATCGGCCGCGACTCGTCGACGGGGCCTCGGGCTTTCTCAGGATGGACGTGATCAGTCCCGAGGACGCGCCCGAAGAGATCTGGCTGCTGACCTACTGGCTCGACCGGCCCAGCTTCCTCGCCTGGCATCACAGTCCGGAGCACAGCAAGTCGCACAAACATATTCCAAAGGGGCTGAAGCTCGACCCCAAGCGGACGAAGCTTTCCTTTTTCGAATATGTAAGCGGATAGGCCCGCAGAGTGACGCAGCTCAGTGATCACCTCATCGAGCATGCGTCCGCGATCACCGACGACGTGATCGCCACCGACTACGCCCGGCGACCCGAATTGCTGGCGCGCTACGGCGAGCGGGGGCGAACCCTTTACCGACGGGACAACGGCTACCATCTGTCCTTTCTGGCCGAAGCCCTGAGGAGCAGCGAGCCGGCCCTGTTCGTCGACTACGTCGCCTGGGCCAAGTCGATGCTGACGGCACACGGCGTTCCGGTCGACCTGCTGGTCGAGAATCTGCGCCTGCTGAAAGCAGCGATTTACCGCCAGCTTCCGGACACGGAGACCGCGCCGGCGGCCGTGGTCATCGACGAAGCTCTCACGCGGCTGCCCGCCCTGCCCGCGGTGCCGCCGTCGTTCGTTTCGGAAATGTCGTCGAACGGCCGACTGGCGCAAGACTATCTGGAGCAACTCCTGAAAGGCGACCGACGGCAGGCAGCCTCTCTCATCCATGCGGCGGTGCAGGCGGGCACAACGCTCAAACGCATCTATCTGGACGTATTCCAACAGTCGCAGAGGGAGATCGGCCGCCTGTGGCAGCTCAACCGCATAACGGTTGCCCAGGAGCACTACTGCACGGCGGTCACCCAGGCAGTCATGAAGCAGTTCCTGACCCAGATCCTGGAAACGCCGCGCATCGGCCGCAAGGTCATCGCGCTCGGCGTCTCCGGCGACCTCCACGAGATCGGCCTGCGCATCGTCGCCGACCTGTTCGAACTGGCGGGATGGGATTGCGACTTCATCGGCGCGAACATGCCGGCCGAATCGATCATCGATTCCCTGCCCAAGGCAGCACCCGACCTGATCGCCGTGTCGGCCACCATGACCTACCACGTGGAACTGGTCGAAAAGTTCATCCGTGCCCTGCGCGCGCGGGCCGATACACGGCACATACCGGTATTGGTCGGCGGCCGGCCGTTCCTCGTCACGGAGACGCTGTGGCAGCGGGTGGGTGCGGACGGATGGGCCTGCGATGCAGAGGCCGCCGTTATCCGGGGAAACGAGCTTGTCCAACAGCGATAGTCCCCCGCCCGAACTCCGCGGCACCGCGGCCAGCTGTGACGACAGCGGCCGCATCGCCGAAGTGCTTCGCGACGATCTCGGGCTGCTTACGGGCCGGCCCGAGCGGTTTGACGAGGTGGTCGACCCGCCGGACCGCCCGAAGTTTGCAAGTTTCCTCGAAGCCGCCGTCGCCCGGCACCCGAGCTTCAACTGCTCGCTCAGGGTGCTTCTCCAGGCAAGAGTCGAGACGCTCTGCTTCGGCGCCACCTCCACCGAAGGACGTATCGTCATCTTCGCCGCGCGAGATCGCGCCTCCCTCGCCCAACTCCACGACGCCCTAATGGGCACCGCGCCCAACCAACCGGAAAACCCGGTGCCGATGCTACTCGAGCCGGCGGAACAGCGGCCGCAGCGTGCCGAGCAGGACCGGGCTCTCTACAACGACCTCTCCCGCCTCAACAACGAGCTGGCGGTGACACAGCGGAGGCTCATCAAGGCGAACTCGCTGCTCGACCGCGCAAACCGCGAACTGCGGGCGTTCTACGAATCGCTTCATGTCGGCATCTTCCGGGCCGATGCCACCGGCCGGATCGAGCAGGCGAACCAGAGGTTCTGCGTGCTGACCGGCACGTCGATACCCGATCACTGGCTGAGCCGCGTACACCCGGCGGACTCGGAAATCGTCCACAAGCTTTGGCGCGAGACGATCGGGCGTGGCAGCGGCTTCGACAGCGTGCATCGCCAAATGATCGATGGCGGACTTTCCAAGTACGTCGAAATGAAAGCCGTGGCCCTTCGCGACGAGCACGACAAGACGACCGGCATCGTCGGCGTCGCCGAGGACGTCTCGGAGCGCCTGCTCGCCGAGGAACATGCGCGCGAAATCGCCCGATACTCGGCCATACAAGGGCTCACCGGCGGGCTGGCGCACAATCTGAACAACATCATGGCGATCCTTCTCAGCACGGCCGACGAACTCTGCGACGAACTTTCACCGGAGCATCCCGCACACAAGATGGCGACCATGAACCTCAAGGCGACAGAGCGAGCCGCCGATCTGACGCATCGCCTGCTGATCTACTCCGGTCGCGACGCACGCGTCTCCGAACGACGGACGGAAATCGATACCGTCATGACGGCGATTCTTCAGCGCCCGATGCCCGACAGTTATAATTTCATCGTGAAACTGGGAGCAGCCGGTGCAGCGATATCGATCAACGAGAAATTGTTCCGCGAAACGATTCAAGAGCTCATCTCGAATGCCGAGGCTGCCATGCCGGAAGGCGGCGCCATCGATGTCTCGACGACGCTCGAGGTCGATGGCACCGACCCTAGCCGAACTGTTGTCGTCGTCGCGCTCGAGGATCACGGCATTGGCATGGACGCAAACACCCTGCGACGCGCGAAGGAGCCGTTTTTCACCACACGCGAAGTCGGCCAAGGCATGGGCTTGGGTTTGAGCCTGGCCGATGGTGCTGCCCGCATGGCTCGCGGCAGCCTGACCCTTCGGAGTCAAGTTGGACGGGGCACGACAGCCGAACTCCGCTTCCCCGTGGTCTCCTGACCGGGCGACGAGACTGCAAGGTCTGCGGCACGTACTTCTTCCGCGTCTTTAGGACCTCCTCAATGACAGACGCGTCCATCATGTCGCTTGCGTCCGCCGGCAAGCGATCTCTTCTCTTCGAGCCGATACGTCGCGAGAAAGCCGATCCTGCGATGCAGCGATGAGCCATTGACCAGGGGAACAGGATTTTGGGATCCACTTGCACGACGTCGTTCACCATGACCAGTGCCCGGAGGAAGCGCCGCACGGTTTTCCCATGGCTGAGGTAGACAAACCAGGATTGTGGCGAGGCGACACCCTGCTCATTCTTACAGAACGCGCGCGCGGTGAGGCCATGCACGATGTCGAGCCACGGCGGGCTGTCGACCGGCCGCCCGTGCGGAAACAATGGATGGGCATAGCTTTTCCGATGATCCAGCGGATCAGACCTGTCGGAGATTCATGCAATCAACGAGCTACCAGTTCCTCGAACCGTCGGAGATAGTCGCGGGCATGCGCGGCGTAATCGACGCCCGGTGTCTTCAGGTGAACCTCCGACACCATCGCCCACAGAGCCTCGCGCAAGGCGCTTGCCGCCTTCATGGTATCGAAGGCGCGGTGCAGATCGCTCGATACCCTGCCGTCGAAATAGGTATCGAGGAGCGCCGTGTCCGCGGCCGCGCCGAAGGCTCCGTTCGAGGACAGGTTGGCGAGATCGAACATGGCGGTGCCGAAGCCGCCGTATTCCCAGTCGATCAGCCACAACTTCTTGCCGTCATCCATGAAGTTGCCCGGCAGCAGGTCATGGTGACCGAAGACCATCGGCATCGGCACCTGCGCCCGCTCCAGCTCGTCGGCCACCGCGAGGTACCGCGGATCGGCATCGATCAGCCGCACATAGTCGCGGATGACATGGAACACCCAGAAGGCATTGACCGGTCCGAGCACGCGCCGGCCGACCTCGGCGTGACAGGTTTTCAGCAGCGGCACGATGCGGCCGATGTTGGCCGCGAGGTCGTCTTCGACGAATGTGCGGCCGGCGACGAAGCGCAACACCGTGATGCCCGGCTCGGCGTAAACGACCTCGGGCGAGAGACCGGCCTCGAAGGCCGCGATGGACGCCGCACGCTCGCGGTCGCGGAAGACGTGATGGACGGGAATGTCGTCGCCGCAGCGCACGACGAATTTTTCCCGGCCATCGTCGGCCACATAGGAGAGGTTGGTGAGCCCGCCCTTCAGCGGCGCCAAGGTCACCGGCCCGCGCCAACAGGCCAGCCGCGCAAGTTTGCTCTCCAGGCCGTCCTTTCGCATCGCGCGTGCCTCCCCGACACAATCATTCCACGCGAGGCGGGCGCACGCTACCCTCACCCCTTCCAGGGAGGAACCCATGCCCGACGCCCGCGTTTCCAATAGCATCACCGGCCGCGACGCCTTTCTCCGCGTGCTCGCCGACGAAGGCGTCGTGAAAATGTTCGGCAACCCCGGCACCACAGAGCTGCCGATCATGCATGCGCTCTCCTCGGCGCCTGAGATGGGCTATGTGCTCGCTCTCCAGGAGGCCGTGGTCATCGCCATGGCCGACGGCTATGCCCGCGCCTCGGGCAAGCTGGTGTCGTGCAACGTCCATGTCGCCCCCGGGCTCGGCAACGCCATCGGCTCGATCTACACGTCGATGATGTCGGGCACGCCGATGATCGTGACGGCGGGCCAGCAGGAACAGGGCCACGGCCTCACCGAGCCGCTGCTCTATGCGCCTCTGGTCCCGATCGCCACGCCTGTCGTGAAGTGGGCCGTCGAGGTCAACCGCATCGAGGACCTGCCGCGCATTCTGCGCCGGGCCGCCAAGGTTGCAACCACGGCGCCGACGGGCCCGGTGTTCATCTCGCTCCCCGGCGACATCCTGAACAACGAGGCCGCCATCGACATGGGCGAGGTGACGCGGGTCGATACCGCCGTCCGCCCGTCGGATGCAGCACTCGAACATCTCGCCAAGCGCCTGCTCGCCGCCAAGAAGCCGGTGATCCTGGCGGGCCACGAGATCGCCACGTCGGACGCCTTCGCCGAAGCCACTGCGCTGGCCGAGACGCTGGGTGCCCCGGTGCTGCAGCAGACCGTGGCCTGGGGCGCGCATTTCCCCTCCGAGCATCCCTGCTACCTCGGCGCGCTGAACCGCGACCAGAAATACGTGCGCCGCGTGCTGTCGGACTACGACCTGATGTGCTGCGTCGGCTCCGATGTGCTCAAGATGTCGGTATGGAGCGAGACCGAGCCGCTGCCCGAGACGACGGCGGTGGCGATGGTGGGCCTGCGCGACTGGGAGATGGGCAAGAACTTTCCGGCCGAGATCGCCTTGCGCGCCGACGTGAAGGAAACACTCAAGGCCCTCGTGCCGCTCCTCAAGAAGCTGGGCGGCGCCGCACTCGCCGAGCGCGCCAAGGCGTCGCTGGCCGAGATCGCGCCGCGCAACTGGAATGCCCAGCGCAAGGCGCGCGCCTCCAAGCTCACCGCGCCGGCCAGCGAAAAGCCGCTGCAGGCCGAATGGGCGATGATGCGCCTGACCGACAAGCTGCCCAGGGATGCCATCCTGGTCGAGGAAGGCCTCACCAGCACGACGACCCTGATGAACTACTTCGCGTTCCGCGACCGCAACAGCTTCTTCGGCAACGTGAGCGGCGGCATCGGCTGGGGCATCGCTGCGGCGGTGGGCGTGCAGATCGCCGAGCCGAAGCGCCGCGTCGTGGCGGTGATCGGCGATGGCAGCGCCATGTATTCCATCACGGCGTTGTGGACGGCGGCCAACCAGAAGCTGCCGGTGATCTTCGTCATCACCAACAACGAGGGCTACCAGATCCTGAAAAACCGGCTGAAGCTGTTCCACGGCAACGACAAGCCGATCGGCATGGACTTCAAGGATCCGCCGATGGACATCGCCGCCATCGCCCGCGGCTTCGGCCTCGCCGCCGAGCGTGTCGACACGGCGGCCGGCTTCGACACCGCGCTCGACAAGGCGCTGGCCAGGACCGACGGGCCGACACTGATCGAGGTGATGGTCAAAAGCTGAGCCGGGGCTACAAGCCAACCGCCCGAGCCGGGAGTCTACTCCGCCGCCTGCGCGTCGGTGTCCGGCGGATGCACCGATTCAGCCAGCGTCCTCGCATAGACCTGCTGCCACGGGCTGCCGTCGTCGGCGCGCACGAAATAGCCGCTGCGCGCGCCGCGATAGATGCCGGGATCCTCGACGCCGGGCGGCAGCACACCCTTATCGACGAGCGCGCGGGCGGCCATCAGGAGGCGGCGGCGCGTGCGGGTGATCATCTGGTCCGACGGCGCCAGATGCTCGAAATCGTGGTCGGTGACCGGGCCCATGCTCTCGCAGATCGCCTGGTCCTGCAGGTGGATGCCATCGATGCCGCTGTAGATCGTGTTGCCGCGCTGCGCCTCGCGGTCGATGCCCCAGTCGTTGCCCTCGTTCATCGCCATGCGCCAGCGGCCGAGCCAGTCGGTGGTGTTGGGCAGCATCTTGATGTTGCCGCGTCCCGTGCCGCCGATCGGTCGGCCGTCCTTGTAGGTCGGCTGCGGCAGGCTCTGGGCTGCCTTCGCACGGCTCCACCAGATGAACACGAACATCGTGTGGCCGTCGTCGAGCGGCACCCAGCTGCGCGCGTGCATGTGGCTGCCGAACTCGCCGTTGGGCGCCTGCGACCAGCAGGGAAACAGGAAGTTGGCGAAGCGCCAGTAGGTGCTGCCCGGCTGGGCGGCGCGATAGCCCGCATACTGCGTGCCCCACGGCGCGTCGGCGACGTGGAACTGCGGCGCGCGGTTGGCGATGGTGTTGAAGAACGGCGCGTCCTCCGGCACGTCGTTGGGATCGACGTGGCCACCGTGCAGGAAGCCGAAATGCGCGGTGTCGATCTCGCCCTCGAGCGCCTGCAACCAGTTGCAGTCGCGCTGGATCAGGCTGACGCGGATCTCGCCCGGCGGCATGTCGAGGATCTCGAAGCCCGGCAGCGGCGGCGCCTCCGCGCGCGTGCCCATCTTGCCCGTGCCCATGTAGACCCAGACGAGGCCCGCGCGCTCGACCGCGCGATAGGCCTTGGCCTTCACCTTGTCCTTGAAGTCCTGGCCGGAGGGCGCGCTCGGCATGTCGATGCAGTTGCCGGCGACGTCGTACTTCCAGCCGTGATAGACGCAGCGCAGCCCGCCCTCCTCGTTGCGGCCGAGGAACAGCGAGGCGCAGCGATGCGGGCAGCGATGATCCATCACGCCGACGCGACCCTCGCTGTCGCGGAAGGCGATCAGTCTCTCGCCGAGCAGCATCAGGCGGGTGGGCGGGCCGTCGCGTTCGAGTTCGGACGAGAGCAGTGCCGGCAACCAATAATGCCGCATCAACTGGCCCATGGCGGTGCCGGGGCCGACCTTCGTGAGTTCCGCGCCTTCGATCGCTGTCGTCATCCGATCACCGTCGTCATCCGATTGGCCACGGGCGGTCGGCGCAAGAGTGACGCGGGATCGCGCCGGTCGCAAGGGGCGGCCGGCATGGATGTCGGGATCGCATCCGGCTCATCCCAGTCTGTCTCCCTCAGTCGGCGGCTTTCTCATGCTTCTTGATGGCAGGCATCAGGCCGGTTGGATCGACCAGCTTGCCGTGCGCCAGCATGTTGTGGGCATGGGCCAGATGATGCAGGGCAAAGGAGGTTTGCATGGCGCCCACCCTGCCCTGTGCATCCTGGGCGGCGTTCACTGCCTGCTTGACCAGCCGCAGCGCAAACAGCGGCTTCTGGGCGATGCGTTCGGCCATCGCCATGCCGAACGAGTCGAGCTCGGCCCGCGGCACGACATGGTTCACCATGCCCAACCGATGCGCCTCGGCCGCCTTGATCCAGTCGGCGGTGAACAGGAATTCCTTGGCCTTGCGCACGCCCATCTCCCAGGGATGGGCGAAGAATTCCGCGCCGCCCACGCCCATGGCCACCGAGTGGTCGAGAAATTCGGCATCCTCCGAGCAGACGATGAGGTCGCACGGCCACATCAGCATCAGGCCGCCGATCATCACCTTGCCGTGGACCAGGGCCAGCGTCGGCTTGGGAATGTTGCGCCAGCGCTCGCAGAAGCCGAGGTAGATCTCCTGCTCGCGCGCATAC
>JAUXWB010000486.1 GCA_030684475.1 Reyranella sp. | reverse complement strand
CCGCGGAGAAGCGCTCGGGCTTCCGCGTCCGTCTTCGCTGTCGTGCAGATGATGATGTCCATGCCGCGCACCTGGTCGACCTTGTCGTAGTCGATCTCGGGGAACACGATCTGCTCCTTCAGGCCCATCGCGAAGTTGCCGCGACCGTCGAACGACTTGCCGTTCAGCCCGCGGAAATCGCGGACGCGCGGGAGGGCGATGTTGATCAGGCGATCGACGAACTCGTACATGCGGTCGCGACGCAGCGTGACCTTGGCGCCGATCGCCATGCCCTCGCGCAGCTTGAAGGTGGCGATCGAGATGCGCGACTTGGTGATGACCGGCTTCTGGCCGGTGATCGCCGTCAGGTCGGCAACGGCGCCGTCGACGGCCTTGCGGTCGTTGACCGCCTCGCCAACGCCCATGTTGATCACGATCTTCTCGAGCTTCGGCACCTCGAAGGCGTTCTCGTAGGAGAACTCCTTGATCAGCGCTTCGCGGAGAGTCTTGGCGTAGTGTTCTTGCCGTCGCGCGGGCATGGCCCGTTCTCCTAGCGGTCGATGGTCTCGCCGGAGGCGCGCGCAAAGCGCACCTTACGGCCGTCTTCAAGGAACCGGAACCCGACTTTCGTCGGCTTTTCCGATTTGGGATCCAGCAGGGCCACGTTGGAGACGTGGATCGTGGCCTCGCGTTCGATGATGCCGCCGGCTTCCGCACGGCTGGGCTTGGTGTGGCGCTTGATCATGTTGACGCCGGAGACGACGACGCGCTGCTCCTTGGGAAGCACGCGGAGCACATCTCCCACCTTGCCCTTGCTGCCACCGGTGATGACTTTCACCCGGTCGCCCTTCTTGATCTTGAGTTTGATGGCCATGGCTAGAGCACCTCAGGCGCAAGCGAGATGATCTTCATGAACTTCTTGGCGCGCAGCTCTCGCGTCACTGGTCCGAAGATACGGGTGCCGATCGGTTCATCCTGCTTGCTGATGAGGACCGCGGCATTGCGGTCGAAGCGGATGGCACTGCCGTCGGCGCGGCGCAGCGCGAACGACGTGCGGACGACGACGGCGCGATGCACCTCGCCCTTCTTCACGCGACCGCGCGGAATGGCTTCCTTGATCGACACGACGATGACGTCGCCGACGCTGGCGTACTTGCGGCGCGAGCCGCCGAGCACCTTGATGCACTGGACCCGCCGGGCGCCCGAATTGTCGGCGACCTCGAGATTGGTACGCATCTGAATCATGATCTTTGCTCCGTTCCGCTAGGCCTTCGCGGCCTCGACTAGAACTTCCCAGCTCTTGGTCTTGGACAGCGGGCGGCACTCGCGGATACGC
>JAUXWB010000026.1 GCA_030684475.1 Reyranella sp. | reverse complement strand
GGCGCCGAAGACGATGTCGAGGTCGAGCGGATAGGGCTGCTCGGTGTCGCGCAGCGCCAGCACCGAGCCGCCGATGAATTTCAGCGTCAGCGGCTGGCCCTCCAGCTTGCCTTTCAGCGACAGCTCGGCCTGCGGCTGGTCGCCCGCCTGGCCGGTGGCCGTCGTCACGCTGCCGTCGAGCTCGAGCTTCCGCTTGGCATCGCGGTAGCCGATCTTGCCGTCGGTGATCTCGAGCTGGCCGATCAGCGGCGTGCCGTAGCGGCTCTCGGGTTCGAGCGCCTTGGCGACGGTCACCGTGCCCGGCGCCTCCTCGGGGCTCCAGTTGAGCTGTTCCCTGTCGCCGACCTCGATCTGGCCCTCGGGCTTGCGCAGCACGAGGCGCGGCAGCACGACGTCGCCCTTCAGGAGCGGCCACAGGCGAATGTCGAAGTCGACCTCTTCGACCTTGAGCATGTGCGGGGCCTTGCCCCAGGCCGCGTTGGCGATCTCGACGCCCTGCAGCCGGACGCGCGCGGTCTGGCCCCAGTCGATCGAGAAGCTGGCGACCTTGGTCTTGCGCCCGGTGTAGTCGGTTGCGCGGCCTTCGAGCTGGCCGCGGAGGTAGTCCGAGGTCAGGAAAAGATAGAGCGCGCCGGCGCTGACCACGACGAGACACAGCAAAACGCCGGCCGACCAACCGAGGATTCTGAGAAAGCGCTTCATGCGACCAGAACGCCGCCGGGCGCCGGCGGTTGCTGTCTCACACGGCCATACCCATATTGCGCCAATACAGGAGCCGGAAATGCAGACCTACAGGAAGACCCCGGAGGCCCTGGCGAAGCTCTCGCCGGAACAGTTTCACGTCACGCAGGAAAGCGGCACCGAACGCCCGGGCACCGGAGCGCTCCTGCACAACAAGGAGCCCGGCATCTATGTCGACATCGTGTCGGGCGAGCCGTTGTTCGCCTCGTCCGACAAATATGAATCGGGATGCGGCTGGCCGAGCTTCACCAAGCCGATCGAGCCCGCCAACGTCGCCGAGCTGACGGATGCGACGCTCGGCATGACGCGCATCGAAGTCCGGTCCAGACACGGCGACAGCCATCTCGGGCACGTCTTCCCCGACGGCCCGCGGGATCGCGGCGGGCTGCGCTATTGCATCAATTCGGCCTCGCTGCGGTTCGTTCACCGCGACGACATGGCGGCGGCGGGCTATGGTGCCTATATCGACCAGGTGGAGGACATGAGATGAGCGAAGAGCGCGCAGTTCTGGCCGGCGGTTGCTTCTGGGGCATGCAGGATCTGATCCGCCGCCAACCCGGAGTCCTCTCGACACGGGTCGGCTATACCGGCGGTCGCGTCGCCAACGCGACCTATCGCAACCACGATGGCCATGCCGAGGCCATCGAGATCGTCTTCGATCCGGCGAAGACCAGCTACCGCACGCTGCTGGAATTCTTCTTCCAGATCCACGATCCATCG
>JAUXWB010000480.1 GCA_030684475.1 Reyranella sp. | reverse complement strand
TGGACGTGCTCGGCAACCGCGAAGCCCGCGTGTGGGTCAGCATGGTCAAGGCAATGGTACCGGAGAAGGTCTGCACCATCATCGACCAGGCGATCCAGATCCACGGCGCCACCGGCATCTCGCAGTGGTCGCCCTTGTCGGAGATGTACGTCAACCAGCGCCATCTCCGCTTCGCCGACGGCCCCGACGAGGTGCATCACATGGTGGTGGGACGCGCTGAAATGAGCCGGTATTAGAGAGGGAATTCCCTCCTGATGTCGCCTGCGCTTCGGCGACAAGGCCTGGCGATCGTCGCCACGCTCGCCACCGCCTACGTCGCCAGCCATTTCTTCAGGGCCGCCAACGTCACGATCGGCCTCGACCTGATGCGCGACCTGCAGATCGGGCCGGAAGCCCTGGGCGCCCTGACCGGCGCCTTCTTCTTCGGCTTTTCGGCGATGCAGATTCCCTGCGGCTTCTTCTTCGACCGTTACGGCCCGCGCCGCACGGTTTCCGGAATGCTGCTGCTGGCCGTGGTGGGTGCCACGCTGTTCACCCTGGCGCCCAATTGGGAACTGCTGCTGGCGGGGCGGGCGCTGATGGGCGCGGGGTTCGGTGTCATGCTGATCGGGACCATGGTCGTGATCTCGCGCTGGTTTCCGCCCGACCGGTTTTCCACGCTGTCGGGGATCGTGCTGTCGATTGGGTTGATGGGCAATCTGCTCGCCACCACGCCGCTGGCCTGGGGCACCGAACTGATCGGCTGGCGCGGCGTGTTCGCCATCGTGGTCGCCTTCTCGGCGATCGCGGCGCTGGCAGTCTGGCTGATCGTGCGCGATGCGCCGCCCGGCCATCCGTTCCTGGAACGCAAGGCCGAATCGCCGGCCGAGATGGTGCGCGGCCTGGGCGAGGTGCTGCGCAATCCGGCGCTGCTCTTCATCCTGACGCTGAATTTCTGCAACTATGCCTGCACCTTCACCGTGCAGGGATTGTGGGGCGGGCCGTTCCTCCGCGAGGTGCACGGCCTCAGCCGGATCGAATCCGGCAACGTGTTGCTGGTCGCGGTGATCGCCTATCAGCTCGGCATGCTGGTGTTCGGCCCGCTCGACCGCGTGTTCGACACCCGCAAGTGGATCGCCATTGCCGGTACGTCGGCGATCGCCGCCATCCTCGGCATACTCGCCCTCTGGGGACAGGCGCCGCTCTGGCTGGCCATTGGCGCGATCGTGGCCATCGGCTTCCTCAGTGCCTCCAGCACCATGGTGATGACCCATGGCCGTGGCATCTTCCCCGATCGTCTGATCGGCCGCGGGATGGCGACCATGAACACCAGCGTGATGCTGGGCGTCGCCTGCATGCAGACGCTGTCGGGAGTCATCCTGGGGGTGTTCGAGCCCCTGGCCGACGGCGCCCGGTCCGAGACGGCCTACCGCAGCCTGTTCGGGTTCATGTGCCTGGTGCTACTGGCCGCGCTGACTGTCTACGGTCGGGCGGCCGACATAAAGCCGAGCGACGAACTGCGCGACAGGCAGGCGGCACGCCATTGAGGGCGCGCGCTTGCGGCAAAGCGCGCGCCCGGCATAAGGTCGTTCATGCTCCGCTCCCTGGCGCACGGCCCGCCGAACGAGACCCGGTGATGCTCGAAACCCGGCGATCCCCTGGAGATTGCTCATGACTGTCCCCTCGACGGCTTCGGACGGTCCTGTTCGCCTGGCCCTGGATGGTCTTCTGACCCGGCAAAGGGAGGCGCAGCGACGCGACGGGGCGCCGCCGGCTGCGGTGCGGGTCGATCGGCTCGAGCGCTGCATCGCCCTCCTCGTCGACCATCGCAGTGAGATCGAAGCGGCGTTGAATACCGACTTCGGCGCGCGCTCCCGCCACGCCACGGCCTTCACCGATATCGCGAGCTCGATCGGTCCGCTCAAGCATGCCCGCGACCACGTCGGGCGCTGGATGCGACCGGAACGGCGGCGCACCACGCCGCGAATTCTCGGCCTGTTCGGCGCCTGGGCGGAGATCCGCTGCCAACCCAAGGGCATCGTCGGGTTGATCAGCCCCTGGAACTTCCCGGTGAACCTCACCTTCGCCCCGCTGGCGGGCGTCCTGGCGGCCGGCAACCGCGCGATGATCAAGCCATCGGAAATGACGCCGGCGACCTCCGATCTCCTGAAGAAGATGTTCGCGAGCGCCTTCGACGAAGAGGAGATCGCCGTCGTCACCGGCGGTCCGGAGGTCGGGCAGGCCTTCTCCAGCCTGGCTTTCGACCACCTGATCTTCACCGGCGCGACGTCGATCGGGCGACAGGTGATGCGGGCTGCCGCCGAAAACCTGGTGCCGGTCACGCTCGAACTGGGTGGCAAGAGCCCGGTCGTCATCGGCCGCTCCGCCGATCTGGCCATCGCGGCCGCGCGGATCATGAACGGCAAGACGCTCAATGCCGGGCAGATCTGCCTGGCGCCGGACTATGTGCTGGCGCCGGCGGAGGCGATCGGCGTCTTCGTCGAGGAAGCGAAGGCCGCGGTCGGCCGCATGTTCCCGACGATCCGCGACAATCCCGACTACACCGCGGTCGTGGCCGACCGGCACCATGCCCGGCTCACCGGCTACGTCGACGACGCGCGCGCCAAGGGCGCCGAGATCGTGGAAATCAACCCGGCCGGCGAAGACCTGCGCCAGCAGCCGCATCGTCGCATCGCGCCGACCCTGATTCTCAATCCCACCGACGACATGAAGGTCATGCAGGAGGAAATCTTCGGGCCGTTGCTGCCGGTCAAGGCCTACCAAAAGCTGGACGACGCCATCGACCATATCAATGCGCACGACCGGCCGCTGGGGCTCTACTATTTCGGCACCGACAGGGAAGAGCGGGACCGGGTCCTGGAGCGGACCACGTCGGGCGGCGTCACGGTCAACGACGTGGTGATGCATGTCGCGCAGGAGGAACTGCCGTTCGGCGGCATCGGACCGGCCGGCATGGGCGTCTATCATGGCCAGGACGGCTTCCGCGAGTTCAGCCACCGGAAGTCGGTCTTTCACCAGATGAAGTGGGACATCGCGCCGCTCAGGATGCTGCGCCCGCCCTACGGCGCGGGGATCGCCAGGTATCTGGCGATGCAGATCAAACGCTAGCGCGGGCAGAGAGCGCGCAGGGAATGACGGGCCCCGGGCAGCAGCAGCAAGCCGGCATCAAGCACGGTCGACGCGAGCAGCGTCAGTCGCTGCGTCGATCCTCGTCCTGCTTCCCGGACATGGACGGCTCGCTGGCTTCTTCCTCGGCCAACAGCCTCTCGAGCCGAAGACGCATAGCCTCGTCGTTCGTCTCGGCGAGCTGCTTGCGATAGTTTTCGAGGTTCTTGCGGTGAATGAACGAACGCATTGCACCCCCGATGGCACCAAGGCCGCTTGCAACTTGCGCTTGCTGGCCGGGATTGTCGAGGCTGCCTGTCCCGAGCGCGCAGCATCGCAAATGTGTCACATTTCAAGCCAGAGAATACTGTCTGATATGCGACATTGCTCCTCGACTCTACATTGCACAGGGCGCACAGCTCATACTGCCGGCAAGAGAATGACTCTGCCGCGCCAATGCAACCACCCGCCGAATTCGGACAATGTCTGCTACCGGACTCAGTTGATGCAGATCAAAGGTGGTTTTGCACACGCCTGCTAGAAGTTCTTCGCTTCGAATATCGGAAGCGCACAGGGCAAGGACGGCCACCATGGCGTACAAGCATACGCTGACCCCCGGAGGCTTCAGCACCCAAGCCGCCCTCGGAAAAGAAGAGCGCTCCACCGTCGCCAGCTACGAGCGCGAACTCAGCGAACATCGCGACACGGAGATCCGGCTGCGCGAGGCTCTCGCCCATGCAGTGGCCCAGCTGCGCGAGAAGGACGAGCTTATCCAGCATCAGGAGGTCCTGAGCCGCGAATCCGATCATCGGCTGCTGAACGGCCTGCAGATGATCGTGAGTCTGCTTTCGATGCAGAGCCGGGCAGAAGAAAATGCCGACGCCGCGGCGCATCTTTCCACCGCCGCCAACCGCGTGGCGGCCATCGCCCGCGTCCATCGGCGCCTGCATTCGCTCGATGGTGCGGTGGACATCGCCTTCAAGAAGTTCCTCAGCGAGCTGTGCCGCGAGTACGGCTCGATCCTGGCATCAGAGGGCCGCCGTGACCGGAGCATCGTCGTCGAAGGCTGCGACGCCAGATTGCCGGCCGCCACGGCCATACCGCTCAGCCTGATCGCGAACGAGCTGATCACCAACGCCGCCAAGCATGGCCGCGGCACCATCACCGTGCGCCTGGAGGAGAGGCCCGAGAGCGGCCATCTCCTGTCGGTCTGCGACGAAGGCCCGGGCCTGCCCGAAGGCTTCGATCCGGCAGCGTCTCAAGGCCTCGGCATGCAGATCGTGCTGGCGCTGGTCGGGCAGATCGGCGGCGAACTGCGGATCGACCGCTGCGCGCACTGCAGGGGGCGCGCCTACTTCGCCGTGGCCTTCGCCTAGGCATCTGCGAGTCAGAGAGGCCGTTCTCGGGGAAAGGCACAATGTCCATCGGCACCATCCTTCTCATCATTCTGGTCATCTTCCTGCTCGGCGGCTTCAGCGGCCGCTTCGGCGGCTACGGCTACGGCTTCGGCCACGGCGGCATCGGGGTTCTCGGCGTCATCCTGATCATCGTCGTCGTGCTCGTCGTGACAGGACGCCTCTGAGCACTCCGCGGTGCGTCGCACGAGCAGACTGCGCTTGCATCCAGAGAACCATCTCGTCGAACGGATCGGCTGGCGGCGCCCATGGGAGACGGCGCGATCACGGCCGGACCCTCAGACCGCGGACCCGCCGTAGTAGAGGGTGACGGCATGCTTCGCTTCGGCGAAGAAAAGCCAGCGCTCGACGAAGACGCCGACTGTTCCCAGGACCGCAGCGGCGAGTGCCGCCGCGACGGCCGGCCCGCCCGGGGCGACGAAGGGGACGAGCGACAGCAGGAACGGCAGGCCGAAGCCGAGGACCATCGCGATGCGCCGCAGCCTGGCCGCATGCTTGCGGGCGATGCTGAAACCCATCTCCTTCAGCAGGTAGTTCTCGGACGTGTGCGGCGCCTCGAAGAGACGCACCGTCCCGAGGGAGCCGAGGCCGGTCGCGCTGCCGGCGGTGCTGGTGGCCGGTGCGCCGTCGATGAAGCGCCAGTAGCCCAGCTTCAGCACGGCGGCCAGCGCGATCATGGCGGGCACCAGCCAGTTCAGCTCCGGCCGCGGGCCCAAGACCTGCAGCACCAGCGCCAGCCAAAGGATGCCGCTCATGAGGCCGAGCGCCAGGTAATTCGGCACGACCCAGCGGTTGTGCCAGCGCGGCACCGGCTTCAGCGACCGGTAGATCATCGCCGTGCAGAAGACCGTGGCGACGGCGCCGAGCGCCGCCAGCAGGCCCGCGGCCTTCGAGACGGTGCCGAGGAATACCCAACCGATGCCGAAGAGTCCGGCCGGCAGATAGGTCGCGACGGCGGCGACGCCCTCGCGCGACAGCCACGATGAGCGCCATTGCGAGAAGGCCCGCCAGGCGCGCTGCTTCTGGCCGAGATGGAGCATCGAGGACAGCAGACCGGCGGTTATGGCGCCCAGCGCCAGGGCCAGCGCCACCAGGCCGAACAGCGGATCGGTCGGCAGCACGCCGAACGGCGCCAGGACACCAAGTAGAGCCAGGAGCCCGTAACCCGCGCCCGAGGCGGTGGTGAAAAAAATCACCGACAGCGAGGGATGCACGGCGTCTCCGGAAAATCGGATTGGTTGTTGTTCATTGCGACAGCAGCCGGTCCAGCCATCCCAGCAGGCCACTGGCCGCCGCCGGCGCCGCGGGCGCGAGCCGGACCGGCGCACCGGTGCAGCCGGTATCCTGCCGACGCGGGCGCGGCGGCAGGTATTTGTTGGTCGGGGCGTAGCCCATTTCCGCCATCAGATCGAAGCCTTCGCGTTCGGCAACCAGCTTGGACACGGCGGACTCCGGGTCGCCGAGGTCGCCGAAATGCCGCGCCGAGGCCGGGCAGGTGGCGACGCAGGCCGGCACACGGTCCTCGGGATCGAAGGTCTCGTTGTAGATGCGATCGATGCAGAGCGTGCACTTCTTCATGACGCCGGCGTCTTCGTCGAATTCGCGGGCGCCATAGGGGCAGGCCCAGGAGCAGAGCTTGCAGCCGATGCAGAGATCCTCGTTGACCAGCACGATGCCGTCCTCGGCGCGCTTGAAGGACGCGCCGGTCGGGCACACCGTCACGCACGCCGGCTCGGCGCAATGCAGGCACGAGCGCGGGAAATGAACGGTGCGGCCGGACGCGCCCTCGCCGACCTCGTAGGTGTGCACGCGATTGAACCAGACGCCGTCGGGATCGGCCCCGTAGGGCGCGAGATCCGTCAGCGGTGCGGCAACGCCGCCGCTGTTCCACTCCTTGCAGTTCACGGCGCAGGCGTGGCAGCCGACGCAGATATCGAGGTCGATGACGAGACCCAGGCGCTTGCGCGCGGGCTCGGCGGGCAGGCTGGTCACTTGGCGTCTCCGGTCACTTGGCGTCTCTATCGGCCGCCGCCCTGAAGCCGGCGCCGTAGCGTAGCACGTCGGGACGCTGCGGCAGATGGGGCGGCACCGGCAGGGTGGCGAACTGCGGCTCGCTCACGCCTTCCTCCGCGGCGACCTTCTCGATCCGGACGCGCAGGTCGTACCACGCGGCCTGGCCGGTCACCGGATCGGAATTGCCGTAGCGATGGCCGTCGCCGCGCTCGGGCAGCAGTTCGGAGATGACGTGATTGAGAAGGAAGCCCTGCTGGGACTCCGCGGCCTTCGGCGCCAGGTTCCAGGCACCGGAGCGCTTGCCGATGGCGTTCCACGTCCAGACGGTGTGCGGATTGACGCCATCCATCAGCTTGGCCTGGGCCTTTATGCGCCCGTGATGGCTCGTGACGGCGACCCAGTCGTCGTCGGCGATGCCGAGCCTGGCCGCCGTGGCGCGATGGATGTGAAGGCGGTTGTCGCCGTGGATCTGGCGCAGCCAGGCGTTCTGCGAACCCCAGGAGTGATACATCGCCATCGGCCGCTGCGTGATCGCGTGCAGCGGGAAGGCGTCGCGCGCGACCTCGGCCTCCTCGAACGGCATGTACCAGAGCGGCAGCGGATCGAAGTAGGTCTTTACCCGGTGGCGGTGCTCGTCGGGCGGCTGCACCTCTCCATGGCCTTCCGAGGCGAGGCGGAACTTCTGCAGGACCTCGCTGTAGAGCTGCAGGACGATGGGATCCGGCTTGTCGATCAGGCCCATGCCGACGGCCCAGTCGAGATAGGCGCGATTGGCATGCTTGAAGTAGCGGGCTTCGGCCGGAATCTCGTGACGCCAGAAGCATTGGTTGGCCACGTAGGCGTCGAGCTGACCTTCGTTGACGGCGCCGACACCCTGCTTGTCGCCGGCCGCGCCGCGCCAGCCGGCCAGCATGCCGACGCCGGGCTTGCGCTCGTGATGAACGAGGTAGTCGGGATAGAAGCCGGGATAGCGGGGGCTGCCGTCCTCCTTCACGAGGCCCGGCAGGCCGAGACGCGCGCCGAGGTCGATCAGTACGTCCTGGAACGGGCGCACATCGCGGTCTGGCGCGACCACCGGCTGGCGAATCGAGTCGGCGACGCCATCGGCGTCGCAGATCGGACGGTCGAGCAGCGAGATGCAGTCCCAGCGCTCGAGATAGGTCGTGTCGGGCAGGATGAGGTCGGCGTAGGCCACCATCTCGCTGGCATAGGCGTCGGAATAGATGATGTGCGGGATCCTGTAGTCGCCGGTCGCCGGGTCCTTGTCCGTCAGCATCTCCATGGTGCCGGCGGTGTTCATCGACGAGTTCCAGCTCATGTTGGCCATGAACAGGAAGAGCGTGTCGATCTTGTGCGGATCGCCCGCCCAGGCATTGCGGATGACCTGGTGCATCATGCCGTGGGCGGCCAGCGGCGCCTCCCACGAGAAGGCCTTGTCGAGCCGCCGCGGCGTGCCGTCGGCCTCGACCAGGAGATCCGCGGGCGATGTCGGGAAGCCGAGCGGCGGACCAGGCATCGGCTTGCCGGGCTGGACGTCGGCAGCGCGGCCGGTCGGCTTCACGCCGGGCGGCGTGGGCCGCGGAAACGGCGGCTTGTAGCGGAAGCTGCCCGGCGAATCGACGGCGCCCAGCAGCATCTGCAGGACGTGGATGGTTCGACAGGTATGGAAACCGTTGGAATGAGCCGAGATGCCGCGCATGGCGTGCATCGCGACCGGCCGGCCGATCATCCGGTCGTGGCGCCGCCCCGCCCAGTCGATCCAGGGTTGCTCGATCACGACCGTCTGTTCGAAGGCGGCATGCGCCAGCTCGGCGGCGATCCGCCGGATGACATCGGCGCCGATGCCGGTCTCGGCCGCGACGGCATCGGCGGCATATTGCGGCTCGAGGCAGCGCTTGGCGACGAGATGGAAGGCCGGCACCGCGGCGCGCCCGTCGGCCAGGGTGACCTTGCCGGCGAGCTGCGGTTTGGCATCGACCTGGTGGGCGCCGGTGATGGCCTGGCTCGCGACGTCGAACACCAGGGGCTGACCCGCGGCATCGCGCGCGAAGAGGCCGTGATCGGCGGCGCCCTCGTCCTGGATCACGAGCCACGGCGCGTTGGTGTATCGACAGAGGTATTCCTCGTCAATCCTACCGGCCAGCAGCAGCTCCTGGATCAGCGCCAGGATGAACAGGCCGTCGGTTCCCGGCCGTATGCCGATCCATTCGTCGGCGATCGCCGAGTAGCCGGTACGGATCGGATTGACCGACACGAACTTGGCCGCGCCGCGCGTCTTGAGTTTTCCGAGGCCGATCTTAATCGGATTGGAATCGTGGTCCTCGGCGACTCCGAACATCAGGAAGTACTTGGTGTTCGCCCAGTCGGGCTCGCCGAACTCCCAGAACGATCCACCGATGGAATAGAGACCGGCTGCCGCCATGTTGACGGAACAGAAGCCGCCATGGGCAGCGTGGTTGGGGGTGCCGAACTGGCTCGCCCACCAGCCGGTCAGGGCCTGGCTCTGGTCGCGTCCGGTGAAGAAAGCCAGCTTGCGCGGATCGCTGCGCCTGATGGCGCCCAGCCAATCCGTCGCCGTCGCCATCGCCTCGTCCCATTCGATCTCTTCATACTCGCCACTGCCGCGCGGCCCGACCCGGCGCAACGGCTTGCGCAGTCTGGCCGGCGAGTAGTGATTCATGATCCCGGCCGAGCCCTTGGCGCAGAGCACGCCCTTGTTCACCGGATGGTCGCGATTGCCCTCGATGTAGCGAATGCGGCCATCCTTCAGGTGAACCTTGATGCCGCAGCGGCAGGCGCACATGTAGCAGGTGGTGCATGTGATCCGATCGGCGCTGGAAGCATTGAGATTCAGGCCCGCATCCTGGCGGTCGCCAGTCGCTTCCCCGTCGTTCGGCATCATGTTCCTCCCGGGGGAAAGGTTAATCTCTGAACCTTGTTCCAAAAAGAAAATTATTCCAGAGCGCCTGGCGGACCCGGCAAGGCTTGCGCTTCCGGTTGGTCTCTGGTCTCCTTAAAGCGCCAAAATATAATCGGAGGTGCGCATGTCGCACGCAGGCCGGTATCGCGTAAAATCATCGCGTTGGCATGAAGAATGGCTGCTGTCCGTGACGCAGGCGCTGGCGATGCTAACCCTGAGCGTGTTCATTCGCTGGCTCGTGTCGTAACGAGGCATCTTCCGGGCGAACTTCGTATTCCTGCATCCGTTGCATCGTCTCGCCGGCGGACCCGATCGCAGGCTGGCCCGGATTCAGGCAAGGTTTAGTTGGGCACCGACGATCGAGGGGAAGTCCGCACCGGCCGCGACGATCGTCCCAGCACCGGCCGAACCATCTTGATGTACATCAACTGTGTCGGGTCACCGACATAGCGGCGCGACAGTGGTTCAATCGGCTTTGCGGTCGGGGAATGGCGCAAGCACGCAAGAGTGGCGGAATCGGCGGACGGCGGATTTGATTCCAATCAATGCCAATCGAGCGATGGGCGCCAATCATTGGGAGTCCGCAGCTCGCAACGGACAGGAATTCGGCGACTGGTGGCTGACTTGAAGGCCTTCTGCCGGACGCGGGACCGCGTGATTCTCCATCTTGCAGGAAGGAACTCCCCATGAACCGTTCCCCGCTGGTCGTCGTCGGCACCATCCTGGTCATCCTCGGATTGATCGGCTTCGCCATCCCGATCTTCACGACCCAGGAGATCACGGAACTGGCCCGGGTGGGCGAGCTCAAGCTCCAGGCCACGGAAACCACGTCGCACATCATTCCCCCGCTGCTGAGCGGCGGCGTCCTGGTCCTGGGCGTCGTCTTGATCGGCGCGGGCCTCTATCGGAAGAAATAGAACCCGGCTTCGCTGGCACCAGACCGGTCCTCAGGCCGACGTCAGTCTCAGCTCCCCCTCAGCTTCCCCGCGGCGATGCCGCCATCATGTCGAATAGTCCGCCCGGACAAGGCCCGACAGGGCTGCGGCCAGCTCCTCGGCACTGAAGGGCTTTCGAAGCACCGGGCGGTCGAGGTTGCCCTTTGTAGTGTTGTCGGCCCTGTTGCCCGTACAATAGCAAACGGAACGCCGTGCCGTTCCAGGGCTTCCGCGACCGACCTGCTGTCTCTGCCGCCGAGGTTCATGTCGAGCAGGGCGATGTCGAACGGCTGCCCGTCGAGGAGAGCCAGAGCCTTGTCGACGCTCGGGGCGCTGACCACGTCGCTGCAACCGAGGTCGGACAGCATGCCTTCGATCATCATGAGGATGATGAGTTCATCCTCGACGACCAGAATCCGGAGTCCTGAAAGCGGCTTATCCAACAGGGTTACCGTGCGGG
>JAUXWB010000473.1 GCA_030684475.1 Reyranella sp. | reverse complement strand
GCCGCAGTGTTTTTAGCGCCGCGATGGCCGCCTCGGAAAGCCCCGGCGGCGGCGTTTGACGCGATCGTGTGGAGAAAAGGTCGGTCACCGAGCCCGCGAAGGCCAGCGCCCAGTCGTTGAACGCGTAGAGCGAAACTTGGCCGCCGACCTCGATGGTGACGGCGGCGGTCTGGGCGTTGCCCTCGATCTTCCGGATGGTGCCGCACCAGTCGGAAAAGGCGCCGACCTTGTCGGCCAGCGCCACGCTCCGCCGCGCCGCCTCCTCGACGGCGAGCGGATTGTTCGAGGCGAGCGCCGGCTTGGCCAGCGCCTGCAGCCCGTCGAGGAATGCCTTCTGCGCCGGAATGCGCTCGTGGCAGGGCCGGTCGAAACAGCCGCCGAGGACGAAGCCGGCACCTCCGAAGACGATTACGCGACGCGAAGCGATCATGGGCTTCTGGACCGCGAGCCTCCGGCGCGCTCATGATCTCGAGCGAGCCGGAGGCTCGCGGTCTGGAAGAGAATGATCACGCCGCCTTGGCTTTTGCCTTGGCGCGCTCTTCCTCCTTGAGTTCCTTCTTGGAGAGCTTGCCGACCGGCGTCTTGGGCAGCTCGGCGCGGATCTCGAGCGCCACCGGCATCTCGTGCTTGCCGATCTTGCCTTCCAGATGCTTCTTCAGCTCTTCGAAGGTGAGCGAGCCGCCGGGCTTCAGTTTCACGAACACCTTGGGCGCTTCCTGGCGATAGGGGTCGGCGATGCCGATCACGATGCACTCGTCGACCGCCGGATGCTCGTAGACCGATTCCTCGATCTTGCGCGGGTAGACGTTGTTGCCCGAAGAGATGATCAGGTCCTTGGAGCGGTCGACCAGGTAGAGCCAGCCGTCCTCGTCCATGTAGCCCATGTCGCCGGTGCGCAGGCCCTTCCAGTTGCTGGCGGGATGGCTGAACAGCACCTGCTCGGTTTCCTCCGGTTTTTGCCAGTAGCCCTTCATGACCTGCGGGCCGATGATGCAGACCTCGCCGACGTTGTCCTTGCCCGCCGGGAGGACGCGGTTCTTGTTCTCCATGTCGCGGATCTCGATGATGGTGCCCGGCATCGGCACGCCGCACGAGCCGACTCGGCGCACGCTCTTGTCGACCGGACAGATCGCGCCGGTGGGCGAGGTCTCCGTGAGGCCATAGCCCTCGATCAGCGTGGCGCCTGTCAGCTTCTCGAAGCTCTGCTGCACCTCGACCGGCAACGGCGCGCCACCCGACATGCAGATCTTGAGCGACTTCAGATCGAGCCCCTGCGCCTTGGGGTGCTTCAGGATCGCGGTGTAAAGCGTCGGGACGCCGGGCAGGAATGTGGGCTTCTTGGTCGAGAGGTCGGCCACGATCATGTCGATGTCGGGTCGCGGGTAGAGGATGAGCTGGTTTCCGTTGGCAACCGCGCCTAGCATGATTCCCGACAGCGCGTAGATGTGGAACAGCGGCAGCACGCACACGACCTTTTCCGTGCCCGGGGTCGTGTAGGGCTTGGTCCTGGCCATGCCCTGGCTAATCGCCGCCATGACGCAGCC
>JAUXWB010000471.1 GCA_030684475.1 Reyranella sp. | reverse complement strand
TCGTCACGCTGATGGGCCTGCTGGCCCTGCCGGCCATGCTGCGGGCCGGCTACGACACCAAGCTGTCGGCCGGCGTGGTGTGCGCCGGCGGCTGCCTCGGCATCCTGATTCCGCCGAGCATCCTGCTCATCGTCTATGCGGCCACCGCCGGCGTTTCCGCGGTCAAGCTTTACGCGGCGGCGTTCTTTCCGGGGTTCCTGCTGGCGGGGCTCTACGTCGTCTACGTGATCGTGCGCGCGATGATCAATCCCGCGCTGGCACCGAAGCTGCCGCCCGAGCAGACCAACGTGCCGATCAAGACGGTGATCTGGGCGCTTGCCACCTCGTTCCTGCCGCTCGCGCTGCTGATCGTTTCCGTGCTCGGCGCGATCCTGCTTGGTCTGGCGACCCCGTCCGAAGCGGCCGCGGTTGGCGCCGTCATGGCCATCGTCCTGGCGGCTTGCTACCGCTCGCTCAACTACGAGATGATGCGCGAATCGGTGTACCTGACCGTGCGCGCCACCGCGATGGTCTGTTATCTGTTCATCGGGTCGTGGACGTTTTCCGCGGTGTTCGCCGTGCTCGGCGGACAGACGGTGGTCGAGCAGTTCTTCGCCTCGATGAACCTGTCGCCGCTCATGTTCCTGCTGCTGACCCAGGTGATCATCTTCCTGCTCGGCTGGCCGCTGGAATGGACCGAGATCATCATCATCTTTGTGCCGATCTTCCTGCCGCTGCTTCCAATCTACGGCATCGATCCGATCTTCTTCGGCATCCTGGTTGCGCTGAACACACAGACCGCGTTCAACACGCCGCCGGTGGCGATGGCCGCGTTCTATCTGAAGGGCGTGGCGCCGCCGCAGGTGAAGCTCACCGACATCTTCTCCGGCGCGCTTCCCTTCGTCGGCCTGGTCTTCCTCACCATGATCCTGGTCTATATCTTCCCGGGGATCGTGTTGTGGCTGCCCGACTACCTCTATGGAAACCGCTGAAAGGGCGCGCATGGGTCTCAACGCGCTCGGCCTCACGGAGGCTGCGGCCGGCATCCGCGACGGCCGGCTCAGTTCGGCGGAGCTGGTCGGCGACTGCCTCGCGCGCATCGACGTCGCCGATGGCGATGTCGAGGCGTGGGCGTTTCTCGACCGCGACCACGCGATGTGGCAGGCGGAAACCGCCGACGATCTCCGCAAGCAGGGCAAGCCCACCGGCCCGCTGCATGGCGTGCCCGTGGGCATCAAGGACATCTTCGACACCTCGGATATGCCGACCGAATTCGGCTCGAAGCTGTGGGCCGGGCGCACACCGCGCCGCGACGCGGCGGCGGTGGCGCGGCTGCGGGCGGCGGGAGCCGTGATCCTCGGCAAGACGGTGACCACCGAATACGCCTACTTCAATCCGGGCAAGACCCGGAATCCGCACCACCGGGATCACACGCCGGGGGGATCGTCCTCCGGCTCCGCCGCGGCGGTGGCGGCGCTGATGGTGCCGGGCGCCATCGGCTCGCAGACCAACGGCTCGGTGATCCGCCCGGCCGCCTTCTGCGGCGTGGTCGGCTTCAAGCCGACCCACGGCCTCATTCCACGCAGCGGCGCGCTGCTGCTGTCGCGGGCGCTCGATCATGTCGGCGTGTTCGCGCGCTCGGTCGGCGATGCGGCGCTGCTCGCGCAGATTCTCGCGGGCTTCGACGAGGAGGATCCGGACACGCGTCCCCTCGCCTGTCCGCACTTCGTCGATATGGCGGCCAGCGAACCGCCCTTGCCGCCGCGCTTCGCTTTC
>JAUXWB010000463.1 GCA_030684475.1 Reyranella sp. | reverse complement strand
AGACCTTGTGGATGAACATGCAGGGCGGCCCCGGCGTGTTCAAGGGCGACCTCTATTTCTCCCGTGTCGACGGCGACCAGCGCGAAAAGGTGAAGACGATCGACACCAAGGTCTGTCCGCTCTATCTGCTGACCGGTGAGTACGATTTCTCCTGCACGGCCGAGGATACGCTGCGCACGGCCGCAGAAATCCCCGGGGTCGAGGTCCATGTCATGAAGGAACTCGGCCACTTCCCGATGAGCGAGAACCCGGTGAAGTTCCGTGAGTACATTTTGCCTGTGCTGAACAGGATCGCGCGCTAGAGGATCTGGAAGACCTCGTAGACGGGTCCGGTCGGTTCGCGCCGACCGGTCGCCACGCAGACGATACGGTTCAGGAACCGGTACTTGTCTGACGACGTCTCGAACCACGGCGTCGAACGGAAATAGTACTGGCTGGGGTCGACCTTCTCGCCCTTGTTGAGCTGTTCGATCACCCAGGCCGGGCCGTGCCGCATGCCACGATAGCTCATGTAGACGTAATGGCCATCATCGGTCTTGAGCGTCAGCCGGACGTCGAGCTGCAGGATGCCGTCGCGCCGCAGCAACAGCCAGTCGCCACCCGGCGACGGCAGTACGCTTCCGCGCAACTCCTCGCCCTCAAAGCTGCCGCCGGTGACAGTGGCGATACGGCGGCGCCCGTAGGGCGTCTCGCCGAGGTCCGTCATGCTCGGATCGACCTCGAGCGTAAGCGTGAAGAGGTGGGCGGAGCGCAGTGTCGGATTGGTCATCGTGTCCTCAGATCTTGCTGCCACGGCCTTCCCAGTAGGGTGCCCGCAATTCGCGTTTCATGACTTTGCCGATGGTACTGCGTGGAAGCTGCTCGCGGAACTCCACGGCGACCAGGCGCTGCGTCTTGCTGAGCTGGCCGTTGGCCCATGCTCGGACTTCCTCCGCCATCACCTTCGACCCCACCGCCGGCACCGCGAGCGCCATCGGCGATTCTCCCCACTGATCACTCGGCACGCCAATCACCGCCACGTCGACCACGTCGGGATGCCTGAGCAGCATTACCTCGATGTCGGCGGCATAGACGTTGAAGCCGCCGGAGATGATCATGTCCTTCTTGCGATCGAGCAGGACGATGAAGCCGTCCTCGTCGATCCTGCCCATATCACCCGACTTGAAGAACAGGCGGCCGTCACGATCGTGCCAGAAGAGTTCGCGCGTCTGGTCTTCTTGCTTGTAGTAGCCCTTCATCATCAGCTGGGCGCGTCCGGCCAGCTCGCCCACTTCGCCCTGGGGCAACTCCCTGCCCTGCTCGTCCAGCACCACGATCTCGCTGCCGAGGCCGGGCCTGCCGACGGTGTGAAGCTTGTCGGGATTGAGATTGGCCTCCAGCATGCAGCTGCCCGCGCCTTCCGTGAGGCCATAGATTTCAATCAGCCGCCCCGGCCAGCGGGCCAGGCAGTCCGCCTTGATGTGCGCCCGCAGAGGCGCGCTGGTCGAGAGCTTGGCCTTGAACGAGCCGAGGTCGTACTTGTCGAAGTCCGGATGCGCCAGAATGCGCTGGTACTGCACCGGCACCAGCATCGCATGCGTCACGCGTTCCCGCTGGGCGATTTCCAGGAACTTCGTCACATCCGACTTGGTCATCAGGATGGTCGTGCCGCCGACACCGACCGTTGCCAGGACCGAGACAAGCGTCGTATTGGAATAGAGCGGCGTCGATGCCAGCGAGATCGCCTCAGGGCCGTAGTCGAACGCGGTAAAGCGTACGGCCAACATGTCGCGCATGACGTGGCTGTGCAGGATACCCTTGGGCAGGCCCGTGGTACCCGAGCTGTAAATGATGTTGAAATCATCGAGTACACCGATCGGCACCTCGAATGGGTCGTCGCCGGCTGGAGCCAGCCAGTCCTCGAAGTTCCGCCAACCCGGCCGGGTGAAATCATAGGCGATGCGGCCCCCGTCGATCAGCTTGCCGAGCCGGCTCTCAGACGGCTCGACCAAGCTGCGATACTGGTCCGACAGAAACAGGACTTTGGCATCGCAATCGCCGAGCATCTTCTCGAGTGCGTCCGCCGCCGCCATGGTCGACAGCGGCACGACGCAGGCGCCGGCCCGCAGACCGCCCATGAAAGTCTCGAGATACTCGATCGAATTGGTGGCCAAGATCGCGATCTTGTCGCCGCGGCCGACGCCCATCCCGGCCAGGCTGCGCGCGATCTTGTTCACCCGCCGGTCGAAATCCCGCCAGCTCCGCGTCGTGCCCTCGCACTTGACCGCAGGCTTGTCGGGATAGAGCGCGGCGTTGCGCGCCACGCGGACCGGGATCGAGAGAAATTCGGGAAAATCGGCTTCGGTCGGTTGCGGAACCAGCGGCTGATCGAGGCCCATTGCGGAGTGTCCCGCCTACTTCTTGGGTTCGACCGTTTCTACCGGGCCGCCCGCCTTCTTCCAGGCGCCGAAGCCGCCCTCGAAGTGCGCCACCGGGGTCAAGCCCATGTCCTGCGCGGTCTTGGTCGCGAGTGCCGAGCGCCAGGCGCCGGCGCAGAAGAACACGAACTTGTTGCCGGTCTGGAAGAATTCCTTCGCATAGGGGCTCTTGGGGTCGATCCACATCTCGAGCATGCCGCGCGTCACGTTGATGGCGCCTGGGATCGTGCCGTCGCGCCACAGTTCGCGCGGGTCACGGATGTCGATGAACGTCACACCCGACGAGCCGTGGACCTTCATCGCCTCGGTCAGCGGCAAGGTCTCGATCGCGGCGTTGGCCTCGTCGACCATCTGCTGCACGGACTTCTTGATCTCGAGTGGCATTGGATCATCCTCCCTACACGAAAGCCAGTCTACTTCTCCGGGATATGCCCGGCGAGTTCGGCCAACCATACATCGGGACTGCCATCGGAGGGCGCCCGCCAATCGCCGCGTGGCGACAGCGAACCGCCCGACGAAATCTTCGGCCCGTTGGGCAGCGCCGAGCGCTTGAACTGGTTGGTGAAGAACCGCCGCAGGAAAAGAGTCATCCACTTGCGAATCTCGGCCAGCGTGAAGGCGCGCTTGGCGGTGGCCGGTACGTTGGCCGGCCAGGCGCCCTTATCGACGTCATGCCAGGCGTTCCAGGCGAGGAAGGCGATCTTCGACGGGCGATAACCGAGCCGGGTCAGATAGTAGAGATTGAAGTCCTGCAGCGCGTAGGGCCCGACCGACTGCTCGGTCGACTGGATGACGCCGCCCTCGCCCGGTGGAATGAGTTCCGGCGAGATCTCCGTGTCGAGAATATCATGCAGCGTGGCGGCCGTGTCCTTGTCGACATCACCCGACGCCGCGACGAAGCGGATCAGATGCTGGATCAGCGTCTTGGAGACCGAGCCATTGGGATTGTAGTGGGACATGTGATCGCCCACGCCGTAAGTGCACCAGCCCAGGCCCAATTCCGACAGATCGCCCGTACCGACGACCATGCCGCCGTGTTGGTTGGCCAGCCGGAACAGGTAGTCGGTGCGCAGGCCCGCCTGCACGTTCTCGAAGGTGACGTCGTAGACCTTCTTGCCGCTGCCGAAAGGATGGCCGATGTCCTTCAGCATCTGCAGGGCCGAAGGCCTTATGTCGATCTCCGCCGCCGTCACACCCAGCTCGCGCATCAGGCGCCAGGCGTTCTTGTGGGTTTTGTCCGACGTGCCGAAGCCCGGCATCGTGTAGGCCAGCACGTTCTTGCGATCGAGGCCGAGCAGGTCCATTGCCCGGCAGGTCACCAGAACCGCCTGCGTCGAATCGAGGCCGCCCGACACGCCGATGACGGCGCGCTGGACGCGGCTCGACTGCAGCCGCTGCGCCAAGCCCTGGACCTGGATGTTGTAAGCCTCATAGCAATTGTCGCGCAGCTTGGCCGGGTCCGACGGCACGTAGGGAAAGCGTTCGATGGGTCGCTGCAACGCCACGCTCTTCTTGGGCGCATCTAGTTCGAACGCGAGGGCGCGGAAGCGCGTCACGCGGCTGCCTTCGTTCGCCGCGCAGTCGGCAAAGGCGTTGTAGCGCAGCCGCTCCTGGCGGATACGGCCGAGGTCGATGTCGGCCTGGATGATGACCGACTCCTTGGCGAAGCGTTCGGACTCGGCCAACTGATCGCCGCATTCGAAGATGGCCGCATGGCCATCCCAGGCGAGATCGGTCGTCGACTCGCCCGCGCCTGACGCCGAGTAGGCGTAGGCCGCAACGGCGCGCGCCGACTGACTGCCGCACAACAGGCGGCGCGTCTCGGCCTTGCCGATCGTGATGTTGCTGGCCGACAGATTGATCAGCACTTCGGCGCCGGCGAGGGCCGCATGACTCGATGGCGGCACCGGCACCCAGATATCTTCACAGATCTCCACATGGAAGGTGAACGGCACGCTGCCAGTCGAACGGAAAAGAAAGTCCGTGCCGAACGGCACCGTCTGGTCGGCGAGCCTGATTTCCGGCTCGAGCACGTTGGCGCCGGACACGAAATGCCGCTTCTCGTAGAATTCGCGATAGTTCGGCAGGTAGATCTTGGGCACGACGCCCAGGATGGCCCCGCGGTGGACGACGATGGCCGTGTTGTAGAGCCGGCCACGCACGCGCAATGGCGCGCCGACGATCAGGACAGGATTGAGCTTCTTTGACGCCTTCACGACTTCCGCGATGGAGCGCTCGACCTCGTCGAGGAGTGCGTCCTGCAGCAACAGGTCCTCGATGGCGTAGGAGGAGAGCCCGAGTTCCGGAAAGACCATCAGCGCGGTGCCGGCCTGGCTGCCCTCGGTCGCCAGCCTCAGCGTCTCGGCGAGGTTGAACGGTGCATCCGCCACCCGGGTTCGGGGCACGCAGCAGGCGATGCGCACGAATTCATGGGAATAAAGCGAGAAAAAATCGGACATCGGGACTCCAGTGATCCTCTACAGTCCGATAGCGCCCGACTCAGATCAAGAGGTGGTCAGATCAGGGGCTGGTGGTGGGGCGATGGTGGGCGCGACAGGGATTGAACCTGTGACCCCTGCCATGTCAAGACAGTGCTCTACCGCTGAGCTACGCGCCCATCGCCGATCGCCTCGCGACATGCTGATGCACGCCGCAACGCGGAAGCCCGGTCGTCTACATCGCTGCCCAAGGATTGGCAAGAGCGGGGCTCGGCCTGAGCGGGGCGCGTGACGGGCCCAGCCCCGCGCGCTATGAGGCAGGTATGGAATTCGCCCCGGCCACGCCCGATCACGAGGCTTTGGACTGCCGCTTGCCGGCACGCCAGACGATGCCGGTGGTCGTGGCCTCGCCGCACAGCGGGTCGAACTATCCTGCCGAATTCCTGGCCCAGGCGGCGGTGACGCTCGCGGCGCTACGCCGGGCCGAGGACGCCTTTGTCGATGAACTTTTCGGGGCCGCACCGCTGCTCGGCATGCCTTTGCTGGCGGCCCGTTTTCCGCGCTCCTATGTCGATGCCAACCGTGAACCCTACGAACTCGATCCGGCGATGTTCGAGGGGCCGCTGCCGCGGCCGCTCAACCACCGGACCACACGCGTGGCCGCAGGTCTCGGCATGATCCCGCGCGTAGCGGCGAGCGGCGAGGCGATCTACCGCGGTCGGGTGCCGGCCGGAATGATCGAGCATCGGCTCGATGCCTGTTGGCGCCCCTACCACCTGGCCCTGTCCGCCCTGGTCGAGCAGACCTATGTCCGGTTCGGCGGCGTGCTGCTGATCGACGCCCATTCGATGCCGTCGTCGGTGTCGAACCTGGGCCCGCGAGAACGCGATTCCCGCGTCGATGTCGTGCTGGGCGACAATCATGGCGAATCGTGCGACCCCGAGCTGGTCGAGTGCGCCGAGCGTTGGCTGGCCGCCCGCGGCCTGCGGGTGCTGCGCAACCAGCCCTACGCCGGTGGCTTCACGACGCAGCGCTATGGTCGCCCTGGGATTGGCCGCCACACTCTGCAGATCGAAATCAACCGAGCTCTTTATATGGACGAAGCCCGCCACGAGAAACTGCCCGAGGCAGGGGTCGTCGCACGGTTGATGACTGGATTGCTCGAGGAGATCGGCAATCAGGCCCTGGAAACCCTCCTCCCGCGACCGCTCGCCGCCGAATAGGCGCGAAAGCAAAAAAAGGGGCCGTGACAAGCACGGCCCGAGTTTAGGGAGGAAACGCCCAAGACGGGCATACAGCAAACAATGAAGGTCACAGATGTGACGTTTGCTGCCCCCAGAGAATGGTGCACCTGCGAAGAGATTTCAAGGGCGAAAAAGAGCCCTGAATTCACAGATTTAGACAAGGTTGACGATCCAATTCGGGTGTGTCTTTTTTGCAACGCACCAAACTTGCGCGATGCAGCTATGCGCCGAATGCATTGCTACTCCAGACACAGCTGGGTGGATTTATGTAGATTGCTCAAGGGCTTATTTGAGGGCGGGAGGCAGCTTTGGCGAAAAAGTTCGTAGTTGCGATGATGATGCACGAGACGAACACGTTCTCGCCCCTGCCCACCCCGATTGAGTCCTTTGCCCGCGCCGGCGACCTCGCCGGCCCCGCCGCCATCCTGGAAGCCGAGGGCACCAACACTTCGCTCGGCGGTTTCATCGAAGTGGCCCGTCAGGCCGGCGCGGACTTCACCGTGCCAATGGCCGCATCCGCCCATCCTTCGGGCCTCGTCACCAAGGCCGCCTACGAACAGATGACGACGGCGATCGTCGACGCGGTCGAGAAAGGCTGTGACGCTGTCCTGCTCGCCCTGCACGGCGCGATGGTCGCCGAAGAGTACGACGATGGCGAAGGTGAGCTGCTGAACCGCATCCGCAAGATCGCACCCGACGTGCCGATCGCGGTGGCGCTCGATTTCCATACCCAGATGACAGACGCCATGATCAAGGGCGCCACCATCATCACCGGCTACCGCACCTATCCGCATATCGACATGGCGGACACAGCGCGGCGCGCCGGCCGTACGCTGATCCGCACGCTGGCAGGCGAGGTCGAGCCGAAGATGGTATGGGGCAACCGGCCGATCATGAGCAGTTCGCTGGTCCACACACCGTCACGCGAGCCGATGAAGACGCTGATGGGCATGGCCAATCAGGCCGAAGACACCGGTCAAGTGCTGAACGCCTCGGTGTTTGGTGGTTTTCCGCAGGCCGACATCCCTCACCTCGCCCTCTCCTCGGTCATCGTCTGCGACAAGCGTACGGCTGAAGGCGAGGTCCTGCTGAACAAGATCCTCGATACCGCGTGGGAGAAGCGCGAAGGCTTCCTGTTCCATCCCGAGCCACTGTCGGTCCAAGTGGCGCGCGCCAAGTCGCTCGAAGGCGGCCCGGTGGTCATGGCCGACCACGGCGACAATACGGCCTCGGGCGGCACCCAGGACGTGATGAGCGTGGTCGAGGAAGCAATCAAGCAAGGCATGGAAGACGCCTGCGCCGGCCCGATCTGCGATCCCGCATCTGTCGAGCAGATGATCAAGGCCGGCGTCGGCGCCGAAGTGACACTCGATCTGGGCGGCAAGGTCGACATGCCGGCCATGGGTCTGAAGGGCAAGCCACTCCGGATCACCGGCAAGGTGAAGGCGATCACCGACGGCCAGTTCACCGTCACCGGCCCGATGGCCACCGGCACCACGGTGCGCATGGGCCGCACCGCCGTGCTCGATACCGGCAAGATACAGATCGTGGTCTCGGAGAAGCGCGCCGAGCCCTACGATCTCGGCGTCTTCACCCATTGTGGCATCGACCCGCGCCGCAAGAAATTCGTGCTGATCAAGTCGCGCCAGCATTTCCGCGCCGGCTTCGAGCCGATCGCCAAGCATATCGTGATGTGCGACGGCGACGGCTGCACGGCGTCGGACCTCAAGCTGTTCAAGTACACGAAGGTGAAACGGCCGCTCTATCCATTCGATCTCGACATGCGGCTCGGCCGCAACGAAGCCTAGGAGCTCTTTTATGGCCGCTTACGACATCGTCATTCGCAACGGCCAGGTGGCCGACGGAACGGGCAAGAAGCTGTTCGCCGCCGACGTGGCGCTGAAGGGCGACCGGATCGCCGCGGTCGGCGCGCCAGGCTCGCTGAAAAGCGAAAATGAGATCGATGCCACGGGTAAGGTCGTGGCACCGGGCTTCATCGACGTGCACACCCACGACGACACGGCGCTAATCGACAATCCGACCATGGCGATGAAGGCAAGCCAGGGCGTCACGACCGTGGTGTGCGGCAACTGTGGAGTCTCTGCCGCCCCCTATCTCAACACCGACGTCGGCCACTGGATGTCGCTGATCATCAAGAAGAAGGAGAACGTCTCGAAGGACTTCGCCGGCTTTGCGGCCAAGGTCGAGGCGGCCAGGCCGGCGATCAACGGCGCCTTCCTGATCGGCCACGGCACCCTGCGCATGAACGCCATGGGCGACGATCTCGGCCGCGTCGCCACGGCCCCCGAGATCAAGCAGATGCGCGACCTGCTCGACCAGAGCCTCGAGCAGGGCGCCATCGGCATGTCGAGCGGCCTCTTCTATGCCGTGTCCAACGCCGCCTCGACCGACGAGGTCGCCGAGGTCGCGGCACCTCTCGCCAAGTGGGGCGGCATCTACACCGCGCACATGCGCGACGAAGGCGACCATATCCTGAAGGCGATGGACGAGACCTTCGAGATCGGACGCCGCGCCGGCGCCGAGATCATCGTCTCGCATCACAAATGCTCGGGCCGCTCCAACTTCGGCCGCATGGTGGAGACGCTGCCCAAGTTCACCGACGCGATGAAGCAGCAGCAGATCGCCTTCGACGTCTATCCCTACATCGCGGGCTCGACGATCCTGCGCAGCGACATGCTGGAGCGCGCCGACAAGGTGCTCATCACGTGGTCCGACAAGGTGGCCGGGATGAGCGGTCGCGACCTCAAGGACATTGCCGCCGAAATGGGCTGCTCGATGAAGGAAGCAGCCGACCACATCCAGCCCGCCGGCGCGATCTACTTCATGATGGACGAGAAGGACGTGCAGGCCGCGATGGCCCATCCCGGCGCGATGATCGGCTCGGACGGCATCCCATTCGACGCCCATCCGCACCCGCGCCTGTGGGGCACCTTCCCGCGCGTGCTGGGACACTACTCGCGCGATCTGAAGCTCTTCCCGCTGGAGGACGCTGTGCGCCGCATGACGTCGTATTCGGCGCAGCGTTTCCATCTCACCAAGCGCGGCGAAGTGAAGCCTGGCTTTTACGCCGACCTCTGCATCTTCGATCCGGCGACGGTGATCGACACGGCGACCTTCGAGAAGCCGATCGCACCCGCCAAGGGCATCGATACGGTGTTCTGCAATGGCGCGATCGCGTGGCGCGACGGCAAGCCCGGCGGTGGCCGTGCCGGCCGCGCACTCAATCGTCAGGCGATGCAGGACGAGGCGAAGGCTTAGTCGGCGCCTTCGTCGCGCCGGGTGCGCTCCATCCGCTCGTGGCGCTCCTGCGCCTCAACCGACAAGGTCGCGATCGGACGCGCTTCCAGCCGCTTGAGCGAGATCGGCTCGCCAGTCTCCTCGCAATAGCCGTAGGTGCCTTCATCGATCGACTTCATGGCCTGGTCGATCTTCGAAATCAGCTTGCGGAAGCGATCGCGGGTACGCAGTTCGAGAGAGCGGTCGGTCTCGGCGGTGGCGCGATCGGCGAGATCGGGCTGCGCCAGGCTCTCCTCCTGCATGTTCTGCAGCGTCTGATTGGACTCATCGATCAGTTCGTTCTTCCACTTCAGCAGCTTCTGCCGGAAGTACTCCTGCTGCATCGGGTTCATGAAGGATTCGCGATCGGTAGGCCGGTAATTCTGCGGCAACGTAATCGACATCGTCGGCAACTCCACTCGCAGCGACTGGACATCCGCCTCGGGGGAAGGCGGCCTTTCAAGGCGCGCGGAGTATAGGGATGGTCGGTTACGCCGCAAGATCGAACGCGCGGGCGGAGGAATTCTTGTCGTGCGCCGCAGCACAAATTCCTTTCAATAAAGCGTCTTATTCGAGAGCTTTTAGGGGGTCGTCACCCAATCCTTGCTGCAGCGCAGCAAATGCCTCCAAAGCGAGCAGGCGGGCGAAGGCGGTGGACAGTTCGAAAGAAGGCTCGGTGCTCGTTGCCTGCTCCGCCGCAATCTCCAGGGACGTTCCCTCGGCCAGAGAGGCAACGAAAGCCGCCTCGCCCGTGTCCAGGACGACGAAAGCCGCGTCGTCGGGCCGACGCAACACCAGGAGATCGGCGCGCCCCGCGGCGAGGTCGACCGTTTCGGCCGAGGCGCCGGGCTGCGAGGCGTTCCAGATGCGATCGATCGGATAGCGCGAGCGGATCAGGGCCGCGCCTGCTGACAAGGCGATCGACAGTGACGGCAACTGCTCGACCGCGATCGCGGCAAGGTCGGCCGCGGCAAGCCTGCGATCCACAGGGCTGTGGAAAGCCACGTTCAGTGCCCAGTCGAGCCGGGCGAGGTCGGCGAGGTATGGAAGCCCACTTGCAGGCTCGTAGCCGGCGACGAATTCCGGAAAGCCGGCATCATACTCGGAGAGCACCGGCTGGGCGGGCAGCTCCCGGGCGACGAAGCGGCCCGCCATCGTGCGGAAGAATCCATCGCCGACCAGCGCCTGAACGGTCGGGAAGGTCGCGGTCAGCGCGGTGCCGAGGCTATAAGTCACGTGATGCCGATAGACACGCAGCCGCGCCTCGGCCGAAATCGAATCGCTTACGACGGCTGCCGCGAGATCGGCGCGATCCCCTCCCACAACATGAGCGGCGAATGCCGCCTGGAGGTCAGGCAGCGCGAGCGGCATTGGAAACTGCCTGCTGGATCACGCGCTCGGCCTTGGCGGCTTCCTCGAGCAGCACCGGCAGCGCCGGAATATCGGTGTCCCACTCGATGAGCGTCGGCCGCGCGCCATATCGCCGGACGGCCTCGCCGAACAGGGCCCACGCCTCATCGCCCACCCGGCTGCCATGATCGTCGATCAGGATGGGCTCGCCGTCGCAGTCGTTCACGGCGTGCCCCGCTAGGTGATATTCGGTGATCGCCCCGCCCGGCAGCCCAGCCAGCCAGTCGCGCGCATCGAGCCGGAGATTGTGCGCCGTCACGACGATGTTGTTCAGGTCAAGCAGCAGGCCGCAGCCGCTCCGCCGTACCAGCTCGTCGAGAAACTCAGGCTCGGTGAGCGTCGAATGTGCGAAGCCCAGATAGCACGACGGATTCTCGATCGAGATCTGCCGCCCGAGCACCTCCTGCAGGCGCTCGACGTTGCGCACGACGACATCAAGCGCTTCCTCGGTGTAGGGCAGCGGCAGCAGGTCGTTGAAGTAGCGGCCGCCGTGCACGCTCCACGACAGATGGTCGGAGACCAGCGCCGGCTCCAGCCGCTTCACCAGCGCGGCGACGCGACCGAGATGGACCTCGTCGAGACCCTCGACCGACCCCAGCGACAGGCCGACGGCGTGAACCGAGAGCGCGTAGCTTTCGCGCAGGCGTTCGACTACCTGCCGTGCCGACGACCCGCCGAGATAGTTCTCGGCATGGATCTCGAGAAAGCCGGTCGCCGGCCGGTCGCGCCCGATTTCCGCCAGATGCGGCGAGCGCAGCCCGATACCGGCGACCGGTCTCATCCGATTACTTGGCGGCGAGCTTGCCGCCGACGATCTTCTCGCAGGCACCCTTGGGCAGCGAGATCCAGGCATCGGCCTGGGCGTCCTTCTTGGACGTGCCGGCACAGGAGGAGGTCGCGGTCTGGCAATCATTCTTGCCGGCCTTGACGACGCCATAGCACTTCTCGACGTTGCCCTGGGCCTGGGCGGCGACCGGCAGTACGAGGGCGGCGGCCAGCGCCGAGGCGATGGCGATGCGGGTCTTGGTCATGCGGCTCTCCTTGGATGATGACGCCGAAAGCATACGCTTATTTCCCCTCACCTTCCGTCACACGCCGGCTATCGTTTCGATAACCCGCGGTCACGGAAACTTGAGGCGGCCAGGCGCGTGGCTCTCGCAAATTCAGCCGGCGTGTTGACGTTCAGGAACGGCGCCGCCCCGCCGGGCCAAACCAGCTCGGCGAATTCGTAGCGCCGGGCGAATTCCTCGACCCGCCGCACGCCCTCCTCCAGCACCGCGCGGCGGAGATCGGCCGCCAGCCTCACCGACCAGACCGCGATCGTGTGCTCGCGGCGCCGGCCGTGGCGGACCATCAACACGTCGGGCTCGGGCACGTGCATGTGACCGCACAGCCGCACCGTGAGATCGAGCGGCAGGAACGGCACGTCGGCTGGCGCCGTCAGGATCCAGCCGGCATGCGGATGATGCGCCCGCGCCCATTCCATACCGGCCAGGATGCCGGCCAGCGGTCCCAGCTTTCGACCCTCGCGTTTGACGGCGCGCTGGATGTCGGGCGGATCGGGGATCACCGGCACCTTGAGCGCCCGGAACGCCGCGGCGGGTTCGTTGGCGACCACGACGAGATCCATGACTTGTGGCCTGAGCCGCTCGACGACATGGGCGACCATCGGCCGTCCCGCCAGCAGCCGCAGCGGTTTTAGCGGCCCCGGCCCCATGCGCCGGCCCTCACCGCCGGCCAGGATGACCCCCACCAACGCCCCGGCCCTCACCGGTCCATGCATCGGACCGGAATTCTTCGACGCTTTGACCGCCATGGTGGCACTATGCGGGCCGCATCGCTGCAAGCAAGGGGAGGAACAACATGGCTCTCAGCATCGCCAAGGTCGCCAACTGGCTGCATCGGGTCGACAAGGCGCACGCCGTCGTCGGCTGGTGGCCGGCTGCGTTCGCCACCGACGACGAGCGTCTCGCCTACAAGGTCCAGGACGCCTTCCTCAAGAAGCAGGTGGTGAAGCAGGGCCCGCTGGTGGGCTACAAGATCGCGCTGACCTCGCCGCAGATTTTCGAGCAGACCGGCCTGCGCGGCCCAGCCTACGGCCCGATCCGCAAGAAGCGCGTGTTCGAGCACAAGGCCACCGTCCGCGCCGACCGCTGGACGCGACTCGGCGTCGAGCTGGAAATCATCCTGACGGTGAACGCCGACGTGCCGAAACCCAAAGCCAAGCCCTACGACAAGGACTCGATCGCCTCCTTCGTCGGCTCGGCCCGCGCCGGCTTCGAGCTGATCGAAGACCGCGGCGCCGACTACAGCCGCCTCGCCGTCAATCCGCTGATCATGGACGCGGGCTGGAACGGCGGCTCGCTGCTGGCCAAGCGCAACAAGGACTGGGCCAAGCTCGACCTCGGCAACCTCAAGGGCTCGATCTCCTTCGACGGCAAGGTGGTGCGCGAGGGCCATTCCGGCGACGTGCTGGGCCATTGCTACAATGCGCTGGCCTGGCTCGCCAACAAGCTGGGCGATCACGGCAAGACCCTGAAGAAGGGCATGATCGTCTCGACCGGCAGCATGGTCGCCTGCCAGTTCGTGCCCCCCGGCAGCACCGCCACCGGCAAGATCGAGGGACTGGGCGAGGTCAGCCTGAAATACAAGTTGCCGAAGTAGCCGTGATGGCGGCAGCGGCACACGAAATGTGCCGCAAAATACCGCCAGCTGTGCCGCTGCGTGTGCCACGAGAAGCGAAACACCGGTCGCGATCAAGGACTTGACCGCCCCTCGCGGCACAGGCCCGAGACGATCGAAGCACAGCCCCGAATCGCGGCGCTGTGCCACCGCCGAGTCGCCCGCTCCACGCGGATTCCGAATTCCCCTGAAACCGGCGGTCCCCTAAGGGCGTCCTGACGAACGCGGGGGCGTGGAGTCCGGGCCGCCACCGGCCACGAAAAAGGCCGCTCCGGGCAAGTGACCGGGCGGCCCACACAGAAGATGCATGTCGTGGCAACGATATCAGAAATATAGCCTGAAACCTGCTGAACTTGCAACTTTATAATCGCCTGCTTTTGCTGGCAGACGCCGGCTCTTGTTCAATCCCGGCGCCGGAATCGGATTGGCGCCGCGGCGGTGTTCAGAAGTCCGGTTTACGGCGCCGTCACCCGGCACGACACGCGGTCGACGAAGCCGTCCGCTCTCCGGCCATAGATCATCCGCCCCTGGCGCACGCCGGGGCCGGTCTGCTGGACGACGGCGCGCGTGTCCATGACCGTGCTGCCGGCATTCGTGAAACGGCACTCGACGACCGGGTCGACCGGAGTGCCGCTGTTGTTGTCCAGATACAGAACGGCTTGCC
>JAUXWB010000360.1 GCA_030684475.1 Reyranella sp. | reverse complement strand
GAGCATGGCGGCGCCCGCTTTGCGCTCGCCGAGAACCAGGAGCAGGTCGACAAGCTGCTGGCGATCCAGAAGAAGGTGCCGTCGCTCGACATCATCATCTACGACGACCCGCGCGGGATGCGGCACTACGACCAGCTACAGTCCTATGCCGAGGTGCAGGAACGGGGCGCCAGGCTGCTGGCGGCGGCGCCCGACACGGTCTCGGTCGAGGTCGCCAAGGGCCACGGCTCGGACGACGCCATCATGCTCTACACCTCGGGGACGACCGGCCGGCCCAAGGGCGCGATCCTGAGCTACGACAATCTCATCTGGGCGGCCCGCGCCGGCGCGTCGTTCGACGGACTCAGGGCCGGCGACGAACTCCTGTCTTACCTGCCGATGGCCTGGGTCGGTGACCACATCTTCTCCTATGCCCAGGGCTACGTCGTCGGTCTCGTGGTCAATTGCCCCGAATCGGCGGCCACGGTGATGACCGACCTACGCGAGATCGGCCCGACCTATTACTTTGCGCCGCCACGCGTGCTGGAAAACCTGATCACCCAGGTCACCATCCGCATGGAGGACGCGGGCTTCGCGAAGCGCCGGATGTTCCAGTTCTTCATGACGGTGGCCCGTCGCGTGGGACCGGCGTTGCTCGACGGCCGGCCGGTGTCGCCGGTCGACCGGCTGCTCTATGCGCTCGGCAACCTTCTGATCTACGGGCCGCTCAAGAACACATTGGGCATGAGTCGGGTGCGCGTGGCCTATACCGCCGGCGAGGCGGTGGGCCCGGAAATATTCAATTTCTATCGCGCCTTGGGCGTGAACATGAAGCAGCTCTACGGCCAGACCGAGGCGTCGGTTTTCGTCACCATCCATCCCAACGGCGAGGTCTATCCCGACACGGTCGGCAAGCCGGTTTCCGAGGTCGAACTCAAGATCGCCGACTCGGGCGAGGTGCTCTACCGCAGCCCCGGCGTGTTCAAGGAGTATTTCAAGAACCCCGAGGCGACCAACGACACCAAGACGGCCGACGGCTGGGTGCACACCGGCGATGCCGGCTATCTCGACGAGCGCGGGCACCTGCGCATCATCGACCGCGCCAAGGACGTGGGCA
>JAUXWB010000440.1 GCA_030684475.1 Reyranella sp. | reverse complement strand
TCAGGCGGATCGGCGCACGAACAATCGACGCCCTCTGGCGGGCCATCGGCGACATCTGCGCCCTCTACTCCCAGCACGAATGCTGGAACTACCTTAAAGACGCTGGCTATGCGCCTGATTAAACGCTCGATGCTCTAGGGCTGGTTCTTCGTCGCCCGCAGCAGAGGCCCGTCGGGCGTCTTCAGCCGCTCGAAGCGGACCTTGAACACCGCATCGAGCCGGGAATCGTCCATCAGGGCGGCGGCCGGCGCATCGGCAACGATGCGGCCGCGGTCCATCACGATCACCCGCTCGAAGAAGCGGAAGGCGAGGTCGAGGTCGTGCACCACGACGACCGAAAGCCGGTCGACGCCGCGGCGCGTCAGGGTCTCGATCACGTCGAGACGGTGGCGGATGTCGAGGCTGGCCGCCGGCTCATCGGCCAGTAGCACCGGCGGATCGACCACCAGCACCGCGGCCAGCAGGACCCTCGCCCGTTCGCCACCCGACAGTGTCGACCAGCGCCGCCGGCCGAGACCACCGAGCTCGAACGTGTCGATGACCTTGTCGATTGCATCGACAGTCAGGTGATCGCTGCGCTCGGCGCCCAGCCGGACGAGCTCCTGGACGGTGAGATCCCAATGCGGATCGAAATACTGGGGAAGGAAACCGATGGTCTGCGCGCGTGACGCACTCGACAACGAGGCAAGGTCGCGGTCGCCCACGCGCACCGTTCCCGACAGCGGCTTTTCAATTCCGGCCAGCACCTTCAGAAGCGTCGACTTGCCGGCACCGTTCGGACCGATGATTGCCACCGAACCCGTGGCGCCGAGCGACAGTGACAGATCGTCGAGCAGCGTGGCGCCGCCGCGCTTCAGCACCAGATGGTCGGCCACAAGGCTCGTCATGTGCGCAGCCTGCGGGCCAACAGCATGATGAAGAACGGGCCGCCGGCGACAGCGGTTACGAGCCCGAGCGGGATCTCCGCGGGCGGCAGGGCGGCACGGGCTATGGCATCGGCCAGCGTGACGATGATGGCGCCGACCAGCGCCGACGCCGGCAGCAGGGGCCGGTGCAACGGTCCGACCATCCAGCGCGCGATGTGAGGTGCCGCCAGGCCGACGAACGCCACGAGGCCGCCGAAGGCGACGGCCGCCGCCACCACCACCGACCCTGCCAGCACGGCAATGGCGACGAAGCGCGTGACGTTGAGACCAAAGGCCACCGCCATGGTCTCACCGAGACCGAGCACGTCGAGCCGGCCGGCAAGCAACAAAGTGAGACCGAGGCAACCGGCCGAGATCAGCGTGAGCAGGCCAAGGACCGGCCAGGTCGGCGTCTGCACGCCGCCCAGCACCCAGCTCAGCACGATCTGCAGGCTGACGGTCTCGTCCGACAGCGCCAGCATCAGGAACGAGCGCAAGGCGCCCAGGATCGCCGCCACGGCGACACCGGCCAGCAGCATGCCGGCGGCATCGACGGCGCCCGACACGCGGCTGATGCCGATGACAAGGACCGTGGCGCCCCAGGCACCGGCGAACGCCAGCAGCGGCAGCAGGATGGATTGCGGCATCGCGAGCGGCACCAGCAAGGCCACCGTGGCGCCAAGCGCGGCGCCGCCGGCCGAGCCCAGCAGGTACGGCTCCGCCAGCGGATTTCGGAAGACGCCCTGAAAGACGACGCCCCCGAGGCCGAGCAATGCGCCGACGAGCGCGGCCGCCAATACGCGCGGGATGCGCCAATCGACCAGCAGGCGGCTGCGCAAGGCCTGGTCGCCGGCCACGGCCCGTATCAAGTCGGCCGGCGTCGCCCAATCGTGGCCGGCGCAGGCACCGACCACAACGGCCAGGACGAGCGCCAAACCCAAAGCCAGCCAGGTGTGGAATGGCCCTCTCATCGCTTTGCCGTCTGCGGATGAAAAATCTCGGCCAGGCGTTCGATGCCGTCGATCGTCCGCGGTCCGGGGATCAGCAACTCGGCGCGGACGACGGCGTGCGCGCGCTTGTCCTTGACCGCGCGCATGTCCTTCCAGCCAGGGCGGGCGATCAGCTCCTTGAGATCCTTTTCACTGCCGGCAAAGAGCAGCACATCGGGATCGGCGTTGAGGATCGCCTCGGGCGAGACCTGGGCGATGGCGCCGCTGCTCTCGAGGCCGAAGCGGCCGCCGGCCCGGACAATGGCGTCGCCGGTATAGGTACCCGGCCGGGCGACCAGCAGAAGCCCGTTGCCCAACCGCCCCGTGATCATGACGGTGCTGGGCTCCTTGAGCCCCGCGACGCGCTGCTTGATGCGATCCAGGCGCGACTGCAGACGCGTTGCCAATTCCTCGCCTCGTTCGGCAACGCCGCCGAGGTGTCCCAGCAGACGGATGTTGTCGAGAACTTCCGCCACGCTCCGGTGCAGCAGGACGACGATCGGAATGCCGAGCCGTTCCATCGGATCGACGAGCTGGTTGGCGGCCTGTCTCGCCGGTGTGACGACGACGAGATCGGGTCGCTCTGCCACCACGGCATCGACCGAAAAGCCGAGCCGCCCACCGACCAGCGGCTTGCCCAGCACCTCGGGCGGAAAGCGCGTGTAGGCCTCGATGCCGACAATGCGGTCGGCCAGGCCGAGGGCCGCCACCATCTCGGTGTTGGAAGCAAAGATCGTCACAATGCGCTGCGGCGGCGCCGGCAATGTCACCGCACGCCCGAAAGCATCGCGAACCGTCACGGGCTCGGCATATGCCGGACCCGACAGGCAACCCGCCGTGACGACGGCCAGGAAGAGCCTCCGCATCAGAAACGGAACTGGACACCGACGATGACCTCGCGGCCCATCATCGAATTGCCGCAGGCACCGTTCTGGTTCTGCAGGTTGGCGACACATGGATTCTGATCGGTGGCGATGAAGATCGGATGGGCGTTGACATCGAAGATGTTGTTCAGGGCGGCAAACATCTTGACGCCTCTCAGAACCTCGAGTTCGGCACGCGCCTTCCAGATCCAGAACGGATCCTTCTGGTAGACCGTCGTATTGCGAATCTGCCCGGGAAAGAAAACCGGCGATAGGCTCTCCTCGGTATTGTACCACATCGGTCCGCGCAGAATTCCCAGCAGCTGGAAACTCCACGGCATGTCGACATTGCTCTGCCCGAAGACCGTTCCGATATCCATGCCGTACTGGTTGATGCGGGTGGCCATGGAGCTGTTGGCACCGACCTGGGCGCCATAATCGATCATCTTGAAGTTGTAGTAGCCGTTGCCGAACACCTTCCAGTTCCAGGAGTCCTTTGCTCCGAGCTTGAACGTCTGGATCATGTCGGCTTCGGCCTGATACTCGACGCCCTGCACCACGATGTTGCCGGGATTGTTCACCTGGAGCTGCGATATCCTGCCGCCAACCGAGGAAATGGTGATCGGCGCAATCCGGCTGGCGATGGTATTCTGGAACACCACGGCGTCGAAACGGCCACCCAGCCAGTTGAAGGTGGCGCCAGCCTCGATCTGCTGGCTCCTTTCCGGCGAAAGTCCGGGGTTGCCGAAGATCGTGGTGCCGATCGGCGTCGTCGTGAAGTTGGCACCCAGTTCCGTCGCGGTCGGCGCGCGAAAGCCGCTCGCGGCGGCGACGCGGCCGGTCATCCAGTCCGTGAAGGCATAGGTCGCGCCCGCCGAATAGGTCGTCGCCGTGTAGTTGTTGCTGCCGGTGACCAAGGTGGTGGCAAAGGGCGTCCAGTCCAGGGCCGTTGTTCCCATGGTCTGTCGCACGCCACCGCGCACGACCAGCTTGTCGTCGAGCAGGCTCTGCGAATCCTCAAGGTAGAACGACCAGACGTTCTCCGTCTGGTTGTTGTCTTGCGGCGAAAGCTGGGTCACCGACCGGCCGCCCTGGCGATCGCGGTTCGACCGCAGCCAGCTTCTCTCCCAGTCGATGCCGACCAACAGCTGGTTACCCTCCCAGATGTTGTAACTCGGCTGGAAGCGCGAGCCGACGATGCTGAGCGTCCGTCTGTTGTGGTCGACGGTCGTCCGGGCGGCGACGGCGTTGAGCGCGCTCAAGGGCGACGGATTGTTGAGGTCGTCGACGTCCTGGACGTAGTAGCCCTGCCAGAAGAGGCTGCCGCGATCGCCGATCTTGCCGGTGTAGCTGAGGTCGACCGATTGATTGGTGCGCGTGTCGAAAGCGAAGGTGTTGGCGCTCGATCCGCGAAAACCTGCATCGTAGATGCCGTCGGTACGCACGGTCATGTCGATGCGATTATCGGCGTCGAACTGGTAGCCGAGGGCAACCGTGCCGCCCTTGCGCGTCCAGCCGGTGTTCGCCTCGATCTGGCCGCCGCCGACCTGGTAGTTGTCGCGCGTGCTGCCGGAGAGCCCGACGTAATAGTCGAATCCGCCGACCACCCCGCCGCTCTGGGCCATGCCCTGAAAGAGGTTCCACGAGCCGACACTGGCTTCGACGAGATTTCCCGGCGCGGTGCGGCCGGTTTTCAGGATGATATTGATCACGCCACCCATGTTCTGGCTGCCATAGACGACCGATGTCGGGCCGCGAACGATTTCGATCCGCTGGATGTCGGCGACCGACAGCTTGGCGACGTTGGCGGTACCGGCGCGATGGCCGTTGAGCAAGACCAGGACCTGGCTCCTGAAATCGCGGCCCTGGCCTTCGGTCGCGGCGCCTCGGATGTTGATCGAGGTCTGACCCGGCGCCCATTCGCTCATGAAGCCGACGGCGTTCTCCGCCAGGAGATCGGCGACCGATCGTGCCGTCGATTTCTCGATCCTGTCCTGATGGATGACCTGCACCGTGCCGGCGATGCGATTGACCGGTTCGGGCCGGCCGGTCGCGGTGATGAAGCCCTCGGGCAGGATGTGAGTCCGGGAACCCTGTGGGGTTGGCGGATCCTGCGCCGACTGGGGATCCTGTGCGTGGGCCGACGAAAGGCCTGTCGCCATCGCGATCACGGCAACTTTTGCAGCAATGAGATACGAATGCGGTCTGCTCATGACTTCCCCCACACTAGGACGGCAGATTTTCTGGAGACTTCGAGACGGAACCCGGCTGGGTCCCGCTTCGCCTTGAGGGCGAGATGCGCGTGCATTCGAGCGCGACGATCGTCGGCAGCGGACCAGCCGAGCCGGTCGGCCAGATAGGCGGCGAGTTCATCGAGATCGGGAACGATGCCGGTGAACGTCCAGTCGGCGAACGAGACGTCTCGCGGCATCGACGGCGGCGACAGGCCGCGAAGGACGATGTCGACGCCGGGCGTTTCATCTTCGCCGTGCCATTCGAGGGGAAGGCAGCCGGCAAAGCACAGCCCGCGCGGGCCGGCGTGCGCCGGCACGACCCAGACGACCGTCCGCCGCGCCCAGCTCCGGCAGCGCGCCAGGAACGCCTCGGGCTCGTCCATGGTCGCGGGCATGGTTGCCGCCAGAACGGTGTCGTAGCTTCCGAGCGGCTCGTCGGCCTGATGCCAGTCGGCCGCAATCAGCCGTGGCGGATGGTCCAACCCGGCGAGTCGCGATCGCATGCTGGGCGACGGCTCGATCGCAGCCCATCGGCCGGCCGGATCGCGCAGCGCATGCCCGAGTTGGCCGCCGCCGGCGCCGACGTCGAGGAGATCGCCGACCGCGGGCACGCTTGCGCGAACGAGCGGCGCGACCTGGGAAACGTAGTCCGAGGTGTCGATCGCCGAGGCGTAAAGCGCCAGCGGATCGATCTCGCGCCGGTGTCCAGCGGGATCATGAGAAGAAGGCGACAAGAGGAAAACTCGCAGCGACCGTCACACGTCACTGCGAACTGTAGCCACCGGACACCGAGCCGCTGGACGCGGAGGGAGTCCGGTTGGAGTCTACATCAGGACACCCCGCCCAATGCGTTCGCGCGTGACAACGGCTGGCGGCAGGTCTCCTGGCTCACGGGTCAATGCCTTCGACCACCTTCCCAGGAACCCGAGGGTTCCCAGTGGTATTCTCGGTCGCAGGCTCGCCGCTCACAGTTGCGGGGACAGCCGCGGAGTAATGCGCCGAAGCGCACGCACCGCGTTCCCTTTTGATCCCTTGCGGGAACCACCAGATTTCATGCTGGCAGTCGACGTTCGAAGAATCAAGGTCGAATCGATTCACGCACGACAGCCGAATGCGCGTGCACCTGTACGTCGACGATGGTGTTCACGCAGGCGCCGGGCGGCCCGACGAACGAACCCTTGATCGGCATTGCCTGCTCGGAGTCGCGGGCGACAGCGACGCGAATGAGGCGGTCGGTTCCGATGATGCCGTTGGTCGGATCGAATTCCATCCAGCCGGCGCCCGGCAGATACACCTCCATCCAGGCATGCGGAAACGCAGGCTCGGACGCCGCGCCCGCCGCGCGATCGAGCGCCGGATCGTAGAGGTAGCCGGTCACGAACCGGGCGGCGAGCCCCAGCGAACGCGCGCCCTCCATCATCAGCAGCGCGAAGTCGCGACATGTTCCGGCGCGCTGCTCCAGCGTGGTCGCCGGCGCCTGCGTGCCGGGCTCGAAACGCTGGTTGTAGGCGAAGGTCTCATGGATCGCCTTGCACATGCGGCTCAGCGTGGCGAAGGTGTCGCCCTCCTCGCCT
>JAUXWB010000357.1 GCA_030684475.1 Reyranella sp. | reverse complement strand
GCCGGGCATCTGGCCGAACTGCCGCTCGAGCGGAGACGTGACGGACGACGTCATCACTTCGGGGCTGGCGCCGGGATAGAGCGTCTGCACGCGGATCGTCGGATAGTCGACCTGCGGCAGCGCCGACAGGGGCAGGAACTTATAGGCGATCATGCCCGCCAGCATGATCGCCACCATCAACAGGGAGGTGCCGACCGGCCGTTCGATGAATAGCCGCGACGGGTTCATGTCGCGGCCAGACTACTGGTTGGACCGCGCCGGCCGTCCTGCGCCGCCGCCCGGTGGTGCCGCCGCGACGGGCGAACCGGGCGTGCCTCTCGGACCGGCCGAAGGCTTGCGAATCTTGGCGCCCTCGCGTAGCCGGTCAGTACCATCGATGACGACCTGGTCGCCGACTTGAAGGCCCTTGGTCACCGCCACCCTCTCACCATCGGTCACGCCGAGTTCGACAACCCGGATCTCGACGGTATCGTCGGCCTTGACCAGATAAACAAAGATCCCGGGCTGGCCGCGCTGGATGGCGGCGACGGGAACGATGGTCGCATCCTTCACCGTGTCGACCAGCAGGCGGACATTCACGAATTGGTTGGGGAACAGACTTTCGTCCGTGTTCTCGAAGATGGCGCGGAGCTTCACGCTGCCGGTGGTCACGTCGATCAGATTGTCGGTCGTGTCGAGCTTGCCGACGCCCAGCTCGACTTTTTGCGCGCGGTCGAGGGCCCGCACCTCGAGCGACGCACCGGCCCGCAGACGCTGGCGCACGGCCGGTAGGGAATCCTCCGGAATGGCAAAGATCACCGAAATCGGCTGGATCTGGATGATGACGCAGATGCTCGTGGCATCGCCCATCGTCACGTAGTTGCCCTTGTCGACCATTCGCAGGCCGATGCGGCCGGTCAGCGGGGCGACGATCTTAGTATAGGTGACATTGAGCTTGGCGGCATCGACCAACGCCTGGTTGATGACCAGTGCCGCCTCATACTGGCGCACCAGGGCTTGCTGCGTGTCGAGCTGCTGGCGGGCGAGAGAGTCCTGGGCGACCAGTTTCTTGTAGCGTTCGAGGTCGGTCTGGGCGTTCTTGAGCAGGGCCTCGTCGCGCTGCATCTGGCCGATGGCCTGCTGCAGGGCGACGTCGTAGGGGCGCGGATCGACCACGGCGAGCAGGTCGCCCTGCTTCACGAGCTGGCCTTCCTTGAGATGGACTTCGGTAAGCTGCCCGGTGATCTGCGTCTTGACGTTGACGGTGGCGAGCGGCGTCACCGTGCCCAGCGCCCGCATCACCACAGGAATGTCGCCCTTGGCGGCCATGGCAACACCGACCGGCACGCCCGCGGTTGGTGGGGTGCGCCCGGCCTGACGCACGGCCGCGGATGTGCCGCCCTGCGAAATATACCAGCCGGCGCCTGCCACCACGGCAAGCCCCAAGCCGATCCCGAGAAGGGTCCGCAGCCGTTTCATCGTCCTATCCGCCCCCAACAATACAGTCCGTCTGTAGTTACGAACCGAACCGGCCGAACCTCCCCAACGACAACGGAGGGGACGCCAGGCGCGCCGCTCCATTGCGCCTGCGAGCATAACGCGCAGCAGGCAAAAAGGTCCCCATGGAAAGCGCCTCAACGCCCAGCGAATCCGTCACGCACGGCTGATAACGTCGCCCGCCAGGGGGGCGACGGACGCATGAGTGCTCTTTGGCGGGTTGGCAGCCGATGGATGACGCCCGTTCTGGGCGGAGTTGCCGGACTTGCAGCCCTCGCCCAACCCGCCATGGCCCAGGATCTCGGCGCCGACCTCAAACGCTTCGTGCATGACGACGCTGTCGCGACCGTCCATATCCGCAGCTACTTCCTGGACCGCACCAACCCGCAGCCTCCCAACAATGCCGCCTGGGCGGGCGGCGGCTGGGTCGGCTACGAATCGGGCTGGTTGCTGAACACGCTTCAGATCGGCGCGGTCGGGTACACGTCGCAGCCGCTCTGGGCGCCCCCGGGCACCGACGGAACCCTCCTGCTGAAAACCGGCCAGTACGGATTCTTCGTCCTCGGTCAGGCCTATGGATCGCTGAAGGCCGGCGAGCAGGTGTTCACCGGCTATCGCCAGCTCATCGACGAGCTTGAGGTCAATCCGAACGACGACCGGATGGTGCCCAACACCTTCGAGGCCTATGCGCTGCGCGGCAAGCTGGGCGTGGTCCGCTACTTCGCGGGCTACGTCGCCAGCATGAAGCCCCGCGACTATTCGACCTTCATCAACATGGCGGAGCGGGCCGGCGCCCCCGGCGATGTCACCGCCGGCATGTGGCTCGGCAGCGTGAAGTACGGCTCGCTCGACGACCTCAGACTGCGGGCGTCGGCCTACTATGTTCCCGACATCCTCACCTCGAGCTACGGCGACGTCATGTGGACGATCCCGATGTTCGACACAGTCAAGCTCCAGGTCGGCAGCAACGTCATGGTCCAGGGCAGCAATGGACTGAACCTGCTCACCGGTAATGCGTTCAGCACATGGTCAGCCGGCGGGCGCGCCGACCTCGTCCGGGGGCCGGTGACGCTGTCGGCCGTCTACACCCAGACCGGCAGCGCCGCCGCCTACCGCACGCCATACGGTCAATGGATCGGCTATACGAAGCAGATCACCAAGGATTTCGACCGCGCGAACGAGCGGGCTTTCCAGGCCGGGGCGGCCTACGACTTTGCCGGCGTGAGACTTCCCGGCCTCTTCTTCACGGCATCCGGCACCTTCGGCAGCGGCGCCATCAACCCGGCGACCGGCGCACCCCTGTCGGACAACACCGAATACGATCTCGACCTCAGCTATCAATTCACGGCAAAGACCTTCCCTGACTGGCTGAAACCGCTTCAGCTTCGCGCACGAGCCGCCTACGTCGATCAGACCCTGAACGGCGCCACGACCACGATCACCGAGTACCGCCTCATCCTGAACTACGAACTGAAGTTCAAGGGCTTCAGCCGGTAGGGCGCGGACCCCTTGGACAGGGCCAACCTTGCCCTCCAGTGACGGTCAAGTGGACCATTTCGTGACACACCTCGTTGTGCCACGGGTTGTGCCGCTGGCTGTGCCACGGATCGTGGGCAAGCCGTTGAACTGGCAGGCAAACCGCCCCCCGATCGGCTGTGCCATCTCGCCCGGTCACTCGGCATCATCGGATTTCTCCTTGTTGCGCGCGGCCTGGGCCCGCCGCTCGGCATCGTAGGCCGCCACCCGCTCCTCGGCCTCGTCCAGCCGGCGCGAGAGTTCGGCATTGCGCTCGCGCTTGGCCCGCAGCTCCGCGGCGCGCGGGCCGTAGGTCTCTGCCTGCAGTGCCTGCAGCAGCTTCCACAGCATGCGGCTGTCGGGCTCCTGGACCTGATCGACGATCCGGCCGTCGTGCCACACCGGCCGGTCGGCGCCGACCATCGCGCGCTCCATGGCCTCGTCGCGCAGCCGCCCGACGGCGCGCTCGCGGGCGGCCTCCCAGCGGGCGCGAAAATCGGCGTCGGCGTCGCGCCAGCGGTAGACGGTGCGCCGGGCGAGGCCGGCGGCGCGGCAGGCGGCGGAGACGGAACAGGTGCGCGCGAATTCGCGCAGGAAGCGGCCCTGCGGCCGCCAGCAGCGTTTGATCGGGGTCATTTCAGGTCCTGTTGAGGCAAAGAAAAACGCCCGCAGATCGGGCGGAGTAAACACCGCCCTGTGGTCCGGCGGGCGTTTCGAGGCGGTGGGTACACGACACCCACTCCATATGTTTTTATACCAAAAACCTGCTGAACTTGCAAATATTCATTTTTCTCCCTGGCCCCAATAAAGGAGGAGAAGACTCGATTAGGCGCGTCCAGGAGGAACCAAACCCTTTTGCCAGCGTTTTGGAGCTTGGACGGTGATGGTCGAAAACAATAGCCGAAGGCGCAACCCATCATCGAAACGAGGCAAAGGTCATGGCAAAACGCTTTCTTTTCGTCGCCGTGGTCGCGGCCGTCGCCTTGGGCAATGCCGCGTCCGCGCAGACACAGGCCTATCCGCCGGCCGGCTACTCCCCGCTGCTGTTCGATCCGACCGACACCAAGTACGTCTTCCGCCTGGGCGGCGCCCCGTGGATTTGCCGCGGCGACACCTTCTGCAAGCCGCTGAAGATCGAGGGTGTTGCCGACAAGGATCTGCCGCAAGCCACGATGGAATCGCTGGGATTCGCCGGGCCGCGCTACTTCCTGTCCTACAAGCAGACCAACTTCGAAAAGGGCAGGCCGATCGTGCTGTCCTGCGTCGAAGAACGCTGCGGCAAGCTCGATACCACCGTTGGCGACGCGCACACGCTTGGCACGTTTCAGGTCAAGCAGGGCGACCGCACGCTCACGCGCACCGCGCTGCTGCGCCAGGTCGAAGCGCGCAACGGCCGCGCCCAACTCCTGTGGTGCGCCGACAGCGGCTGCTCGGAGCTGCCGCTGACGCGTGATGCCGAACTCTACCTGTCCTACATGGACAGCGGGCGCAGCGAGGGCCGCAGCATGGCCTGGCTGCGTGAGAAATCGGGCGCGGTGTTCTCGTGCGCCCAACCCGAAGATGGCGTCAGCGACCAGTTGGCCTGCGAGAAGAGCAAGCTCGTCCTGTCCGATTTCCCGGCCGCGGCCGCGCCACCTGCGGCTCCGGTTGCAGCGGCCCCTGTCGGGTCGGATGCCGACCGCGTTGCCCTCGCCTCGTCCATCGACCGCGCCATCGTCGCCGGCGACTTTGCCAATGCCGACCGCCTGCTGGCCGACGCGACGCGTCGCTATGCCGGCCACGCGGCGTGGCCGCCGCTGCAACAGAAGCTCACCAAGGCCCGGGCCGATCGCGAAGCGCAGTTGCGTTTGGCGGAAGCGCGGCGGCTGATTGCCGAGGCGCGACGCTTCGCCCAGGTCGGCGACTTCCCGCACGCCGAAGCGATGCTGCAGGATGCCGACAAGCAGGTTCCGGGCTTCGCCGAGACCGCCAAGGCACGCAACGAGATCGCGGCAATGCGCACCGCGCGCGACCAGCGCTATCGCGAGCGCTATCAATACTATGCCGCCATCGACCAGGCCTTTGCGGCCGAGCGGCTCTGGGATGTCGAGCGGCTGCTGGCCGAGTATGCCCAGCGCTTCAACCAGGATGACGAATACCGCAGCCGTGCCGGCCGCCTGGCACAGTTGCGGGCGGAAGCGACCTGGCAGGCACGTCTCAATCAGGCGCGGTCCTTCATCGCGACGGCTCGACAGGCGACGGATCGCGGCGACTTCGCGGAGGCCGAGCGCCAACTCGTGTTGGCCGATCGCGCCGCGCCAGGCTTTCCGGAGATCAACCAGGCGCGCGCCGATCTCAGCCGTCGCCGCATTGCCGCCGAACAGCAGCAGGACGGCATCCGCCTGATCCTGGCGGTGATCGATGCGGCGTTCCAGCGCAAGCAATACGACGAGGCAGAGCGCGCCATAGAAGATGGACGCCGCCGCTACGGTTCCTACGACGGCTGGAGCGATCTGCAGCGCCGCAGCGCCAGCGCCCGGCAGGGCAACGACCGTCAGGCCAATGAATTGCGCACCCAGAACGCCCGCACGCTCGAATTGGTGACGGCCGCCCGACGCTCCACGGCGCAAGGCGATTTCGCCGCGGCTGATCGTTCGCTGACCCAGGCCCAGGCGATCTCTGCCACCATGCCCGAGATTGCCACCGCCCGCGCGGAATTGGAGCGCGCCAAGGCCGATCGCGCCCGCCAGGAGGCCGAGATCCGCGCCATGGCGGCTTCAGCCGACGCAGCGCTGGCCCGCCGGCAATATGCCGACGCCGAACGGCTGATCGCCGACGGCAAGAAGGCCTACCCTTCCTACGCAGGTTGGGCCGAACTTTCCCGCCGCCTGGCCGAGGCCCGCCGCGCGACACCGGCTCTGAAGGGCAATGCGCCGATGCCGGCTCAACCGGCCGCGGCCGCAGCCACGCCGCCACCAGCGGCCGCCACGCCCGCCCCGGCCCCTGCGACGGTGGCGGCGCCGCCGGTCGCTCCCCGACTGGCACAGCTCATCGCGGTTGCCCGCGCCGCCATCAAGCGCTCGGACTTCGCCACGGCGGAAAAGGCCGTAGCCGACGCGGAGAAGCTCGACGCCAAGGCCGCGTCCGTCGTCGAGGTTCGGGCCGAACTGAAGAGTGCCCAGGACGGGTCAAAGGCGTCGCCTGCTCCGCCGCCTCCACCTGCTCCGCCCGCTCCAGCGGCGACGCCGGTTCAGCCGCCCGCCACCCGCAACTAGACGACCTTGCCGTCGCGCATGCCGGCGATCTCCGCCGGCGAGTAGCCGGCTTCCGCCAACACCTCGTCGGTGTGCTCGCCCAGCGTCGCCGGCGAACGCTCGACCGAGCCGCCGCCATGCTCGAGTCGGAAGCCCGAACCCACGACCCTGATCGGGCCATGCGGCGTGTCGACGGATTGCAGCACGGTGCGGTGCTGGAAGAGGTCGAGCTGGACGGTTTCGGGAATGCTCAACACCTGGCCGGCCGGAATGTCCGACTTGGCGAAGCGCGCCGTCCAGGTCGCGGAGGTCTCGCGCTTCAGCGCGTCCTCGATGATCTCGTGCAGCGCCGTGTTGTTCTCGATGCGCGTCGGCCAGTCGGCGAACCTGGGATCGGCCAGCGTATCGGCGCGGCCCACTTCCTTCATCAGGCGCTGGAACTGCGGATCGGTCATGACGGCGAGCACGATCCAGCCGTCCCTGGTCTTGAAGAGATTGCCGGTGGGCTTGCGCGTCACCGAGAGGTTGGCGGCCTGGCCGTGCACACGGCCGGTCACCAGATGCTCGGTGAATTGCTGGGCGAGATAGCCCATCACCGCGTCGATCATGGCGACGTCGACGAGCTGTCCCTTGCCGGTGTGGGTGCGCTGGAACAGCGCCGAGGCGACGCCCAGCGCCGCCGTCGCGCCCGACATCACATCGGCGCCGGCGAAGCCGACGCGCGTCGGCCCGTTGTTCTCGAAGCCGGTGATCGACATCAGCCCGGACATCGCCTGGATCATGCCGTCGAAGGCCGCCGTCTTGGCCTGCGGGCCGACCTGGCCGAAGCCCGACACCGCGCAATAGATCAGCTTCGGATTGAGAACGCGCAACGTCTCGTAGCCGATGCCGAGATTGGACATGACGCCGGGGCGGAAATTCTCGATCACCACGTCGGCCTTGGCGACCAGGCGCTTGATGGCCTCGATCGCCTTGGGCTTTTTCAGGTCGAGCGTGATGGAACGCTTGCCGGCGTTGACAGCGATCCAGGGGGCGGCGAGCCCGCGCTTCTCCCACTCGTTGGCGCGGTTGCCGTAACGCATGTCGTCGCCTTCGCGCGACTCGACCTTGATGACGTCGGCACCCAGCAGCGCCAGCTGGTACGAGGCATAAGGCCCCGCCAGCACGCGCGTGAAATCGAGGACTTTTACGCCCGCAAACGGCTTGCTCATGTCGACACGATCCCTAGGCGACGCCTGCCTGCTTGCGTTGGCTGAGGGCGACCTGCTTCACCTTGTCGAACTCGGCGCGCCGCTTGGCGACTTCTTCCGGTGGCATGCGGGCGATGTTGTTGTAGTCGTTCTTCCAGTCGCCATCCTCGGTCCAGCGCAGCGGCGACTGCACCGTGGTGCGCGGGCCGATGGCGCTCTCGAAGACTTTTAGCGCCAGGTCGAGGGTGAAGGCTTGCGTGTCGGGCTCGTGCGGCTTGCCGCAGGAGTTGCCGAGCGGGAAGTCGCTGAACAGGAAGCGTGGCACGCCGGCATATTCGACGATGTCCTTTGCCGCTCCCATGACGACGGTCGGGATACCGTTCCGTTCGAGATATCGGGCGACCAGACTCACGGTCTGGTGGCAGACGGGTCAAGTAGGCACCAGTAGCGCGGCGTCAACCTGGTCCTGCCGGCAGCGCGCCAGGATTTCCGGCGCGTCGGTCTCCAGCGTCACGCGCTGGCTGCGGTTGGTCGGCGCGCCATGGAAGCGCGCGGCCAGCTTGAAGCGGCCCTGCTTGGCGAACGCGCGCATCAGCGGCAGCGGAAACCAGGTGTTGCTGTCCCTGGCCGTGGTGTGCTTGCGGTCGTAGCCGATGTGGGAGATGCGCGTGTCGTGATCGACCGCGGTATCGCCCGAAAAGACCGTGTAGAACTTGGCACCGGCATTGTAGAGCGCGCCAGGCCCCTGATCGCCCTTGTCGGGCTGGTAAGGCGCCGCCGTGGTGACCAGCGCCAGCGTGCTGTCCTTCAGCGGCTTTTTCAGCGGCTGGAAGGGCGCATCGACATAGTGTGCCCAGCGATAGGGATTGTCGTAGCCGAGTGCCAGGTAGTACTCGCGCGTGCGGCGCATGTACTCGAGCGGCACATCGTACTCCGGCGCGAAATTCATGGTGTCCGTCATGGACGAAACCTGAGACGCCCCTGCCGCGAAGTCAAACCTGGAGGCCGAGAAACCGCAGGTCGAGTTTCCCGGTGCGAACCGGCGGACACCAGTAGCAACCGCCTGTGACGGGAGCCCCTGCAGGAGGCCGAGGAATGATGACAAGGCGGTGTACTGCACGTACCGTCGCGAAAAGCCTGCAGGGAGGACCAACAAAATGAAGACGATAAGCCGCCGCACCACGTTGGGTACCGTTGCCGCACTGGCCGTCGCGCCGCGGGCTTCGGCGCAATCCTGGCCCGACAAGCCACCGCGCTTCCTGGTGCCCTATCCGGGAGGCGGCATCGTCGACATCGTCGCGCGCTCGCTCGCCGATCCCATGCAGGCCGACCTCGGCCAGTCGATCGTCGTCGAGCCAAAGCCCGGCGGCAATTCGACCATCGCCACGGCGCTCGTGGCCCAAGCTCCGGCCGACGGCTACACTTGGGTGATGGCGACCATCTCGCACGTCGTGGCGCCGCACCTGCAGAAGGTTTCCTACGATCCGATCGCCGACTTCCAGCCGGCGGCTTTCGTGGCGGTCGCCACCTCGGTCGCGACGGTCCATCCTTCGGTGCCGGCGAAGACGCTCAAGGAACTGGTCGAGTACGGCAAAGCGAACCCGGGCAAGCTGCACTACCTCAACCCGGGCAACGGCTCGTCGATCCACCTCTCGGCGGAACTGCTGAAGAACCATGCCAAATTCGACATGGTTTCAGTGCCCTACAAAGGAATCCCGCCGGGAATGCCGGACCTGCTGGAAGGCCGCCTGCAGGTCGGGCTCCTGCCCGGTCCGCTGGCCCACCAGCACGTCGCGTCCGGCAAGCTGCGCGCGCTCGCCGTGCTGGCCGACAACAGGCTGCCGCAGCTTCCCGACGTCCCGACCTTCGCCGAGGCGGGCTTCGGCGATGCCCAGGTGAGGAGTTGGTACGTCATCGCCGTTCGCGCCGGCACGCCGGCAGCCTTCGTCGCCCGCCTGCACGATGCGGCGACGAAGGCCCTTCGGAGCCCCGAAACGCAGGAACGGCTCGCCAAGGCCGGCTGCTACATCCCCGCGCCGCGATCCCCCGCCGACATCCTGGCGATGTGGAAGGCCGACTACGCGCGCTACGGCAAGCTGGTCAAGGACGCGGGAATCGCGACCCAAGGCTGACAGTGATGTAACCCGGCGGCCATAGTGCGGCCCAACTTGGTCACGCTATATATATGAGGCCAAGACAGGCTGATTTCGGGAGCGCATCGCATGGCGATCAGACGGCGCGGTGTACTGGCGGGCGGCGCAGCCTTGTGGGTCGGCGGCCCGGCGATTCTGCGGGCCCAGACCGCATCCAAGGTGAACGTGAGCCATGGCTTTGCCATGCACGGCGCGCCGAAGTATGCCGCCGACGCCGGCCCGCCCGACTATCTCAACCCCGACGCCCCGAAGGGCGGCGCGGTCAGGCTGGGCGCACGCGGAACGTACGACTCGCTGCACCCGTTCATCGTGAAAAGCGTGCCGGCGGCGGGCATCACGTCGATCTGGGACACGCTGTGCTGGAACTCACGCGACGAGGCGTCGACCGAGTACGGGCTGATCGCCGAAACCATCGAATGGCCGGAGGACCGCTCCTGGGTGGCGTTCACGCTCCGTCCGCAGGCGCGATGGCACGACGGCAGTCCGATCACCGTCGAGGACGTGATCTTCACCCTCGACATCCTGAAGGCCAAGGGGTCGCCCAACTTCGCCTTCTACTATCATGACGTGCTCAAGGCCGAAAAAACGGGCGAGCGCAAGGTCCTGTTCACCTTCCGCGACAGCAGCAACAAGGAGCTGCCGCTGATCGTCGGGCAGCTCCCCATCCTGCCGTCCAAATGGTGGGCCAGCCGCGACTTCGAGAAGGTCTCGCTCGAGATCCCGCTGGGCAGCAGCGCCTACCGCGTCGACGCGTTCGACGTCGGGCGTTCGATCGCCTATCGCCGGGTCGACGACTGGTGGGCCAAGGACCTCTGGATGAACCGCGGCCGCAACAATTTCGAGGTCATCCGCTACGAATACTACCGCGACGTCACGGTGCAGTTCGAGGCCTTCAAGGGAGGCGATCTCGATATCCGGCAGGAGAACATCGCCCGCAACTGGGCCACCGCCTACGACATACCGCCGGTGCGCGACGGCCGCATCCAGCGGGCCGCGATCCCGCACGAATTGCCGACAGGCATGCAGTGCTTCGCCTTCAATACCCGTCGCGACTACTTCAAGGACCGGCGCGTGCGCGAGGCGATCGCTACGATGTTCGACTTCGCCTGGACCAACAAGAATCTGTTCTACGGGATGTACAAGCGCAACATCTCGTTCTTCGGCAATTCGGAGCTCGCCTCGTCCGGTCTGCCGACCCCCGCCGAGCTCAAATACCTCGAACCGTTGCGCGGCAAGATCCCCGACGAAGTCTTCACCAAGGAGTTCAAGCCTCCGGAGCTGGACGGAACCGGCAACGTTCGCGAGCTGGCGCGCCGGGCGCTGGCGCTCCTCAAGCAGGCCGGCTGGGAGATCAAGGACGGCAAGATGACGGAAGCGAAGACCGGCAGGAGGCTTGCGTTCGAGATGCTGCTGAGCGATGCCAGCTTCGAGCGCGTCGTCCTGCCCTACAAGCAGGGCCTCGAGCGCATCGGCGTCGACATGAACGTGCGCACCGTCGACACGGCGCAATTCAAGCGCCGCCAGGACGAGTTCGACTTCGACATGATCGTCGACAGCTTCGGTCAGTCGCTGTCGCCGGGCAACGAACAGCGCGATTTCTGGGGTTCGAAGGCAGCCGACAGCAGTGGCGGCCGCAACACGGTCGGCATCAAGGACGCCGCGATCGACAACCTGATCGACACCCTCATCGCCGCTCCCGACCGCGAAAGCCTGATCAACGTCACGCGCGCGCTCGACCGCGTGCTGCTGTGGAGCCACTTCGTGGTCCCCAACTGGCACAGCAACACGGCCTACGTCGCCTACTGGAACCGCTTCGGGCTGCCGGCAAAGAGCGCCCGCTATGCCCCCGTCGCCTTCGACACCTGGTGGATCGACGAGGCGAAGGACCGGGCCCTGCAACGCGGCGAGAGGAAGTAGGCGGCCAACACCCCATGCTCGCCTACATCCTGCGCCGTCTGATGCTGGTGGTGCCGACCCTGCTCGGCATCATGGTGGTCAATTTCATCATCATCCAGGCGGCTCCCGGCGGCCCGGTCGAGCAGATGCTGGCTCAGATACAGGGGACGGCGGTGGGCGCCACCGAGCGGTTCTCGGGCAGCGCCTCGGGGGGCGAGACGGTGCAACGCTCGCAAACCGACCTGGGCAGCGGCGCCGGCGGCTACCGCGGCGCGCGCGGCCTGCCCAGGGAGCTGATCGAGCGCATCGAGAAGATGTACGGCTTCGACAAGCCGGTCTACGAGCGGTTCCTGCTGATGATGAAGAACTATCTCGTGTTCGATTTCGGCGAGAGTTTCTTCCGCAACAGGCGCGTCGTCGACCTGGTGATCGAGAAGATGCCGGTGTCGATCTCGCTCGGCCTGTGGACCACGCTGCTGATCTATCTCGTGTCGATCCCGCTCGGCATCGCCAAGGCGGTTCGCGACGGCTCGCGCTTCGACGTATCGACGTCCACCGCCCTGATCATGCTGAACGCGATCCCCGGGTTCCTGTTCGCGCTGCTGCTCGTCGTGGTTTTCGCAGGCGGCAGCTACTTCAAGTGGTTCCCGTTGCGCGGCCTGGTGTCGGACGACTGGAGTTCGCTCGGCCTGGTCGACAAGGTTCTCGACTATTTCTGGCACATGGCCCTGCCGATTGGCGCCATGGTGATCGGCGGGTTCGCGACCCTGACGTTCCTCACCAAGAATTCGTTCCTCGAGGAGATCAACAAGCAGTACGTGCTGACCGCCCGCGCCAAGGGGCTGGTCGAGCGCCGCGTGCTCTACGGTCACGTCTTCCGCAACGCCATGCTGATCGTGATCGCGGGCTTTCCCGCCGCCTTCGTCGGAATCCTGTTCACGGGCTCCCTGCTGATCGAGGTGATCTTCTCGCTCGACGGCATCGGCCTGCTCGGCTTCGAGGCGGCGCTCAACCGCGACTATCCGGTCATGTTCGGAACACTCTACTTCTTCGGGCTGATCGGCCTCGTCATGGGCATCCTGGGCGACCTCATGTACACCGTCGTCGATCCGCGCATCGACTTCGAGGCGCGCTCCTGATGAGCCCGCTCAGCCGCCGGCGCCTTGCCGCCTTTCGCGCCAGCCGGCGCGGCATGGTCTCGCTCGTCGTCTTCGGTCTTCTCTTCTTCGTGTCGTTGTTCGCCGAGCTTCTCGCCAACAACAAGCCGATCCTGATTCGCTACGACGGGGCGTTCTACGTCCCCATGCTC
>JAUXWB010000425.1 GCA_030684475.1 Reyranella sp. | reverse complement strand
TCATGCGTTTCAACCACCTCCACCCGCCGTTCAACAACGTGAAGGCGCGGCAGGCGGCGATGTACGCCATCGCCCAGGAGGATTTCCTGCGCGCCCAGGTCGGCAATCCCGAGATCTACAGCATCTGCAACGCACCGCTGGTCTGCGGCTCGCCCCATGAGAAGAAGTACGGCGACCTGCTGATCAAGCCCGACCTCGAGAAGGCGCGCCAGCTCCTCAAGGAAAGCGGCTACGACGGCACGCCGATCGTCATGATGCACCAGACCGACCTGCAATCCTCCAACCAGCTGCCACCGGTCGGCAAGCAGGCGCTGGAGAAGGTCGGCTTCAAGGTCGACCTGCAGGCGATGGACTGGCAGACCGTGGTGTCGCGTCGTGCCCGCAAGGATGCGCCGGACAAGGGCGGCTGGAACATCTTCTACACCACCACCGTCACCGCCGGGACCGAGAGCCCGGCCAGCAACTCCTTCGTCAGCGGCGGCTGCGACAAGGCGTGGTTCGGCTGGCCGTGCGATCCCGAGATCGAGAAGCTGCGCGCCGACTTCGCCCGCGAGACCGACCCCGAGAAGCAGAAGCTGCTGGCCATCGCCGTCTCCGACCGCGTCATGGACCAGGCGATGTACCTCGTGCTCGGCCAGTACAAGTCGTTCGGCGCCTACCGCAAGGACCGGCTCGAAGGCTGGATCCCGGCGCCGGTGCCGATCCTCTGGAACATCAGCAAGAAGTAGCGGCCGCCGTCGACATCCGGCTTCCCTTCCCATCCGTCTGCGCCGCGCGCGCAACGGCCGGACGCGGGCAAACTCCCTGCCCGCGTCCCCGGCCAAGTCCCACATGGTTTTTCACGGCCCGGAGGGCCGTTCGATGCCGTGTTTGCACGGCCTTCTCGCATTATTTGTGGACGCCTGAATGTAACGCGTTCTGTCCGGATATCTGTCCTGACTCCACTCACAAACCGTTCGCCCGGGGCCGACGTTCGCCGTCGGCGCTGTTTGCTGTTTGGGTCTCGTCGTTCGTTGTCGAGGGCATGGTCAGGACCATGCCGAGGCGTATTCGATCCCTCAAGGATCAGGGGGGCACGCCGGAGGGAGATCCGGTGGCGCGGTCGCCTCATGTGGGTTTGGCAGGCTGCCCGGAGCGCTCCTGCACTTCGGCCAATCTACAGGAAAATACCTATCGTTTCCTGCTGAACCTGTCAAATTATCTCAAAAGAATCTTCGGTGCTGGCAGTGCTGTCATTTTCACTTCGTGAGGATCAACTTTTCGGAAGTGGTCACGCGCAAGCGGTAGGCTTGCCCATTGTGCCGGATGACCAGCTCGCGCCGGCCGCTCATCAGCGCGCCGCTGTCGACGACCGGGATGTCGAGATCGGGGCCATCCCACGCGACCTCGATCGCGACCTCGATCTTTTTGGCATCGTCGGCGTGCATCGGGCGCGGTGAATGATCCATGCAGCACCTGTCGTTTGTTATTGCGAATAATTCTTACTGGCATACAATGGCTTCGTCGTCAACGCCAGATCGACGCGAGGTGATGCCATGCAAAACTCGACGGACGAGGACTTCGGTCTGTCGCAAATCGGCCCGCAGCCGACCTGCGGCCGCCCGGACTGCATCTGTGCGCTGCCGCTCGGCGAGCGCTTCATCCTGTGGGCGCTGCGGCAGTGGCAGTGCGAGCTGGTCGGCTGGCGGTTCGACCGGGCGCTGCCGCCTGAAGGCTCGACCCTGGTGCGCGGCTTCAAGGTGGCCGGGCTCCTCGACATCCTGACCGACTTCGCGACCCTCATGGATGTGCTGCTGTTCGGCGCCCGGCGCGCGCTCGAGATCCACGCGCCGCCCTGTTCGTGCCTGAGCCGCGACGAGGCGACCTTGATCGCCCTGTGCGGCCTGGCGCAGGGCGACCACGACGGGCCGCTGCTGGCGTCCCTCGAGGCGATGATGGTGCCGCCCGCCGCGCGCGTCGCGGCGCTCCGGCTCAAGTCGTTCGCCGTGGCGCTCGCGGATGCGGGGCTTCAGCTCGCGCTGCCGTCCGGCGCCGCCGCCGGACGGCTCAATTGACGCGGCCGGTCACGCCGCCTGGGCGAGCGGCTCTTCCTTCCAGCGGCCAGCCGCCTCGGCGACGCGCCGGCCCAGCGCCTCGAAGGTCCTGAAGTCCGAGGCGGCGATACCCTCGACGCCCTGATCGCCATTGGACTGCGCCATCGCGCCGATCGAAGCGCCCAGCCGATTGAGATCCTCGATCGAGCCCTTGGAGTGGTTGAAGCCCGGCGCCAGGCCGAGACCGACCCAGACCATGCCGTGCTGCATGGCAAGCGTCATGAGCTGGACCAGCGTGTTCTGCTTGTCGCCGTTCCACGACGCCGAATTGGTGAAGCCGGCGGCGAGCTTGTTCTGCCAGGCCCGCGCCATCCAGCGCTTTGACGTCCATTCCTCGAACCTGGCGAAGTCGGCCGAGACGCTGCCCATGTAGGTCGGGCTGCCGAAGACAATCGCGTCGGCGGCGTCCAACTCGACCTCGCGGGCCTCCGCTTCGGCCACCGGAACCAAGTTCACCTTGGTTCCCGGCACCACCCTGGCACCCGTGGCAACGGCCTCGGCGAGAGCCTGGGTGTGGCCAAAACCCGAGTGATAGACGACAGCAATGTTGGTCATGAGACTCTCCAATCCTTTGATTTGACTTGGGAAACGACGATTTCATTTCCGGAGTTCAGTTGATTACGTAAAGTGACTGGAATCATTTAAGGAGAGGACTATATATTTGCCAGTAGGTACCAATTCGTAACTTAGAGGCTGTCCCATGAACGCCATCGCCGAGCCCCGGAAGGAAAGCGCCTCCTGCCCCATGGACTTCATCCTGCGCATGCTGATGGGGCCGTGGACGACCTACATTCTCTACAATCTCAAGACCCACGGCCCGCAGCGCTTCGGCGAGCTCAAGCGACGGGTGTCGGGCGTCTCGGCCAAGATGCTGACGGAACGGCTGCGCACGCTCGAAGGCGCGGGCCTGGTGCGGCGCGACTATGAACCCACGATCCCGCCCAAGGTCACCTACTCGCTGACCAAGCGCGGCCACGAACTCGACGACGTGCTCGGCCGTCTGGCCGAGGTCGGCATGCGCTGGGAAGTCGAGGATGCGGCGCTGCGGTCGCTGCGGGCGGCGGAGCTGAAGGCGGCGGAGTGACAGCGAAGCTGTCATCCTGAGGCGAAGCCGAAGGATCCTTCGCTGCGCTCAGGATGACAATGGTCACTTGGGCACGTTCATGTGGCCCTGCACGAAGCTCAAGTCGATGAAGGACTTGGGATTGGCGTCGCGCGACACCTGCCCGCTCGCCTGCCAGAAGGCCACCTGCTTGTAAATGTCGCCGACGTCGAGGCGGCCCTCGGGATCGATGAACGGCAGGCCCTGCGCGACGCGCTCCGGCGGCTGCTTCAGGACCTTGCTCAGGAGGGCGATCATCTCGTCGTAGTTCGGCCCCGGGATCAGCTTGCCGTTCTCGCGCTTGCCGAAAGCCTGGTCGTAGGCCGCGGCCCCGCGGCGGTAGCCGACCAGGAACTTCTCGACCAGCGGCCGGCGCTCGGCGATGGTCTTGGGCAAAGTGAACACCGCGCCGAGCTGCCACGGCGCCTCGTCGCCGACATAGGCGATGATGTGGCCGCCCGCCTCGGACTCGACCTGGCGCCAGGTGGTAATGGGAAAGCTCGCGGCATCGACCTGCCCACCCTTGAAGGCCGCCGCCATGTTGGGCAGCGACTGCAGCGGCACCATGGTGATGGTCTTGGCGTCGACGCCGTGCTTGCGGGCCAGGATCTCGATCGAATAGTGCATCGAGGAGCCCGCCGTGGTCATGGCCACCCGCTTGCCGGCGAGGTCCTTGATCGAGCGCACGCCGGCGTCCCACGCCTGTTTCGTCACGGCGATGACATTGAGCTGAAAGCCCGGCCGCTCAGCGCTTTGCGCCGCGATCACCTTCAGCCCGCCCTTGGCAGCGAGATTGTAGAAGCCCGCGGTGAAGGCGGTGGTGCCGAAATCGACATCGCCCGAGACGATGGCGAGCGGCACCTGCGCCGCGGCCGTGAACTCCTTCAGCGTGAGATCGACGCCCGCCTCCTTGAACCAGCCCTTCTCGAAGGCGATGAAGACCGGCCCGGATGACGACAGCCGCAGGAGCGCGATCGACGCCTTGGTGAGGTCCTGCGCGCGAGCGGCCGGCGCCAGCGTTGCAGCCATGGCGCCGCCCAGCGCCACGCGGCGCGTCAGACGAGTTTCGAGCAATCCATCCTCCCCTTGTCTCTTACTTCTTCGTGATGCCCCAGAAGGTCGTGATCGGGGGCGGCACCGGGCGCGTGCCGACGTCGGCGCGGACGGCCGCGACGCCGAACCATTCGCCGAGCGGCACGTGGGTCACGATCTGGAGCGCATGCCGCTGGGCTTCCTCGGCGACCGACTTCTTCTCGGCGTCGCTGGCCGCCTTCACGAACTTGTCGCGCAGCTTCTCCATGCCCTCGTCGCACGGCCAGCCGGCGCGGGCCTTGTCGCAGTTCGCGGCCAGGAAAGGCGTCATCAACGGGTCGAGGATGTCGACCTGCGACCAGCTCGTGGAAAAGGCGTTCCAGCCGCCTTCCGACACCGGCACCTTCTTCTGGAGCCGCACGATCATGCTCTGCCAATCCAGCGCCTGCAGATCGACCTTGAAGCCGGCCTTTTCGAGGGCCGCCTTGGCGACGGGGCCGAGCTGCCTGATGACGCCGAGGTCGGTCGGATAGAGCAGCGTGACGGGCGTGCCGTCGTAGCCCGATGCCGCCAGCATCTCTTTGGCCTTGGCCGAATTGCCCTCGACCAGCCCTGCCATGCCGGCGTCGGTGGCGAGCGGCGTGCCGCAGGTGAACATCGCCTTGCAGGTCCGGTAGAAGCGGCTGTCGCCGATGTTGGCCTGCAGGAAATCGATCTGGTTCAGCGCCATCGCCGCGGCCTGGCGGACCTTGACGTTGTTGAAGGGCGGCAGCAGCCAGTTCATGCGGAACACGTACTGGTTGGAGGTCGTGTTCTTGATGATGCGGATGTTCTTGTTCTTCTCGAGCAGCGGCAGATGATCGGAGCTCACCGACTCCAGCATGTCGATCTCGCCGTTCAGCAGGGCGTTCACCTGGGTCTCGGCGTCGGGAATCCACACCCATTCGACCCTGTCGAGGCCCACGACCTTGCCGCCGGCCAGACCCGACATCGGCTCGGCGCGCGGCTTGTACTTGGCGAACTTGGTGTAGACCAGCTTCTCGCCCGGCTTCCATTCATCCTTCTTGAACACGAACGGGCCGGAGCCGACGTACTCGTCGATCTGCTTGAACGGATCGGTCTCGGCGATGCGCTTGGGCATCATGAAGGGCACGACGACCGACGGCTTGCCGATCGCCTGGATGAGCTGGCCGAACTTCTCCTTGAGCACGATCTGGAACGTCTTCGGATCGACGATCTTGTACTCCAGGATCGACTGCGCGAGCTTCTGGCCCATCGCGTCGCGCGCCGACCAGCGCTTCAGCGAGGCGACGCAATCCTCCGCCGTCACCGGCTGGCCGTCGTGCCATTCGAGGCCGTCGCGCAGCTTGAAGGTCCAGGTCAATCCATCGTCGCTGGTCGTGTAACTGTCGACCATCTGCGGCTTCACCTGGAACTTCTCGTCCATGGCGAACAGCGTGTCGTAGAGCATGTAGCCGTGGTTGCGCGTGATATAGGCGCCGCTCCAGATCGGATCGAGCACCTTCACGTCGGAATGCATGACGACGCGCAACGTCTGCGCGGAAGCGATCGAAGAAACGGCGGTCGCCAGAGCGACGGCCGATGCCAGCAAGATGCGACGCATGATAAAGCCCTCAAAAACGCGAGGGATAAAGTCTAGGCCGGTTGGGACGCGCCTGTCACCGGGTCAGTCAAGCAAACCGGTGACTTCCGGCGCTCTCGGTCGCCGTGGCGAAGCCGGCATGATCAGCCAGCCCGTCCAGTCGGCGATCGTGCGCAGCACGCGCTCGATCGCCGAAGCGAGCGTCAGCAGGGCGACCACTCGGCGGCCGCCACGCGATCAGTCCAGATAGCCGAACGTTCGCGGCAGCCACAGGGCGATGTCGGGCCAGATGATCAACCCGATCAGCGCAATCAACTGCAAGGCCACGAACGGAATGATGCCGCGGTAGATGTGCTGCATGGTTATCGACGGCGGCACAATGCCTTTCATGTAGAAGAGCGCGAAGCCGAACGGAGGGGTCAGGAACGCGGTCTGCATGTTCACCGCGACGAGAGCGATGAACCAGACCATGAACTCCTTGTTGGTGGCCAGGTGCGGCTCGAAGTCCAACTGTCTCAGGATCGGCGCGAAGATCGGCAGGACGATCAGGCAGATCTCGAGCCAGTCGAAGAAGAACCCCATGATGAAGACCAGCACCATCACGAAGATCAGGATCGACCATCCGTCTTTCAGGCCCATCGCCGCGAGAATCTCGACGACCAGGTCGTCGCCGCCCAACGCCCGGAAGACGAAGGAGAACAGGGTCGCGCCGAAGATGATGAAGAACACAAGGCCGTTGGTGAGGGCCGAGCTGTCGATGACGTCGCGCATCATCCGCCAGCTCAGCCGCTTGTTCCACCACGCCAGCAACAGCGCGCCGGCGACACCGGCGCCGCCGGCTTCCGTTGGCGTCGCGAAGCCGGCGAAGATCGAGCCCAGGACGACGCCGATCAGGAAGGCAGGCGGCAGAAAGCTCCGAAGCACCAACTTCAGCAGTTCGACACTGCCCTGTGGCCCGACATCCGCGTGAAGGGGAGGTGCGAGATGGGGCCGAGCCGTCGCCAGAACCGTCTGATAGAGGAGGAAGACTCCCGACATCAGCAGGCCGGGTATGAGGCACGCGACGAACAGGGTGCCGACCGAGATCGTCATCAGGTCGCCGATGATGACCAGCATGATGCTGGGAGGGATCAGGATGCCCAGTGTGCCGGCCGAGGCAATGGTGCCGACGCTGAGTTCCTTGTTGTAGCCGGCGGCGAGCATCGTCGGCAACGCAATCAGGGTCAGCATGATCACCGACGCGCCGACGATGCCGGTGCTCGCCGCCATGATGGTGCCCATGATGGTGACCGACATGGCGAGCCCGCCCGGAATGCGTCGCGTCAGGACCTGCAACGCCTTCAGGAGGGCGTCGGCGACACCCGATCGTTCGAGAATTGTCCCCATGAAGACGAACATGGGCACCGCGATCAGGACCTGGTTCTGCACCGCCTGGCCCCAGATTCGCGGGATCAGGCTGCCGAGCTGGGCCGGGCGGAAGACGTCGAAGTACATGCCGAGCACGGCGAAGCCCAGCGCAACCCCGCCCAGCACGAAGGCGACAGGGAAGCCGATGAACATGATCCCGGTCAAAGCCAGGAACATCAACACGGCGAGATGATCGGCAAGCCAATCCATGAACATGACCGGCTTCCCCTCAGACGTGGACTTGCGGTGCCGGCGCCGCCGCCCGAGCCGCCAGATCCGGCGGACCGAACAATTGCACCAGCTTGCGCATGAGGACGGAAGCGACGGCCATGTCGAGAAGCACCAGGCCGGCGAACAGCGCGAACTTCATGATCCAGCGATAAGGCAGTCCATTGGGCGCATCCGACGCCTCGTTCTGCAGGAACGAGACCTGGAAGAAAAGGTACGAGAAGTAGGTCGCGACCAGGCTGTAGGGGATCGCGAAGAGGATGATGCCGAACACTTCGAGCCGCGCCTGCGTGCGCGCCGGCCTGTGGGCGACGAAGACATCGATACGAACATGGGCGTTGCGGATGTAACAGTAGCCGATCCACGGCAGGAACAGCAGGCCGTGCACATGCCACTCCAACTCCTGGATCGGCGTCGATCCAAAGCCTGGGATTTGAAAGCCCAGCTTGCGAGTCAAAATGTCCCAGCAAATGATAAATGCCAACACGACGAACAGCCAACCGAACACGCGCGCGATACGCTCCAGCACCCGGTTGATCGCGTCGCTAGCCCCCAGCAGCGCGTACATACGCTCCTCCCAGAAAGAAACGGCCATCCCGACAGGGATGGCCGTTCCGAAACCCGACGCTATTTCAGATAAGCCCGATCACCCCAGATCTTGTACTCGGCCCGGTACTTGGAGAGCGAATCCCACGCCTTCTTGAACTCGGGGCTCTTGGCGGCCTGCTCGTCGGCCACCTTCTTCCACTCGCGCTCGAAGGCGGCCAGGAACTCGGGGGACCAGGTCTTGAGCTGCACGCCCTTCGAGACCAGCTCCGCGATCGCCGGACCCTGCAAGGTCTCGCCGTCGGCGATACCCTTCAGGGTGGCTTGGTCGCACGCCGCCTCGATGACCGCCTTCTGGGTCGGCGAGAGCGAATCCCACTTGGCCTTGTTGATGATCAGATCGCCGACGGTGGCCTGCTGGTGCCAGCCGGGGAAGTAGTAGAACTTCGCCACCTGGTGGAAGCCGAGGCTGAGGTCCATCACCGGCATGGAGAACTCGGTGGCGTCGATCGTGCCGAGCTGCAGCGCCTGGAAGATTTCACCGGCCTGCAGGAGCTGGGTCGAAACGCCCAGGTTCTGCATGACGTTGGCGCCGAGCCCGAAGAAGCGCATCTTCAGACCCTTGAGATCGTCGACTGAGTTGATCTCCTTGCGGAACCAGCCCGAGGCTTCCGGCGGGATCATGTGGCAGACCATCGAGTGGATGCCGTACTTGGCGTACAGCGCCTGCATCAGCTTTTCGCCGCCGCCCGCCTTCATCCAGCCAAGATACTCGGGGATGCCGGGGCCGAAGGGCACCGTCGAGAAGACGGCAAAGGCGATGTCCTTGCCGGTCCAGTAGCCGGGCGTCGCCCAGGCTGCGTCGAGCGCGCCCGACGCCACGGCGTCGAAGTGCTGGCTCGGCGGCACCAGCGCGCCGGGTTCGAAGAACTTGGCGTCGATGCTGCCGCCCGACAGCTTGTTGATCTGATTGACCGTGTATTGGGCGTTCGGGCCAAGCAGGCCCAGGGTCGACGCAAAGGCCGACTGCATCTGCAGGCGGACCTTCTTGTCCTGGGCGGTAGCGCTGCCCGCTCCGACCCCCACCGCCAAGGCAGTGGCGATTCCGACAAACTTAATCATAGAACGCATGATTGCTCCTCCTAGCGTTGCACTCGCGGAGGTCGAACGTCTGCGTGTCGACGTCTCCCCCGCTTCCCTGATTCACGGCGGCCGTTGGCCGGCCTGCCGACGCTGGCCCACACCGGGCGCAGCAGTTGTCCGGCGAAAGTGCAGCCCGTCGACGAGAATGTCAAACGCCCATCAGGGCAGCCGGTAGACTCTTCGCGCCGTGCCCGAAAACAGGGCAGTCTTCTCGGCTGCCGACGCAGCCGATGTGAGTCGCTTGAAAGCATTCCACAGCACGCCATAGCCCGACGTGATCTTGTCGACCGGGAAGTTGCTTTCGAACATGCAGCGCTCGGCGCCGAACAATTCGATACAGGTCTCGACCCACGGCTTGAAGGCGCGCGCGAGCTCCTCCGAATCCGGCGGCGCCGGCCGCTGGTAGAAATCGAACCAGCCCATCGCCATGCCGAGTCCGCCGACCTTGACCGTGACATTCGGTCGCCGCGCCAGCTCGGCCATCGACTTTTTCCAGGCCGCGCGCACCTCGTCATGACGGCCGGCATAGCCCGCGTAGCCCAGCGGGCCGCCGACATGGTCGAGCACGATGGCGGTGTCGGGAAACGCATCGGCGAGGTCGGCGATCTCGCCGAGCTGCGGATGATAGAGCCAGGCGTCGAAGGTGAGATCGCGTTTGGCCAGCTCCCTGAAGCCCTCGCGCCAGGTCTTGTCGCGCGTCAGCTCGGGCGTCGGATCGGTGCGCGAGTTCCTGATGCCGGGATCGGCGTCCCAGCCGGTCTGGTGGCGGATGCCCTTGAAGCGGCCATTGCCGGCGGCGATCTGGGCATCGAACACGGCGCCCGCCCTGTTGCCCAGGCGCAGGTCGACATGGCCGACGATGCCGGCGCAGGCGCGCAGATTGCCGTAGAGGCCGCTGGCACTCATGGCGGCGACGCCATTGGCGAACTCGGTCTCGCCGGTGCAGCGCAACTCGGCCGGACCTTCCTTGCGGTACATCGAGTGGCAATCGACGAAGACGGTGCCGACGATGTTGTGGCCGGTCTGGGTGTCGGCCAGCAGGTCGTGGAACATGTAGTCGTTGCCGGTGCGCTGCCACAGATGATGGTGCGGATCGACGATCGGCAGATCGGGTTCGAGGGCAGGCTCGCTCACCTTGGCGACCCAGGCCGCATCGGGAGTCATCACGTTGCCGAGCTGCGGTGTCTCTTTTGTCATTGCGGCCTCTACAATACGGGCGTTTCCCCGATCATAGAGACATGGGCGGCGATGACTTTCCAGCCCACACCGGGGAAACGCACCCAGGTCTGCATCTGCCGGCCGGTCATGTCCTTGCCGCGGACCTTGTAGACCAGCGTGACGGTAGCGACGTCGCGACCCACGGTCACGATATCGAGGCGCAGGCGCTTCTCCTTGGTGCCGGGCCCCGGCACGCGCGCCACGCGATGGGCATGGATGCGGTCGAAACCGTAGCCGTGCTCGTGGTTCGCCAGCCGGATGGCGTACGGGCTGTTCCAGAAAGTGGCGTCGAGCACCTCGACGTTCTTGTCGATCAGCGCCTGCTCGTAGCGCTCGAACAGCGTGCTCACTTCGGCGACGACTTCGGGAATGTTGGGCGTGCGATCGCTCACGCCGTCTTCTCCAGGGCGCGCGCCACGGCGACCAGCGTGGCGTCGCTGCCGCGCGGGCCGATGATCGACAGGCCGACCGGCAGGCCGTCGACCGTCGACCCGGGAATATTGACCTGCGGATGACCGGCGAGGCCGCCCTGTGCGCAGAGGCAGGTGATGCGATCGCGCAACGGATCGAGCACGGAAAGCGGCTGGCCGCGCAGCGGCGCCGGAAACGGCGTGGTCGGCATACAGAGGATGGTGCCCGCTTTCAGCAGCCAGGCCATCCGGCTGCGGGCTTCCTGGCGCATCAGATTGGCCCAGACCCGATCGCTCTCGGCGATCATCGAGCCCATCACCAGCGCCCTGGCGACCGAGAAGGCGAGGCGCGGGTTACCCGCGTCGAGCCACGCGCGGAAGGTGTTGAAGGCCTCGTGCGGCTGCAGGGTGCGTTGCGCCCGCGCCCACACCGAGAGGCCCTGCGGCGCCATGATCTCCTCGCGGCTCGCGCCCACCAGTGCTGCCAGACGCTTCACCATCGGCTGCAGCGCTGCGCCGACGTTGGCATCGGCAAAGCCGAAGGTGTCGACGGCGACGACAAGCTTGTCGGGTAGCTTGGTTGGAATGGCCTCGCTCAACAATGCCGACGACACCTTGGCGAAGGTCTCGGCGTCGCGTGCGAACCAGCCCGTGGTGTCCGAGGTCGGCGCCTGGGGCAGCATGCCGGCCAGGTCGAGGCGGCCGTGCGTCGGGCGGATGCCGTAGAGACCGCAGAAGCTCGCAGGCACACGCACCGAGCCGCCGGTGTCGGTGCCGAGCGCGGTGTCGCAGATCCCCGCCGCGACGGCCGCGGCCGAACCGGACGACGAGCCGCCCGGCACGCGTCCCGGTGCGCGGACGTTCACCGGCGTGCCGTCGAAGGCGTTCTCGCCCAGGATGCCGAGCGAGACTTCGTCGGTGATCGTCTTGCCGATCAGCGTCGCGCCGCCATCGAGCAGGGTCTGCACCGCCCAGGCGTGCCGCGTCGGCACCGGCCGGCCGGTCGGCCAGTCGTGGTTGCCGCCGCCGGTCGGCACCCCGGCGACATCGAAGAGATCCTTGGCGGCGAAGGTGAGGCCCGAGAGCGGACCGCCAGCACGGCCTTCCAGGCGGACACGCAGGCCCGGCACGAAGGCGCCGATGTCGTCGGTCATTTCGTCAACTCCAGCGTGGCGGGATTACTCGGCGGGCGTCACGGGTATGCGGCCCTTGGTGCGCCAGCGCCTGGCCCAGCCGGGACTGAGCCGCATGCCGGCCAGCCGGTCGAACCAGATGTAGACCACCGGCGTGATGAACAGTGTGAGCAGCTGCGACACCAGAAGGCCGCCGACCACGGCGATGCCCAGCGGCTGACGCAGTTCGGCGCCGGCGCCATGGCCGACGGCGATCGGCAGCGCGCCAAGCAGGGCGCAGACGGTGGTCATCATGATCGGCCGGAAGCGCAGCAGGGCGGCCTCGACGATCGCCGTCTCGGCGTCCGCGCCGTGGGCCCGCCGCACGATCGCGAAATCGACCATCATGATGGCGTTCTTCTTCACGATGCCGATCAGCATGATGATGCCGATCATGGCGATGACGCTGAGGTCCATGCCGAACAACATCAGGATGACGATCGCACCGATGCCGGCAGAAGGCAGGCCCGACAGGATGGTGAGCGGATGGATGAAGCTCTCGTAGAGGATGCCGAGGATGATGTAGATCACGAGGATGGCGCCGAACAGCAGCAGGCCCTGGTTGGCGACCGCCTGCTGGAAGACCTGGGCGCTGCCCTCGAAACTGGTCGCGATATTGGCCGGCAAGCCGACCTCGGCCGCCGCGGCCTCGATGTCGCGGACGGCCTCGCCCAGTGCCACGCCGGGGGCCAGATTGAAGGAGATGATCACCGCCGGGAGCTGGGCGATGTGGTTGACGGTGAGCGAGGTCGGCTTGTCGATGCGCTTGGCCAGCGTGTCGAGCGGCACCAGCGCGCCGCTCGGCGTGCGGATCTGGAGCCGGCGCAGGATGTCGCTGGCATCGGCGTATTTCGGATCGGCCTCGAGGATCACCTGGTAGGTGTCGTCGGAGGCATAGATCGTCGACACCTGGCGGGAGCCGAAGGCGGAATACAGCAGCTGGCGGATCTGGTCGACCGAGACGCCGAGACGCGAGGCGGTGTCGCGGTCGATGTCGATCATCGCCGAGCGGGCGCGGACCTGCAGGTCGGAGTTGACGTCGAGGATGCTGGGGATACGGCGCATCCTGGCTTCCATCTGCGGGGCGTAGTCGCGCAGGGTCGCGAGGTCGCTGGAGCGCATGCCGAACTGGTACTGCGCGCGCGTCAAGGTCGTGCCGATGTTGATCGACTGCGCCGGCCGGAAGTAGACATTGATGCCGGGGACCCCCGCCGTGGCACGGCGCAGGCGGGCGACGACCTGCTCGGCGCTGTCCTTCCGCTCGGGCTTGTCGCGCAGCATGATGAACAAGCGGCCGGAATTGACCGTCGCCGCCGCGCCGCCGAAGCCGACCGTAGACACCACTGACGTGACGTCCGGATCGCGCCGGATGGCCTCGGCCAGCACCGACTGGCGGGCAACCATGGCGTCGAACGAGGCATCGTCCGGACCGACTGAGGAGCCAATGATCTGACCGATGTCCTCGGTCGGGAAGAAGCCCTTGGGCACCACCTGGAACAGGATGACGGTCAGGACGAACGTCCCGAGGGTGAGGCCGAGCACGAGGCGCGGCAGGCGTACGGTGCGCTTGAGCGCCCAGGCGTAGCCGGCGCTGACCTTGTTGAAGCTCCATTCGAACCCGCGCACCAGCGCATTGTGCTTCTCGTGATGGTCGACCGGCTTCAGCAGGCGCGAGCACAGCATCGGCGTCAGCGTCAGCGACACGATGCCCGAGATCAGGATGGCGATGCTGATGACCAGGCCGAACTCGTTGAACATGCGGCCGACGACGCCGCCCATGAACAGTACAGGAATGAAGACCGCGACCAGCGACAGCGTCATCGAGACGATGGTGAAGCTGACCTCCTTGGCGCCCTTGAAGGCCGCCTCCATCGGCTTCTCGCCGGCCTCGATGTGCCGGACGATGTTCTCGAGCATGACGATGGCATCGTCGACGACGAATCCGACCGCGAGCGTGAGCGCCAGCAGCGAGATGTTGTCGATCGAATGGCCAAGCGCATACATGCCGGCAAAGGTACCGATGATGGAGATCGGCAGCGCGATCGCGGGAATGAGCGTCGCCCGGAAGGTGCGCAGGAAGAAGTAGATCGCGATGATGACCAGAACGGCGGCCAGAGCGAGCGTGAACTCGACGTCGGCGATCGCCTCGCGGATCGGCTTGGAGCGGTCGGCCATCAGCTGGATCTCGACCCCGGGCGGCAGCTCGGCCTGGATCTGCGGCAGGATGGCCTTGACCCGGTCGACGACTTCCACGGTATTGGCGTCGGGCTGGCGATAGACGCCCATGACGATGGCCCGCGTGCCGTCGAGCCAGCTCGCGACCTTGTCGTTTTCCACGCTATCGATCGCCGTGGCGACGTCGGAAATGCGGACTGGCGCACCGTTCTGCCAGGTGACGATCACCGGCATGTAGTCGGCGGCCGAGTTGATCGGCCCGGTGGCCTCGAGGATGGCGTTCTGGCGCCGGTCGGCAATCGAGCCCACCGGCTTGCTCGAGTTGGCGTTGACGACGGCGTTCTGCAGCTCCTGCATGGTGAGCCCGCGGACCGCCAACTGGTCGAGATCGGCGCGCACGCGCACGGCGAACTTCTGCGAACCGAAGATCAGGACCTGCGCCACCCCGGGCAGGGTCGAGACGCGCGGCAAGATCGCCCGGCTGGCGAAGGCGTCGACATCCGACAAGCGGACCTGCGAGGACCGCAGCGTCAGCAACATCACGGCCCAGTCCGCCGGATTGACCTTGCGGAAGCTGGGCGGCGTCGTCATCTCCGGCGGCAGGCGCCGCATTGCCCACGAGATCGCCGACTGCACATCGAGCGCGGCACCGTCGATACTCCGATTGAGATCGAACTGCAGGACGATCGAAGTGTTGCCGAGCGATGAGGCCGAGGTCATCGCCGTAACGCCGGCGATGGTCGAGAACTGGCGTTCGAGGATCGATGCGACCGATGCCGCCATCGTCTCGGGGCTGGCGCCAGGAAGCTGCGCAGTGACCTGGATGGTCGGAAAATCGACGCGGGGAATGGCGGCGACGGGCAGCTCCCTGTAAGCGAAGAGCCCCGCGATCACGAACGACGCCATCAGAAGGATGGTCATCACCGGGCGGCGGATGCAGAGGGCCGAAAGCATGTCCCGTCTCCCTGCCGCTCAGCCGCGAGGTGGCGAGACGGGCTTCGCGGGCTCCGGCGGCGGCGCACGGACCGCGACCGCTGCCCCGTTGACCAGACGCAGCTGGCCATCGACCACCACCTGCTCGCCGTCCTGCAGTCCCCTGCCGATGACGGACTCGCCGTTCTGCGTGCGCTTGACGATGATCGGTCGAAGCTCGGCGATGCCGTCCTTGACGACGAACACGTAGGCGCCCTGCGGCCCGAGCTGCACGGCGGCCGACGGAACGGCGATCGCACTATTCTCCACTCCGAGAATGATCTCCACCTTGACGAACTGCCCGGGCCACAGCAGCTCGTTGGCATTGCCGATCCGCGCCTTGGCGGTCACCGTTCCGGTGTTGGGGTCGACGCTGTTTTCGATGAAGGCCATGGCGCCCGACTGATTCTTGGTGTCGTCGACGATCGCCGTCACCGTCACCTCGCCCTTGGCCATGGCGGCGCGAAGGTCGGGCAGGATGACCTGCGGGATCGCGAAGGTGACGTAGATCGGATCGATCTGGTTGATGGTCGCGAGCGTGCTGTTGGCCGAATTGTCGCCGACCCGCACGACGGCGCCGGCCTTGCTCGAAATCGAGCCGATGCGGCCGGAAACCGGCGCGCGAATTTCGGTGTAGGTAAGCAGCGTCGCAGTGCTGGCCTTGGCGGCTTCGTCGGCCTCGAGTTGGGCCTCGGCGGCCTTCACCGACGTTAGCGCGGTGTCGCGCTGCACGACCGTACCAGCGTTCTTGCCGAGGAGATCCTCGTAGCGCTGGTGATCGCGCCGCGCCTGGGCGAGCTGCGCCTGATCCTTGCGAATCTGCGCCTCGATCTGGCCGATCTGCGCTCTCAGCGTCCGCGAATCGAGCTCGAACAGCAGGTCGCCTTCCTTGACCAGCGCGCCCTCCTCGACATGAACCTTCATGATTTGGCTGTCGAGGCGAGGCTTGATCTGGATGGAGGCGATCGCCTGCACAGTGCCGACCGCATCGACGGCGACCGGCATCGGCTTCTGCGCGATCTTGTCGACCACGACCGGCACCGGTCCGCCGGGATTGGCGCGCCCGCGCCGGCCCGGCGGCTGCGCCATGGCAGCCGGGCTGCTCTGGGCCTGCTCGGCGGCCTTGGCCGGCCCGCCAAAGCCCAGGCGCTGGGCCACAACATCACGATAAGCGTAGGCAGCCCCGCAGACTACGACCGCGACCGTAGCCAAGACCGCCAATCGGACCATCCGCATACCCGTCGTCTCCAGCCCCAAAAACCCCACAAAATTATAGGCTCACCTTCCCCCACCGGACAGCCGGAACCGTGGCGATATCAAGAATTTGAAGCAAAAAACCCGCCACAAAGGACGGGTTTTCGCAGTATTCGGGGTGGAAGCGCCGTTTAGCGGCTGTAGTACTCGACGACCAGCGACGGCTCCATCTGGACCGGGTACGGCACGTCGGCCAGCTTCGGTCCGCGGACGTAGGTGCCCTTCATCTCCTGATGGTCGGCCGTGACATACTCCGGCACGTCGCGCTCGGCGGTTTGCGTCGCCTCGATGACCCGGGCCATTTCCTTGGCCTTCGAGGTCAGTTCGATGACGTCGTTGTCCTTCACCAGGTAGGAGGAGATGTTCACGCGACGGCCGTTCACCTTAACGTGGCCGTGGCTCACGAGCTGGCGGCTGGCGAACACGGTGATGGCGAACTTCATGCGGTAGATGACGGCGTCCAGCCGGCGCTCGAGCAGCTCGACCAGGTTCTCGCCGGTGTCGCCCTTGCGGCGCACGGCCTCGAGATAATAGCGGCGGAGCTGACGCTCGCCGACCGAGCCATAGTAGCCCTTGAGGCGCTGCTTCGCCATCAACTGCAGGCGATAGTCGGTCGGCTTGGTGCGGCCCTGGCCATGCTGGCCGGGACCGTATTCACGCTTGTTGATCGGGCTCTTGGGACGGCCCCACAGGTTGACCCTGAGGCGGCGGTCGATCTTGTACTTCGAATTCGCGCGCTTGCTCACGCAGCACTCCGTCGGTTTTGCGCCCCGCTTTGCGGTGACGCGCTGTTGTCCGGATAGGCCTTGGTCCGACTGGCACCTGATTACAGGGGCTTCAGTCGGGGCGGGATGAGGGCCCGAACGGCCCACAACCACGTTCTCCGGAAGAAGGGCGGAACATACTGGCGAACACTGGCCAGTCAAGCACGCGTTCCTGCTGCGATATCAAGGGTTTAGACCTCGACCAGCACGACCTCGTGCGTGACCTCGCCCGACTTCTTCACCATGGCGGTGGCCGAACAGTACTTCTCGTCCGACAGGCTGACCGCCCGTTCGACCAGCGCCTTGTTCAATTTGCGGCCGCGCACAGTGTAGACGAGCTTCACTGACGTGAAGACCTTGGGATGGTCGTCGGCCCGTTCGGCGACCAGCGAGACCTCCACGCCCTCGATGTCCTGGCGCTGCTTCTTCAGCATCGACACGACGTCGATCGCCGTGCAGCCGCCCATGCCCATCAGCACCACCTCCATCGGCCGCGACGCGAGGTTGCGGCCGCCGACCTCGGGCGAGCCGTCCATGGTGATGGTGTGGCCGCTGCCCGCTTCGGCGACGAACAGGGCGCCGTCTACCCAGGAGATTCTTGCCGTCGTCGACATTGTCATTCCTCGTGTTTGTTCTTGGAGAGAAACTTGATGACGCCGTGGAAGGTGCGCGCCTCCTGCTCCGTCATCTCGGCGCGCTGCAGCAGCGCCTTGAGATTGAGCACCATCGAAGGTCGCATGTCCTTGTTGCGCAGGAAGCCCGACTGGTCGAGCGCGCGCTCGAGATGGTCGAACAGGTTCTGCAGCTCCTCCTTGGTCGCGGGCCGCGCCGAATGGTCGGACATGCGCTCGGCCGGAGCCTCCGCCGTCGCCGTCACCCATTCGTAGGCGACCAGCAGCACGGCCTGCGCGATGTTGAGCGAGGAGAACTGCGGGTTGACCGGGATCGAGAGCGCGGTGTCGGCATGGACCATGTCGTCGTTCTCGAGCCCGGTGCGTTCCGGCCCGAACAGGATGCCGACCCGCTCGCCCCGCCCGATCCAGTCGCGCACCTCGGCGGCGGCACGCCGCGGCGTCAGGATACGCTGGGTGAGCTCGCGGTTGCGCGCCGTGGTCGCCACCACCCGTTCGAGATCGGCCACCGCCGCGGCCACGCTGTCGAACACCTCGACTTTCTCAAGCACGACGTCGGCACCGGAGGCGGCGCGCTGCGCCTTGTCGTTCGGCCAGCCGTCGCGCGGGTTCACCAGCCGCAGGGTCGAGAGGCCGCAGTTCAGCATGGCGCGCGCGGCCATACCGATGTTCTCTCCGAGTTGCGGGCGCACCAGGATGATCACGGGAGTGGTGGCGCCGGTCGCGCGGCCTTTCGAAGCTCGTCCCATGCCGCCCTATATCGCGCCTTGGGTATCGCGCCTAGCGCGTCACGACGAGCGGCGGCTGGCGCATCAGGAACAGCAGCGGGATGAGGACCAGCGAGCAGATCATCATGACCCGGAAGTCGTTGAGGTAGCCGATCAGCGCCGCCTGGCGGTTGATCTCGGTATCCCAGACGGCGAGCAGGCCGGGATCGACGCCGTGCAGGGTCCGGTCGAGCGGCCAGCCCGGATGGAACGGCGTGAACTTCTCGACGATGTCGGCCCGGTTCTGCTGCGTGTTGCTGGCCAGCATCGAGACCAGCACGGCGAGGCCGATGCTGGCACCGAGATTGCGCAGAAGCGCATTGATCGCCGCCCCCTCGGTGCGCAGCCTGGGCGGCAGCGTGGCGAAGGTGAGCACGGTGAGCGGCGGGAAGACGAGGCCGAGCCCGAAGCCTAGCAGGACGCCGTTCCAAATGATGCGGCTTTCGCTGACGTTCAGATTGAACAGCGTCATGTCCCACAGGGAGAGCGCGCAAAGACCGAAGCCGATGCCGATCAGCAGGCGCGCGTCGATGCGGCCGATCAGGCGCGACACCAGCATCATCGAGACCATCATGCCGGCGCCGCGCGGCGCCAGCACGACGCCGGTGGTGAAGACCGGATAGCCCATGAGCTGCTGCAGGAAGGGCGGCATCAGGGTCGCCGTCACGATCAGCACGAAGCCGGCAAGCGCAGTGAAGGCGAGCCCGACCGTGAGGTTGCGGTCGCGGAACAGGTCGCGCGACAGGAACGGCTGGCGGTCGGTCATCATGTGGATCAGGAACATGGCGAAGGCGACGCCGGCGACCAGCGTCTCGCCGATGATCTCCTCCGAGTCGTACCAGTCGAGCATGTGGCCGCGATCGAGCATGAGCTGGAACGAGCCGATGGCGACGGCCAGCAGGGTGAAGCCCAAGAGGTCGAAGCGCCGCGGCCGATCGTGTACGCTGTCGCGCACCAGCGCGAGGATGCCCAGGGTGCAGAGGACTCCGACCGGCAGGTTGACGTAGAACACCCAGCGCCAGTTGAGCTCGTCGGTCAGCCAGCCGCCCAGCGACGGGCCGGCAATCGGGCCCAGCATGGTGCCGACACCCCACATCGCCATCGCCTTGCCCTGCTCCTCGCGCGGGTAGGTATCCATCATGATGGCCTGCGAAACCGGCACGAGGGCAGCGCCAAAGCCGCCCTGCAGGGCGCGGAACAGCACGAGTTGTTCGAGCGATTGCGCCGCGCCGCACAGCATGGAGACGATGGTGAAGCCGACGACGCAGGTCGCGAGCGTGCGGCGCAGGCCAAAGCGCATGGCGCAGAAGCCGGCGAGCGGCGTCATGATCGCCGAGGCGACGATATAGGACGTGATCACCCAGGAGACCTGTCCCTGGGTCGCCGACAGTGAACCCTGGATCGAGGGCAGCGCCACGTTGGCGATGGTGCCGTCGAGCGCATGCATGATGGTGGCGGCCATCACCGTGAAGGTGATGAGGCGGCGACGGCGCAACACCGCCGGAGCGACGGCCGACGCCATCGGCCTAGGGCTTGGCGACGGCCGACGCGCCCGACAGGCCGATGGCCTTACCCAGCCCCGCCAGAAGCCCGCCGAGCGAGCGGCTGTGGCCGGTGTCGATCTCGACCGTCGTGCTCATGCCGACCCTGAGCGGCGGGTCGCCCTCGCGGCAGGTGACGGCAATGCGCACCGGAATGCGCTGCACCACCTTCACCCAGTTGCCGCTGGCGTTCTGCGGCGGCAGCACGGCGAACTCGGCGCCGGTCGACTGGGAGATGCTGGCGACCGATCCGGTGCACTCCGAGTCGGGATAGGTGTCGACGTGGATCGTGGCCTTCTGACCCGGCCGGACGCGCGTGAGCTCGGTCTCCTTGAAGTTGGCCTCGATCCAGAGGTCGGTGTCGGCCACCACGACCATCACCGGCACGCCGGTGGTGGCGTAGCTGCCCGGCACCGGCCGCTTGGCAACGATGCCGTCGAGCGGCGATTCGATGGTGGTGCGGCGAAGCTGCAGCAAGGCTTCGTCACGCGCCGCCATCATCTGCCTCACCTTGGGATGGTCGTCGGCGCGGATCCGCCGGTCACCGGCCAGCGCCGCCTCGATGCGCGTGAGGTCCTCCTGCGCCGCCGAAATCCGTTGCCGCGCGACGTCGAGTGCCAGCCGCGACTCCTCGAGCTTCTGGATCGAGGCGATCTTCTTTTCGGCGAGGCCGGACTGCCGCTCGAACTCGGCCTCGGCATAGGTCTGCTGGCTGAGCGCCGCCTTGATCTCCTCGCGCTTGGTGCGCCACTGCGCGCGCAGGCCGCGGATCTCGGCGCGCCCCGTCTCGATCTCGGCCTCGATCCGGGTGAGCGCCAGCCGATAGGACTGGTCGTCGAGTTTGAACAGGAGCTGGCCGCGCGACACGGCCTGATTCTCCTGCACCGGCACCTCGACGATGATGCCGCTGAGCGCGGTGGCGATCTGGGCGCGGTCGCCCTTCACATAGGCATTGTCGGTCGCGATGTAGCGCCCGGACGACAGCCAGACGAACAGCGTGACGACCAGGACGAACAGCGGCAGCAGCCACATGACGGCGCGCGCCAGATTGCGCCCGTCCAGCCGCGACCGCCGCGGGACGGTCGCGATGGGCGGTGTCTTGCTGTCCAGATGTTCGCCGTCTCGCACGCCAGATATGGTCTGCCCCGGCCTCTTCTCGGTCAACTGGCGACCGGGACATGGCTGCTAGGCCGGCGGTGCCGGGCGGGCGCCGTCGCGGAACAGCTTGTAGGTGATGGCGTCGTAGAGGGCGTTGTACGAGGCATCGACGATGTTGGGCGACACGCCGATGGTGCTCCAGCGCCTGCCCTTTGCATCGGCGCTCTCGATCATGACGCGGGTGGTGGCGGCTGTGCCGCCGCCCGAATCGAGGATACGCACCTTGAAGTCGACCAGCCGCATGTCCTCGAGTTCGGGATAGATCGGCAGCAGCGCCTTTCGCAGCGCAGCATCGAGAGCGTTCACGGGGCCGTTGCCCTCGCCCACTTCCATCGCGCGGCGGCCGGCGATGTCGAGCTTCACCGTCGCCTCGGAGAGCGCGATGAGCCGGCCGCGGGCGTTGACCCGCCGCTCGACCAGCACGCGGAAGCTCTGCAACGCGAAGTAATCGGGCACGGTATGGAGCTCGTGTCGTGCCAAAAGTTCGAACGAGGCGTCGGCGCCGTCGTAGGCGTAACCCTCGGCCTCGCGCTCCTTGACGATCTCCAGCAGTCGCGCGACGCCCGGGTTCTTCGGATCGACCTCGAGGCCGATCTGGCGGAAGCGCGCCATGATGTTGGAGCGGCCGGCCTGATCGCTGACCACGATGATACGCTGGTTGCCGACGAGTTCCGGGTCGATGTGCTCGTAGGTCCTGGGATCCTTCTCGACCGCCGAGACGTGCAGACCGCCCTTGTGCGCGAAGGCGCGGGCGCCGACGTAGGCGGCGCTGCGGTTGGGCACGACATTCAGACGGTCGTCGAGCAAGCGCGACAGATGCGTGAGCCGCGCCATCGCGCCGTCCTTCAAGCCCGTGTCGAAGCCCATCTTGAGCACGAGGTTGGGAATAAGCGCGATCATGTTGGCGTTGCCGCAGCGCTCGCCCAGGCCATTGATCGTGCCCTGGACCTGGCGCACGCCGGCGCGGACGGCGGCCAGCGTGTTGGCGACGGCGTTCTCGGTGTCGTTGTGGGTGTGGATGCCCAGCCGTTCGCCCGGGATCTTCCTGGCCACCTCGCCCACGATGCGCTCGATCTCGTACGGCAGCGTCCCGCCATTGGTGTCGCACAGCACCAGCCAGCGCGCGCCGGCCTTGTCGGCGGCCGCGAGGCAGGCCAAGGCGTAATCCGGATTGGCCTTGTAGCCGTCGAAGAAATGCTCGGCGTCGAACATCACCTCGTCCATCTTCGTCTTCGCGTAGGCCAGCGAATCGCCGATCATCTCGAGGTATTCGCCGCGATCGACCTCCAGTGCCACGTCGACGTGGAAGTCCCAGGTCTTGCCGACCATGCAGACGTTACGCGCCTTGGTCTGAAGGATGGCGGCGAGGCCGGGATCGTTGGCGGCCGACCGGCCGGCGCGCCGCGTCATGCCGAAGGCGGTGAACTTGGCGTTCTTGAACTCCGGCGGATCGGCGAAGAAGCGGTCGTCGGTCGGGTTGGCACCCGGCCAGCCGCCCTCGATATAGTCGACGCCCAGCAGATCGAGCTCGCGCGCGATCGCGACCTTGTCGGCCACGGTAAAATCCACGCCCTGGGTCTGGGCCCCGTCTCGCAGGGTGGTGTCGAAGAGATAGATGCGGTTGGACTGTTTCATGACGACGGCATCATAGTTGGGCAGCCACGCGGGAGATACGCCTTATGACCACGGCCACGACCATCACCGAACTGCGCACGACGCTTCTCCAGGTGCCATGGCAGGGCGCCGCCCCGGCCGCCGGTATCCTGTCGGCGCCGAAGCGCGACATCTTCGTGCTCGAGATCGAGACCCAGGGCGGCCTCATCGGCATGAGCTACCTGATGCCGTTGCGCGGCGGGTTGCACACAATCGACGCCTGCATGAAGGAACTGATCGCCCCGCACGTGATCGGCCGCGACGCCACCGAAGTCGAGGCGATCTGGCAGGCGCTCTACAGGAGCAACTTCTGGCTCGGCCGCATGGGCGTCACCGTCTTCGCGCAAAGCGCCGTCGACATGGCGCTGTGGGACATCATCGGCAAGCGCGCCTCCCTGCCCCTGTTCCGACTCTGGGGGGCGGCCCGCACCGAGATCCCCGCCTACGGCTCCGGCGTGTTCCGCGGCCTCGGCCGCGACGGCATGATCGCCCGCGCCAATGAATTCACGGCGCAGGGCCTCAAGGCGATCAAGATGCAGGTCGCGCACATCCGGCCGTGGCGCGAGGACGTCGAGAACGTCAAGGCGATGCGCGAGGCGCTGGGCGGCGGCATCGAGATCATGATCGACGTCAACATGGGCTGGGACGCCGACACCGCCATCCAGGCCGGCCACCGCATCGACGAGTTCGATCCCTACTGGCTGGAGGAACCGGTGGTCGCCGAGGATTTCGCCGGCTACCGCCGCATCGCCGCCGCGCTCAAGACCCGTGTCGTGGGCGGTGAGAGTCATTTTGGACGCAACGACCTGCGGCCGTTCTTCGAGCATCCCAGCACGCCGATCCTGCAGCCCGACCCGATGCGCGGCGGCTACAGCGAGCTGCGCAAGATCGCGGCAGCGGCCGAGCCTTGGGGCATCCGCATCGCGCCGCATCTTTTCCACGAGACGATGGTCCACGTGATGGCCTCGATCCCCAACGCCAACTATCTCGAATACATGACCTGGAACGACGACCTCTGGATCGAGCCGGTACTGCCGTCGAAGACCGGCATGATGTCGCCGCCCGAACGGCCGGGCCACGGCCTCGCCTTCCGGACGGAGATCCTGAAGGACTGCAGGATCGGGGGGCAACGCCTCAAGGGATGAGTCCGCCGCTTGGCGGACGGAAAAGAAACTCACTTCACGCTCCGCGCTGTGGCACCGGATCGGGGCTAAGCCCTTCTGTCGTTTGGCCCTCTCCGATCCTATCGGCATCACAGCATGTCCGCCGAAAGCGGACATTCTGGGAATCGACTTTGGCATTTTCCGCTGTTTCCCCGAGGCAACTGAGTAACAGGCAAAGGAAGAGGTCGGGTTGATCATCAATCGGATATATAGGATTAATGTCCTATGACGTCAAGGCCGGCCGTCCTATCGGAGCCGCTTGAGCGTCGCCTCCGCGAAGCGCTCGGCCGACGGCGGATCGAACTCCATGAAGAGTGCGGGCTCCAGCACCTCGACCTCGATCACGATCAGCTGGCCGTCGCGCACCACGCCATCGACCCGCGCATAGAGCGGCCTCTCGGGCAGGGCGCGCAGGCAAGCCGCGCCCTGCTCCGTCACCTCGCTGGGCGGCTTCTCGGCGTTGCGCGTCGGGCCATAGCGCGAGTTCGAGCGGAACTCGCCCGGCGGCGGGCGCTTGCGGATGGCGTGACTGAAGGCGCCGTCGAAATAGACCATCGACAGTTCGCCCTCGGCGATCTCGGGCAAAAACTCCTGCACCACCACGCCCGCGGCGCGCGCCTCGTCGGAGAGCCCGGCGACCTGTTGATCGAGCATCGCGCGCTTCACCAGTTCGACGGAATGGCCCGACGCCCCCGACGCGGGCTTCACCACGGCCCGGTCCCAGCCGGCGTCGGCCAGCACCTTGTCGATGGCGGTGGCCTCGCAGGCCACGATATGCGATTGCGGCACGCGGATGCCCGCGGCCGAGAGCTTGCCGACGTAGTCCTTGCGCAGGTTCCAGCGCACCAGGGCGATCGGGTTGAAGAGCCGTGTCGCAGCCGCCACCGCCTCGATCCAGGCACGGAACGCATCGAGCGCGCGGTAGTAGCCCCAGGTCGAACGCAGCACGACGGCATCGGCGCCAGCGAAGGCTTTTGGCGGGCCGTCCCAGGGGGCTGCCACGACACGCCAGCCGCGGCGCTCCAGCGCGTCGGCATAGAGCCGGTCGGACTGAGTGATGCCAGGCTCATCGAGCGCCGTGGCCAGGACGATGGTTCCCGCCATGGCTACTTGCAGACGTCCCGCAGCGCCTTCCAGTCGGCATCGCTGAAGGCGGGCCGGCCGATGGCCGGACGCTTGGTCGCGTCGATGCGTTCCTGCGTCGGCGGGTGGCTCGACCAGATGCCGGCGGCCAGCGCGGCATCCTTGGGCTCCTTTTCCATCATCTGCTCGAAGAAGCCGGCGATGCCGTCGGCCCTGACCTCGAGCTTCTCCAGCAAGGCCACGCCGGTGGTATCGGCCTCGCGCTCGAAGGCACGGCCGTTGCGCAGCGCCAGCAGGATGTTGCCGCCCGAGCTCAGCGTGGTCAGCAGATCGGAGTAGCCGCCGCTCACCAGCTTCGCCAGCAGGTCGATGCCGTACTGGCGCGCGATGCCCTTGATCGGATGGTGGTGCACGACGTGGCCGATCTCGTGCGCCAGCACGCCCGCGACCTGCGAGCTGTTCTTGGCCTGGTCGATCAGGTCCGAATAGAAGACCAGGATGCCGCCCGGCAGCGTGAAGGCGTTGACCGGCCCACCCTCGATGATGTGCACGGTGATTTCGTGCTCGTAGCCGGCCGCCCGGGCGAGATCGTTGGCGAGCGTGTTGATCGCCTCCAGCCCGGCTTCGCCGTGGCACTGATCCTTGTCGGCGACCAGCTCCTCGAAAACGGTCTCGCCGAGCCTGGCCTGCAGGCTGTAGGGCAGCCAGGGCGCCGCATATTCGGTGCCGTAGTCGACGGCGACCCAGAACAGCCCGACCAGCGCCACCAAGGTAGCGCCGAGCGTCGCGAGCCGTGGGACCAGGGGGGCCGGCCGGTGGTCGAGCGCCTTGAGCTCGGGCACGAGGGCGGTGAGCCGCTGCCTGAGCTCGATGTCCTCGATGACCAGGCGGGCTTCGCCGCCGCGATGCACGACCGGAGGTGCCGCTTCGTGATTGCCATCGCCCAGCACGGCGAGTTCGGCGATCGGCCAGCGCACCACGATGGCGGAATCGGCGGGACGGAAGATGATGAGCTCGGAGGCCGTTGCACGCACGCCGACCTCGTGCACCTCGGCGGTCGCGCCGTCGTAGTAGCGGGAGGAAGCGGCCATCGTCAGATTCCGCTCACGTCGAACATGTCGAGCAGACCCTCGCCGTAGCCCGGCCCGTGGTCGGGCGGCTGGCCGATCGAAGCGCCTGTGGGCGTGCCGTAGATCCAGAGCTGAGCGGCGATGAGCTTCACCGTGCGATGCATGACCCACGGCCAGCCGATGCCGAGCGTCAGCAGCACGATCAGATAGTTCAGCACCAGGAAGCCCCACATCTGGCGCGTGGTGATCGCGGTGGCGAAGAGCACGTTGCCGGCGCGGCTGTGGGTGACGAGGTAGCGCAGCAGATAGGCCTGCCACCAGCAGCGCAGCGGCAGGATGAGCAGACCGAAGAGGATGTAGGCGCCGAACGCCAGCGCCAGGACCAGCACCACCGTGCGCAGGGTGGGCCTGGTGAACAGCGCCAGGAAATCGTCCGACGTGACGCCCAGGCTCTCGAGCGTGCCACCGACCGCCATGAAGACCGCCACGGCGGCTATGACCCAGGCGATGATGTTCAGGAAATAGTAACCAAGGTAGCGGCCGTAGATGTCGCCGGCGTTGCCGGCGAAGGCGAATGGCAGCGTGCCAAGCCGCGTGTTGGCGATGCGCGGACGGGCGAGATTGACCGACACGACCGGCGTCAGCAGAAGGCCGGTCATGGCATTGGCGAAATGCAGGAAGGTCGCGACCACGCCATAGCGCCAGGCCGAGCCCGCCATGCCGCAGCGGATGCCACGCCAGCGCGTGCGCGAGAGCTTGTAGCGCAGGCCGGCATAGTGACCGACATAGGCGAGCGGAAAGCCGATCAGCAGCACCGACAACGAGAAGAGGTCGAACATGCCGAAGGTGGCGAACGGCTTCTCGTGGAAGACGTAGATCCAGGCCAGGTACATCAGGCCGGCCCAGGCCGCGATCAGCACCAGCGCGAACAGGAAGCCGATCAGGAGCTCGCGCCCACGCCCGCGATATTCGAACCGGTCGCCCAGGATCGCGAGATGGTTCCAGACGTAGCGGCGGATGCGGGTGCGGCCCCAGAAGCGCGACCATCCCAAGGTCACGAGCATGAGCACCAGATGACGGAGATAAATGGCGTAGAGCTCGCCCAGCGTGCCGTCGTAGACCGGCCGGCTGGGCGTCAGATCTGGCGCTGCCGGCGCGGGCACAAAGACGCCCCCGGGCGGACTCCCCGCAGGTTGGCCGCCTCCCGTCTGAAGCCATGGGGAGGTCGCGTCGCTCAAAGCTGGCCCGGATCGCGCGGCTGCACTGCAAAATATTCCATGCTGCGGTGCAGCATCTATTGGTGTAGTGGAGTGTACGTCAACCCTGCCATTGGCCGCCACCATGACCAAGACGACCTCCAAGGCACCTCCCCCCGGCACGTCTCACAAAGATCGGCCCTGGCTGATCCGGACCTACGCCGGCCATTCGACGGCCGAAAAGTCCACCGAGCTCTACCGCACCAACCTGGCGCGCGGTCAGACGGGCCTCAGCGTCGCCTTCGATCTGCCGACCCAGACGGGCTACGACAGCGACCATGCGCTGGCGCGCGGCGAGGTCGGCAAGGTGGGCGTGCCGATCAGCCATCTCGGCGACATGCGGACGCTGTTCGACGGCATCCCGCTCGACAAGATGAACACGTCGATGACCATCAACGCGCCGGCGGCGTGGCTGCTGTCTCTTTATATCGCAGCGGGTGAAGCCCAGGGCGTGGCGCGCGACAAGCTGCAGGGCACGACGCAGAACGACATCATCAAGGAATATCTTTCCCGCGGCACTTATATCTTCCCGCCCGAGCCGTCGCTGCGGCTGACGGCCGACACGGTCGGCTTCACCTACCGCGAGGTTCCGAAGTGGAACCCGATGAACGTCTGCAGCTATCACCTGCAGGAAGCAGGTGCCACGCCGGTGCAGGAGCTGGCCTTCTCGCTCGCCAACGCCATCGCCGTGCTGGACGCCGTGAAGGCGCGCGGCCAGGTGCCCGACGCCGACTTCCCGCAGGTCGTCGGCCGCATCTCCTTCTTCGTGAACGCCGGCATCCGCTTCGTCACCGAGATGTGCAAGATGCGGGCCTTCGCCGAGCTGTGGGACGACATCGCGCTCAACCGCTACGGCGTCAGCGACGCCAAGCAGCGGCTGTTCCGCTACGGCGTGCAGGTGAATTCGCTCGGCCTCACCGAGCAGCAGCCCGAGAACAACGTCTATCGCATCCTACTGGAAATGCTGGCCGTGGTGATGAGCAAGAACGCCCGTGCCCGCTCGGTGCAGTTGCCGGCGTGGAACGAGGCCCTGGGCCTGCCGCGGCCATGGGACCAGCAATGGTCGCTGCGTCTGCAGCAGATCGTGGCCTTCGAGACCGACCTGCTGGAATACGGCGACATCTTCGACGGCAGCACCGAGATCGCGGCCAAGGTCGCGTCCCTCAAGGAAGAGACGCTGGCCGAGATGGCCAGGATCGACGACATGGGCGGCGCGGTGGCCGCCATTGAATCGGCCTACATGAAGCAGCGCCTGGTCGAATCGAACCTCAGGCGGCTCTCGGCCATCGAAGCGGGCGAGCAGACGGTGGTCGGCGTCAATGCCTTCACCGAGGCCGAAGCCTCGCCGTTGTCGACCGGCGCGGGCTCGATCATGACCGTCGATGCTTCGGTCGAAAGTGGCCAGATTGAGCGGCTAAAAGCCTGGCGCGCTGCGCGCGATACTGAAGCGGTGAAGAAGGCGCTGACCGAACTGGCCTCCGCCGCCAAGGAAGACCGCAACGTCATGCCGGCCTCGATCGCCTGCGCCCAGGCCGGCGTCACGACAGGCGAATGGACCGATGCGCTGCGCGCCGTGTTCGGCGAATACCGCGCGCCGACCGGCGTCGCCCGCGCCGCCGGCGTGACCGACGGCAGGCTCAAAGCCGTGCGCCGCGAGGTCGATACGGTCTCGCGCCGCCTCGGCCGGCGCATAAAAATCCTGGTCGGCAAGCCCGGCCTCGACGGCCATTCCAACGGCGCCGAGCAGATCGCCGTGCGCGCCCGCGACTGCGGCATGGAGGTCGTCTACGAGGGCATCCGCCTCACGCCCGAGCGGATCGTGAACGCGGCCCTCGAGGAGAGCGTGCACGTGGTCGGTCTCTCGATTCTCTCAGGCGGCCACGTCTCGCTGGTCGGCGACGTGCTGGCCGGCCTGCGCGCCGCCGGCATCGGTGACGTGCCGGTGGTGGTGGGCGGCATCATCCCGCCGGCCGATGCCGAGGCGCTGCTCAAGGCGGGCGTGGCCCGCGTTTATACGCCCAAGGATTTTGACCTCACGCAAATCATGCGCGACGTCGTGGCCGTCGTGGACTTAGCCTGGAAAGAGGCGGCGTAAGCTCGCTGTCGCATGCAGCATCGGATCGATGGCGGTGTGGCTGAACAACCAGGCCTCAGCGTGAATTGAATCGCCATCGCGGCGGATGACGCGCGACAACGCGAGCACGTCGGCGGCCTGTGCCGGCTTCAGCACCGTGACGTTGAGATGCGTCAGCCGCGCCTCGAGGCCCGCCGCGGCGCGCAATGCCGTGTCGACCAGCGACAGCAGCGCCGGCGTCGACCAAGCCTCGCCTGCCGCGAGAGAGAAACGCAGCCGCACGTCCTGATCCTGGCATTCCTCGACGAACAGGCCATGGAGATCGGCCGCCGGCAAGGTCTTCTCCAGGAGCTTCTGCAGTTCGTCTTCGGTCATGCGGCGCATCCTATGCTATCTCGAGAACCGATGTCGTTTCTCGACCATATCCGGCGCTGCAACAACGCCGAGCTCTCCCAGTTCGAACCCTGGTTCGTCGGCGCCGAGCGCGCCGGATTCATCCATCGCGACTTCGCCCCCGTCGTCGCGGCCCGGCCCAGCCCCTTCAGCCATCGCGACGGTGCCTGGCATCTCGATTCCACGCTCGACACGCCGGCCAGGCGCACGGCGGCGATGCGTGCCTTCCTGCTCGAATTGCGCGGACAGGGTCACTTCAAGGGCCTTTGGCGGGAAGAGGCCTATCCCGTCACCTGGGAGTTCACGCGGCCGGCGCTGCTCGAGATGGAGCGCGCCGCGGTGCCGTGGTTCGGCGTGCGCGCCTTCGGCCCGCACATGACGGGCTATGTGCGACACCCCGACGGGCTGCACATCTGGGTGCCGCGCCGCTCCTACGACAAGCCGACCTTTCCCGGCCAGCTCGACAACACCGTGGCCGGCGGCCAGCCGGCCGGCGTCGGCCTGCACGAGAACCTTATCAAGGAATGCGGCGAGGAGGCCTCGATCCCGCCCGAGCTGGCGCGCCAGGCGAGAGCAGTGGGCTTCGTCGCCTATTGGAACCAGTCGGGCATGCAGCTCAAGCCCGACATCATGACCTGCTTCGATCTCGAACTGCCCGACGGCTTCACGCCCCGCGCCAACGACGGCGAGGTCCATTCGTTCGAGCTGTGGCCGGCGCGGCGCGTGTTCGAGACCGTGCGCGACACGACCGAGTTCAAATACAACTGCAACCTGGTGCTGATCGACTTCTTCGTGCGCCACGGCCTGCTGTCGGCCGACGATCCGGGTTTCATCCCCATCGTCTCCGGCCTCAGAATGATGTAGACTTCGCCGAGCGGAATCGGCTGATCAATGATGGCCCGCAACTTCCGTAAGGCTTCTTCGTTGTTCCGCCGACCGATTTTGAATACGGAAGCGGAGCCATGTCCCCCCTGGCATCTGTTCTGCCGCTGGCCTGTGCGTTCACGGTACTGACCCCGGGCAGTGCGCTCGCCCAGGATCACGCGGGGAATCACGGCCAGGGCCATGCCGAGAACCATGATTGGTACGAGAAGCTGAAGCAGCCCGGCTCGAATGCCTCGTGCTGCAACGGCACGAAGGACGGAGTCGAGGGCGACTGCCGCCCGACCCGCGCCTACCAGAAGGACGACGGCGTGTGGTACGCGCTGCTGAACGGCCGCTGGGTGCCGGTGCCGCCCCGGGTCGTGCTGAAGCAGTTGGCGCCCGACGGCAACAGCCACATCTGCGCCAGCAAGGGTGGCATGATCTACTGCTTCCTCGGCGGATCTCCCAAGTCATAGTCGCCCCCCGGGGCGGACGACGCTTCGGTCCGTCCTGCCGATGTTTTGCCCAACTCCGCACGGCATGCGAAGCTCCGTCGACGAAACCGGGGGCAGTGCGTGGCGCGCGACGGGCAAGGGTTGGAGGTGAGCAACGCCGACGCGGGCGCCATCGCGGCGCTCGACTTCGTCCGCGAGGAGTGGCTGGCCTTCGGCAATCGCCTTCCGGAATTCGCCGCCGCCGCCGACAGGGAAGAAAGGTGCCTGCTGTTGCCGCTGGTCGCGGCCAATCTCATGCTCTCCATGAACTCGGCCGAGGGTTTCGAGGCCGCCAAGCGCTACGCGGCGCTCGCCAAGGCGATGACTTCAGGCGCCAACGCCCGCGAGCTGGCGTGGCTTGCGGCCACCGAGGCCTGGATCGCGGGCGAACCGCCTGCCGCGCAGAAGATCCTCGAGAATCTGGTCGCCCAATGGCCGCGCGATCTCCTCGCCGCCAAGATCGGCCAGCTCCATGCCTTCGGGCAGGGCGACGCCGAGGGCATCCTGCGCATCGGCGCGCGCATCGTGGAGGCCAACGCCGACAACCACTATGCTTGGGCGATGCACGCCTTCGGCCTGGAGGAGTGCAATCGCCTCGACGAGGCCGAGGCCGCAGCGCGCAAGGCGATCGCGATGGACCGCCGCGACCCCTGGGCACACCACGCCGTCGCCCATTGCCTGGAAGCACGCGGCCAGATGCAGGAGGGCGTGGCCTTCCTCAGCGCGATGTCGGACACGTGGGAGAGCTGCAACTCCTTCATGTACACCCATCTGTGGTGGCACCTCGCGCTGTTCCTGATCGACCTCGACCGCACCGACGAGGCGCTTCGGCTCTACGACCAGCGTGTGTGGGGCGTATGGAAGGAATTCTCCGAGGACCAGATCAACGCCGTCTCGCTGCTGGCGCGCCTCGAACTGCGCGGCGTCGACGTGGGTGACCGCTGGGCCGATGTCGCGATCTATCTGAAGCCCCGGCTGCACGAGCACTTCTCGCCCTTCCTCGACCTGCACTATCTCTACGGTCTCGCGCGCGGGGGCGAAGCAAGCGCCGTCACCGAAATGCTGGCGAGCCTGGAAGACCGCGCCGAACAGGCCAAACCATTCGAGCGCGAGGCCTGGGCCGAGGGCGCCGTGCCGGCGGCGCACGGCCTCGCCGCCCACGCCAAGGGCGACTTCGCCGAGGCGGCGCGGCTGCTGGGCCAGGCGATGCCGCACCTGCAGCCGATCGGCGGCAGCATCGCCCAGCGCGCCCTGTTCGGCGCCATCCATCTCGATGCCCTGATGCAGGCGGACTGGAACGACGCGGCGATGGCGATCCTGCAAGCCGACGAGCGCGAACGACCGACGGTGGCCGCCACCAAGCGCGCGCTGGCCGGACTTTATCGCAAGGTCGGCCGCACCGAGCAGGCGCTGGCCGCGGAGTACCAGGCCGAACAACTCGCGCGCCAGTACCGCGCCGCCAAGGAGAGAGCCGCATGAGCCAGGATCTGACGCAGGTGACGGCGGCCGGACTTGCGAAGCTTTACCGCAAAGGCAAGGCCTCGCCGGTCGAGACCATGAAGGCGGTGCTGGCACGGGCCGAGACGGTCGGCCCGCACATCAACGCGCTCTGCCGCATCGACGCCGCCCACTCGCTCGCGGCCGCCCGCGCCTCGGAGAAGCGCTGGAAGAATGGCAAGCCGCTGTCGCCGCTCGACGGCGTGCCTGTCTCGATCAAGGAACTTGTGCGGGTGAAGGGCTGGCCGGCGAGCATGGGCAGCAAGCTCACCGTCAAGACTCCGGCCGACGCCGACGCACCGGCGGTAGCTCGGCTGCGTGAGGCCGGCGCCATCGTCTTCGCCCAGAGCACCAGCTCGGAATACGGCCACAAGGGCGTCACCGACTCAGCCCTGCACGGCATCACGCGCAATCCATGGAGGCTCGACTGCACGCCGGGCGGTTCCTCGGGCGGCGCCGGCGCGGCAGTGGCGGCAGGCCTCGGCCCGATCGCCATCGGCACCGACGGCGGCGGTTCAGTGCGCATTCCCTCGAGCTTCAACGGGCTCGTCGGCCTGAAAGCCACGTTCGGCCGCGTGCCGGCCTGGCCGCCCTCAATGACCGGAGATCTTTCCAATACCGGCCCGATGGCCCGCACCGCGATCGACTGCGCGCTGGTGATGAACGTCATCGCCCGACCGGACGCCCGCGACGCCTACGGCCTGCCGGCCGACGACACCGACTACACGAAGAAGCTGGACGGCAAGCTGAAGAAATTGAAAGTCGGCTTCGTGCTGCGCTTCGGCGAGCACCCGCTCGACATCGAGGTCGCCGCCATGGTGACCAAGGCGGCGCGGCAGTTCGAGGCGCTGGGCTGCAAGGTCGAGGAGGCAGAAGCCCCCTTCCCCTATCCCGAAGCCGGCCGCGCCTTCGTGGTCCACTGGCTCACGGCATTGCAGCGCCTGCTGCAGCTCTATCCCGAGGAGCGGCACCACGAATTCGATCCCAATCTTCTCGCCGGCGCCAAGGCGGGGCTGCGCTATTCGCTGCAGGACGTCGTGAACGCGCAGGTTGCGCGGCGCGAGCTCGCCATCGCCTGGAACCTGTTCTTCGCCAAGTACGACCTGTTGCTGACGCCGACCATGGCAGTGAAACCTTTCGCGGCAGGCAAGAACCTGCCCGACGGGCCCGACGGCAAGCCCAATATGCAATGGTCGCCCTACACGCCGCAGTTCAATCTCACCCGCCATCCCGCCGCGACCGTGCCCTGTGGCCTCAGCAGCGAGGGCCTGCCGGTCGGGCTGCAGATCGTCTCGGGCCACTATCGAGACGCGACAGTGCTGCGCGCCGCAGCGTGCTATGCCGAAGCCCATCCGCTGAAATTCCCCGTTCTTCCGGAGACCAAGTAATGACCGCCGATCTTGCGATGATGCCGGCCCACGAGCTGGTGAAACTCTATAAATCGCGCAAGGCCTCGCCTGTCGAGGCCACCAAGGCGGCGCTGGCGCGCATCGACGCCTTCAACGGCCAGCTCAACGCCTTCCAGCATCTCGATCCCGATATGGCGCTGCGCGCCGCGCGGTCCTCGGAGAAGCGCTGGAAGAAGGGTGGCAAGCGGCAGAGCGACCTCGACGGCGTGCCGATCACCATCAAGGACATGGTGCTGACCAAGGGCATGCCAACGCGCATGGGCAGCCTTGCCACCGATCCCGACGGCCCGTGGACCGTCGATTCGCCGGTGGCGCAGCGCCTGCGCGAGGCCGGCACCGTGCTGCTGGGCAAGACGACCTCGCCGGAATACGGCTGGAAGGGCGTGACCGACTCGGGCCTCTACGGTGCCACGCACAATCCCTGGAAGATCGGCCGCACGCCGGGCGGCTCCTCGGGCGGCGGCGTCGCCGCCGAAGCGGTCGGCATGGGCAACCTAGCAGTCGGCACCGACGGCGCCGGTTCGGTGCGCATCCCATGCTCTTTCACCGGTCTCTTTGGCCTGAAACCCACGCAGGCGCGCGTGCCGCTGTGGCCGCCCTCGGCGCAAGGCACGCTTTCGCACATCGGGCCGATGACCCGCACCGTGCGCGATGCCGCAATGATGATGAACGTGATGGCGCGGCCCGATCCGCGCGACCTCTATGGCCGGCCCGACGATGCCGAGGACTACCTGAAGGGCTTCGAGAAGGGCGTGAAGGGGCTGCGCATCGCCTATTCGCCCGGCCTGGGCTTCGTCGAGCGCGACAAGATCGACCGCGACGTGGCGGTGGCGGTCGAGCATGCCGCCAAGGTGTTCAAGACGCTGGGCGCCAAGGTGGTCGAGGACTCGCCCGACCTGGCAGGCCTCGATCCGCGCCGCATCCTGAACGCCCACTGGCAATCGAACGTGGCTGTGCTGGTCAAAACCTTCAGCCCCGAGAAGCGGGCGCTGATGGACCCGGGCCTGCTAAAGGCCGCCGAGCACGGCGCCAACCTCGGCCAGGAGGCGGTGGTGACGGCCATTCATCAGCGCCAGCAGGTCGGCGTGATCATGAACCAGTTCATGGCGAAGTACGATCTGCTGCTCAGCCCCACCATGCCGATGACGGCCTTCGCGGTGAACGAGAACGCGGCGTGGGGCGGCGACGGCGTCGACATCGGCTGGACGCCCTTCACGCTCCTCTTCAACCTGACGCGCCAGCCCGCCGCCACCATCCCCTGCGGCCTCGACCGCGAGGGCCTGCCGATCGGCCTGCAGATCGTGGGCGGCCATGCTCGCGACGCACTGGTGTTGCGCGCGGCCGCCGCCTACGAGCGCGTCCGCCCGATCCCGGCGCCGCCGATGGCGCATCAGATCTGAGCGCGCGCAAAAAAAGATCGCCGGCCCGAGCCGGCCGGCGATCCCGTTTCCCTGATCGCAACGGTTACTGCGTCTTCGACGCACCTGCCTTCTGCGGCACGGCGATGACCGCAACGGAGTCGTAGCGGACGCCGTCTTCGGCCTTCTTCATCGCGGCGTTGGCTTCGTAGTACTTGCCCGCGTCCATGAGCTTGGCCGCCATGTCGACCTCGGCGATCGTGCGGTCGAGCGGCGCCAGCGCCATGGTGAACATCACGTTGACGTCGGCCAGCTTCAGCTTCTCGATGGCCTCCTTTCGCTGGCCCTTCTCGAAATGCTTGTTCGCCTCGGCGACCGCGGCAGCCTTGGCCGGGGTGGCCACGAAGTCCTCGCCCAGGGTGAGCTGACCGTCGATCGGCAGCCAGGCGACGGCCGGGCCGGACGGGGCGGCCGCGCCGGCGTTCATGCCATTCGGCGCCTTGAGCTCGGCCTCGGCCTTCATGAAGGCGGTCGAGTCGACCTTCGCCTTGGCAAGTGCTGCGCGCGTGTCGGCAACCAGCTTCTTCGCCGCCACCGGATCGGCCTCGAAGATGGCGATGCGGGCCATATGCAGGGCCCGGAAGGCGACGGCGCCGTCTGCCGAGAGCTTCATGAAGTCGCGCTCGGCCTCGGCTTTCTGTTGCGTCGTCGCGGCGGGAGTCGCCGGCGTCTGCTGGGCGGAAGCGGCGCCGGCGAGCATGGTGGCGCCCAGCAATGCCGCGACGATACCTCTTGAGAGTTTCATGGCTATTCTCCTTATCGAGCAGCCGGCCGCCCCGGCAGGGTCCGCAGGGGTGCGTCGGGCTCGTGTCGAAGGGATAGCAGGGACGCCATTCCGCCGGCCTTTCTCCGGGATTGACGATTTTCAATCCGGCGTCAGGCTCCTTGGCCTATCGAGGAGATGCGATGCCGCAAAGCCCGCCCCCACCCGGCACTGCCGAACCAGAATGAAGCTCAGCCGGCAGACGCTCATCTATCTGGTGTTGGGCGCGGTCCAGGTCGCAGCGCTTGCGGGGCTCGGCTGGTATGCCGACCGGCAGCTGGCGCTGGGACACACCGACACCGCTGGCTGGCGGCCGTTCACCTGGCCGTTCCCGGCCGACCGCGCGCCCCAAGGCCGGGCCTACAGCGGCAACGACCACGACGTCTATGTGTGGCTGAAGCTCGGCCACCTAAAGCTCAGCCAAAAGGGCGACTGCCCGGAGGGCATCACCACCGACGAAGCGCTGGAGCAGGCGGTCGGCGTCCGCCTCCTCGATCCGCGGTTCGTGCCGGTCGGCCCCGGCGAACGCGTCCGCGTCACCGACGCCTTCGGCCGGGTGCGCACCTATCGGCACAAGCGGCACAACGGCGCGCTGCGCTATGCCGAGGCCGTCGCCGTTCCCTACGGATGCGATCTCCTCACCGCGATCATCGACGGCGATGCCCGCGACCCGGCCAAGCGCAAGATCGGCCGCGAGTTCCTCGAATCGAACACCGTGCAGGTGTGGGTGCTCAAGGCGCTCGAAGGACGGTAGATTCAGGTTCGTTTCCCGGCGACAAACGCGAGGATCCCCAACGCCATCGCACTTGCCGCCAGAACGAAGGGACCCCTGATCGAAAGCTCGTAGAGCGCGGCGCCGGCCAGTGGTCCGACGATCCAGGCGCCAGCCATCGCCGCCTGCAACTGGCCGGCAACTTGCCCCTGCCTGTCGCCGCTCTGCGAGAGAGACGCGCCCGCAACCAAGCCGGACTGTGCCCATGCGAAGCCAGCTCCCAGAAGGCCGAACGCCGCCAGCAACCAGCCGAAGCCAGGCGCCATAAGACAGGCCACGCTTGCCAGAAGACAGACGATCAGCCCAACCGGCAGCAGCGTGGCGGGCGTCCACTTGAGCGCCCGAACGGCGCCAGCCTGGACGGCGACCGAGCATGACGCAAACACGATGCTGGCGATGCTCGCGCTTTGAACTGCAGTCATCGCGTCTATTTCGAGGAAGTCCTGGAAGTAGAAGGCATTCGTCGCCTGCAACGCGGCAAAGGCGAAGTGGATTACAAAGGCGAGCAGGAGGTAGGGGCTGACACTCTCGAGACGCCGACCCGCCTTCGCGACCGTCTTCGAGGATGCGCGCGGCGTCTCATGCAGAACGACGAAGACGACGATGGCCGTCGACAAGGTCAGGGCGCCGACGATCGACAAGGGAACGGCAAAGCCCCTTCCGACGGCGAGAGCTGCAAGCGCAGGGCCGGCCATGCTTCCCAAACCAATCGCTGCGCCGACCATCGCGGCGGCCGTCGTTCGGTCCTTATGGGCCGTGATATCCGCCATGCAGGCCATGGCGGCGGGCTGCACACCGCCGCAGAGCACGCCGTAGATCATGCGGGCGGCGAGAAGTGCCAGAAAGGCGACGGGCACGCCGATCTCGCCCTTCTCCAGCGTGAACAGTCCGGCGAACAGCAGAAGCGATACCGCAGCGCCGGCAAGGCCCGTGAGGATCACGGGGCGCCTGCCCCATTCGTCGGCCCATCGCCCCCACCGCGAAGAGGTGAGGAAGAAAAGAAGCGCAGAGGAAGAAATGATTGCGCCGACCTCGAATTCGGCCAGGCCGATGCTGCGGCCAAACAAACCCACGGTCGCCAGCACCGTTGCATTCCCCATCATCATGACGAAGACGGCGAAAAGAACGACTGTCGTTGCCATCGCGCAATGCTTGCCGGCTCACCTCTGGGAAGTGAAATGACAATTCATTGCTCGGTGTTACAGGGCGGCACGATTCGAATATCGCCAATCCCGCGCCTAGGATGTCGCCGACTTGCGATCCATCAGGTCGTAGGGATGCGCCCATCCCGGCGTGGCGGCCAGGCGATCGAGCCAACCGCCTACCGACGGCCAGCGGCCGAGATCGACCTCCGCCTGGTCGGCGAAGAAGAGATAGCCGGCGCAGGAAATGTCCGCGACGCCCGGCGCGTCGCCCAGCAGATAAGGCCGGCGATCGAACTCCTGCGCCAGCCGGTCGAGGTCGGCCTCGGTCCTCCGCCGCAGCATGGCGACGACGGCAGGGTCCTCCTTGGCAAAGCGCAGGGCAAAGCGAAGATTGGCCAGCGAGAATCCGATGCGATTGGCTTCCCAGAAAAGCCATTGCATGGTTCGGTCGAGATCGGCGCCACCGCCGAGCCGGCCGCTCTTTCGGACAAGATGCAGCAATATGGCATTGGACTGCGCCAGCACGCCATCTTCGTCGATAAAGATGGGCACCTCGCCGTAGGGACTCACGGCCACGAAATCGGCACGGCGTTCGGCGCGCGGCGGCAGGAGATCGACGTAGTGATACTCGTGCGCCATGCCAAGCAGGACGAGGGTCTGACGCACCTTGTAGGAGTGGCCGGATTCGCGATTGCCGTAGAGGATGGGCAGGGCCACGCTCAACCCCACACTTCTTTGGCCACCTCGACGCAGCGCGCGAGCTTGGCCCACTGCTCCTCCTCGGCCAGCAGGTTACCCTCCTCGGTGCTGGCGAAACCGCATTGCGGTGAGACGCAGAGCCGGTCGAGATCGGTGAACTTCGAAGCCTCGTCGAGGCGGCGCTTGAGCTGGTCCTTGCTCTCGAGCGCGCCGGTCTTCGAGGTCATGATGCCGAGCACGGCATGCTTGTTCTTGGGCAGGAGTCGCAGCGGCTCGAAGCCGCCGGCGCGCTCGCTGTCGTACTCCATGAAATAGGCGTCGACGCCCATCTTGTTGAACAGGATCTCGGCCACCGGCTCATAGCCGCCCTGCGCCATCCAAGTCGAACGGAAATTGCCGCGACAGAGATGCATCGAGATGGTCATGCCGGGTGTGCGGCCGGAGGCGGCCGCGTTCACCAGGTCGGCGTAGACGTGCAGGAGCCTGTCGCGATCGTCGCCACGACCGCGCAGGTAGTCGCGTTGCACGGGATCGCAGAGATAGGCCACGAACACCTCGTCGAGCTGCAGGTAGGTGCAGCCCGCCTCGCCGAAGGCGCAGACCGCCTTGGCATAGGCCTTCCCGAGATCCTCGAAGAACGGCTCCATCTCGGGATAGGCGGATTTCTCAATCGCCTGCCGGCCGCCGCGATAGTGCAACGCCGTCGGCGACGGGATCGTCATCTTGGGCGTGGCTTTCGCCACCGACTTCAGGAACTTGAAGTGCTCGATCATCGGGTGGTTGGTGAAGTCGATCTTGCCGTGGACATGCAGCCCCTCGGCCTTGGTCTCAGTGCCCTTGAACTGCAAGCCCTGGGCCACGCTCACCAGCTCGACGCCGTCGAGGCCGGCCAGGAAATCGTAATGCCACCACGAGCGGCGGAATTCGCCGTCGGTCACGCTCTGCAGGCCGATCTCCTCCTGCTTCGCCACGAGCTTGGTGATCTCGGCGTCCTCGACCGCCTTCAGTTGCGCCGACGTCAGCTCGCCGGTGGCACGCCTGGTCCGCGCCTCCTTGACGGGCGCGCTGCGCAACAGGCTGCCGACCTGGTCAGCACGGAAGGGCGGCTTGGTGCGTTTCATAAGGCGTATCCTCCGTCGACCATCAACGTCTGGCCGCTGATCCAGCGGGCGCACGACGAGGCCAGGAATACCACGCCCTCGGCGACCTCTTCCGCCGTGCCGAGGCGCTTGAGTGCCATGAACTGACGCGAGGCATCGAGGAAGCGCTGGTCGAAGTCGCCGCTCTCCACCAGCGCGTGATAGAGCCCATCGGTGATGACGCCGACACCGACGGCGTTGGCGCGGACGCCGAAGCGGCCCGTGCGCTGCCCTTGAAGTAGCTCAGCGCCACATCGCAGCCGCGTTCGGCGAGTTGCACGGCGATGGCGCGGCCGATGCCGTCCGAGCCGCCGATCACCACCGCGCCGCCGCCCGTCGGGAAGTCGGGCAGCCGCTCGGCCGTGGTCACGCGCCGGTCCTTACGCCGCCGCAGCGCCGAGGGCGGCGCGGATCGAGCTGTGGAAATGGACCAGCGACGGCTCGTTGCGGCCGTAGATCACCTCTTCGGTGACGCCCGACTCGAAGCCGATCTGCATGCGCTCGCCCAGCGGGAAATCCTCCTCCATCACCGTACGGATGGCGATGTCACGGTTCTTCTCCCAGTACGCATCCGGCTTGTCGGTTTCCGCGGGCCGGTAGATCGTCATCTCGACCTCGCAATGGCTGGGATCGTCGCGGCCAGGGAAGGCGCGCCAGATCTCGATGTGGTCGACCTGCCAGATCACGATGGTGTTGGGGAAGAGCTGGTAGATCGTGATGACATGCGGTCGGGAGTGGCGCTCGGCTTCAGGCAGGCCGCGCACCGCCTCGATCGAGGTCCGCGCCACGCACATGCGGCCGTGCAGGCCGGCGCTGTCAAAGGTGCCGACATTGCCGATGAAGTACGGCCCGATGGTTTTCCGGTGCAGATGCGGGACGTGATAGACTTCCAGGAAGGTGTCGATCGCGAACTTCCAGTTGATGCGCGGCTTCACGACATCGATCGAGAACATCGGATAGGTTTCCAGCTTGAGCGCGGCGAGGTCCGGCGCGATCGCGCCGAGATTTCCGTCGACGTCGACCTCGGCACTCTCGCCCGGCTGCATCGGCTTCGGCCGCACGAACAGCATGCCGTGCTTCTCCGCCGCCGGCAGCCGCACCAGGCCATGGGTGCCGAGATCGAGGCCGGCGAAGCCCACCTTGTCGGTGGTACCGAGCAGGCGGCCCGCGAGATCGTAGGTCCAGCCGTGATAGGGGCAGACGAAGGCCCGCGCGTTGCCGCAACCTTGGGCCACCGGCGCGCCGCGATGGCGACAAATGTTGGCGAAGGCTTTTACGGCGCCATCGGTGCCGCGGGTCAGCAGCACCGGCATGCCGGCGACGTCTTCCGTCACATAGTCGCCCGGCCTGGCGAGGCGCGACGACAAGCCCATGAACAGCGGCAAATCGCGAAACAGCGTGTTGCGCTCGGCCACGGCGCGGGCCGGATTGGAATAAGCGTCGACGCGGTTGCGGAACAACCCGTCGGCCAGATCGGTGGTGCGCCCGTCGATGTGGCTCAGCAAACGGCCGCCCACGGCGAGTTCCTCGATGCGTTCCATGGCGGAATGTTAGGCCTTCGGACCACCGGGCTCCAGCCCTGCCCTGATGAGTTTGAAGACGTCCGCCGGCGTCTTGCCGCTTTCGCGCAGCGAGCGGATGCCGGTGGCCTGGTCGCGCTTGGCCAGACGCCGGCCGCCGGCGTCCATGATGAGGCCGTGATGGGCATAGAGCGGCGTCGCATAGCCCAGCAGGCGCTGCAGCAGGACGTGGACATGGGTGGAGGGCAGGATGTCCTCACCGCGCGTCACCAGGGTGACGCCCTGCAGGTGATCGTCGACCGTGACCGCGAGGTGATAGCTGGTCGGCGTGTCCTTGCGGGCGATCACGAAGTCGCCCATCAGCAGCGGCTGGCCCGCGATGCGACCGCGGCCCTCGTCGACGAAGTCATAAGGTCCCGCGGCGGCCGCCGCGCGCGCCGAATCGACCCGCATGCAGAACTCGCGGCCGGCTGCGATGCGGCGTTTGCGTTCTGCCGGCGTGAGATGCCGACAGGTGCCGGGATAGAGGGGACCATCAGGTCCCATGGCCCGCCCTTGGGATGAGCCGTGGGGCGCGCTGGCGGAAGCTGTTATCTCGCGCGTGATCTCGGCGCGGCTGCAGAAGCAGGGATAGACCAGGTCGCGCCGACCCAACCGGTCGAGTTCGTGGCCGTAATCAGAGAAATGATCGGATTGGCGACGCACCTCACCGTCCCAGTCAAGGCCGAGCCACTTGAGGTCCTGCAGGATCGCGGTTTCGTACTCGCGCCGGCAGCGGCGGATGTCGGTGTCCTCAATGCGCACCAGGAACCTGCCGCCGGCCTCGCGCGCCCGATCCCAGGCGACCAGCGCCGAATAGGCGCTGCCGAGATGAAGCAGTCCGGTCGGGCTGGGGGCAAAACGCGTAACGACTGAGGGCATGGCAGAGGACATCATCCGACGTTACAGCGGCCTCGCACGGCGTGCTATGCCGGACGCGTGAGCAAGATCGTCCTCGACGACGCCAACCTGAAAAAAGCGATGCGCCATCTCGCGCGAGTCGATGCGGATTTCGCGCGCGTGCTGAAGCAGGTGGGACATCCCGTGCGGCGCGAGATGCCGACGGGCTTCGGCGGGCTGATGCGCTCGATCGTGGGCCAGCAGGTCTCGGTTCACGCCGCGCGCAGCATCTGGCTCCGGCTCGAGGCTGCGGTGCCGTCGATGGAGCCGGCGGAGTTCCTCACCCAGAACGACGAGCAGCTTCGCGCCGTCGGCCTCTCGGGCGCCAAGGTGCGCTACGGGCGCAGCCTCGCCACCGACGTCGTCGAGGGTCGCATCGATTTTTCCGCCCTCGACGATCTCGATGACACGGCGGCGATCGCCATGCTGACCCAGGCCAAGGGCATCGGCCCGTGGACCGCCGAGATCTATCTCATGTTCGCGCACGGCCGGCCCGACATCATGCCGGGGCTCGACCTCGGGCTGGTCGTGGCGGCGCAGCACCTCAAACGGCTGCGCAAGCGGCCCGACGCAAAGCGGCTTCTCAAAATCGCCGAGGCATGGCGGCCATGGCGCAGTGCCGCCGCGCTGCTGCTCTGGCATTATCGCCGCAGCATGCCGGACTGGGGTCCCAAGCCTCTCAAGGAAGATATCAAGGTGGGGAAGACGGCCAAATGACCAAGCCCGCGACGACCAAGCTCGAAGGCCCCACTTACGGCCCGCAGGGCGACGGCAAGCCCGGCCATCTCGTGATCCTGCTGCACGGCTACGGCGCCGACGGCAACGACCTGATTGGCCTCGCGCCGGTGCTGGCGCCGCTGATGCCCGACGTGGTGTTCCACGCGCCCAACGCGCCCACCCCCTGCGAGGGCAATCCCTCCGGCTACCAGTGGTTCGGTATCTCCCGTCTCGACCCGGCGCTGACCCTGGCCGGCGTGCGCGGCGCGGCACCCCTGGTCGACGCCTTCCTCGATGAGACCATGGCCCTTTACGGGCTGGACGAATCCAGGACCGCGCTGGTCGGCTTCAGCCAGGGCACCATGATGGCGCTGCAGGTCGGCCTGCGTCGCGCCAAGCCGCTGGCCGGCATCGTCGGCTTCTCCGGCATGCTGGCGGGGCCGGAGGTGCTGAAGGACGAGATCAAGTCGCGGCCGCCGATCCTGCTGGCGCATGGCGACAGCGACGAGATGCTGCCGCACGCGCTGACCGAACGCGCCGCCGAGACGCTGCAGCAGAACGACGTCGCCGTGGCCGTCCACATCGCCGAGGGCGTCGGCCACGGCATCGACCAGACCGCGCTCGGCCACGCCGCGCGCTTCCTGCTCGAGGTTTTTAAGCTGCCGGTCCCGAATAATGGTTGAGGGCACGTGCAAGCCGGGCTTCGAACGCGTCGCCGAGGCCTTCAAGAAGAATTTCGACGCCAACGATGAGATCGGCGCCTCGGTCTGCCTGACGGTGGGCGGCGAGACCGTGGTCGACCTGTGGGGCGGCGTCGCCGACCCCAAGACCGGCACGCCCTGGAAGCAGGACACGGTGAGCATCGTGTTCTCCTGCACCAAGGGCGCGACGGCGCTCTGCGCCCATATCCTCTCCAGCCGCGGCCAGCTCGACCTCGACGCGCCGGTGATCGAGCTGTGGCCGGAGTTCGGCCAGCACG
>JAUXWB010000422.1 GCA_030684475.1 Reyranella sp. | reverse complement strand
CGAGAACCGGCTGCGCGTCTACGACATCCGCAATGTCATCGATCTGCTGGCTGACGAAGGCTCGGTGCTGGAGATACGCCGGGACTTTGGCGTCGGCATGATCACGGCCTTCATCCGTATCGAAGGCAAGCCGTTCGGGTTGATCGCCAACAACCCAAAGCACCTCGGCGGCGCGATCGACGCGCCGGCCGGGGACAAGGCCGCCCGCTTCCTGCAGCTGTGCGATGCCTTCGACATCCCGATCGTGTCGCTGTGCGATACGCCCGGCTTCATGGTGGGACCCGAGGCGGAGAAGACCGCAATCGTGCGCCATGTCGCGCGCATGTTCGTGACCGGGGCCAGCCTCACCGTGCCGCTGTTCGGCATCGTGCTGCGCAAGGGTTATGGCCTCGGCGCGCAATCCATGATCGGAGGCGGCTTCCACGCTTCCTTCTTCACCGTGGCCTGGCCGACCGGCGAATTCGGCGGCATGGGGCTGGAAGGCTATGTGCGGCTCGGCTTCCGCAAGGAAATGGAAGCGATATCAGATCCGGCCGAGCGGGAGAAATACTACCAGGCCAAGGTCGCGGAGCTCTATGCCAACGGCAAGGCAACCTCGATCGCATCGGTGCTGGAGATCGACGAAGTGATCGATCCGGCCGAAACCCGCCGCTGGATCATGGCCGGCCTGCAGTCGGTGCCGAAGCCCGCGCCGCGCACCCACCGCAAGCGCCCCTGCATCGATGCGTGGTAGAAGTTTTCGTGCCGGGATCTTACTGGAGCGGCAACCCGACGCTGTGCAGCGCGTCGACAACCCGGTCGCGATAGGATTGCGGTAGCGGCGGCAGGCCTCGCTGGACATCGGAGATGGTCAGCTCGGGGTAGTCCTCGCGCAGGGCCATGACGCTGCGGCGGGCTTCGGATTCTGCCCCGATCAGCACGTAGGCCGGACACATGGTGCGGTGGATCCAGGTCGCCGTAGGATGTTCGGCGAGCGCGCGCTGCTGCCACCACGCAGCCTCGGCATAGCGGCCGGACTCGAAATGCGCGCAGCCGATGCCGACCATGCTGTTGAAGGCGAGACTGTCATTCGGGGCGAGATCGAGCGCAATCTTGAGCCGCTCGATTCCCGAATCGGAATCGCCATTATAGACGTCGATCCATCCGCTGCGGCTCCAGGCCCAGGCTGAGCCGCCGTCGATCGAAATCGCCTTGCGTATCACCAGATTCGCGGCATCGAGATCGTCCAGCAAGGAGAGGGCGTTGCCCAGCACCGCAAGCACGGTGGCGTCGCCGCCGAGGTCTTGTGCCTTTCGCGCCAGTTCGGCGCTTCTTGCGCGGTCCTCGGCCAGGGTCGCGGCGAAGTGATAGACCACGCGCTGCCCATAGACCCATGACGCCAGCGCGACCGCCAGCGCATTGCCCGGATCGCGTTCCATCGCCCGTTCCAGCAGGTCGATTGCGTGGGCGTTGCCCCCGGCATTGAGCGAAAGCACGCAGGGCATTGCCCGCAACGCCATGTCGTGCGGACTGAGATCGGCGTCCGGCTTGCGGCCGGCGCGATCGATTTCCGCAAGGCGCAGACATGGCTGCATCGCCGCGACGATCCTGGTGGCCAGATGCTCGTCGAGAGCGGCGTTGTCTCCGAGCAGCCCGTCGGAACGATGTGCGGTCAGATGACGGCCGGTTTCGGTGTCCACCAACCGGAAAGTCAGGCGAGTTTGCGGGCCCGATCCGGCGATCGCGCCGATCAAGCGGTAGCGCGCTGCGTCGGCTTGCCGGGTGACGGCGGCGCCGGCCCGGTTCAGGGCAGCCGTGATCTCGTCGGCGATGCTGCGCGCGACGTCGGCGTGTCCCGGGCCGGCGTCGATCGGACCCAGCGCGACCGTCGGCCGGTCCCGGCTGGAGACGAAGAATGCCGGCATTGCCGTCAGCGCATCGCTGAAGACGGCTTGTCGCTGCAAGGTCTGCGACGGCGTTTCGCCAAAACGGCGGCGGTACTCGACGGAAAACCGCCCGCAGTGAGGAAAGCCGCAGCGCAGGGCGACATCCATCACCCTGGAATCGGGCAGGCCCTGCAGCAGTTCGCGGCGCGCGTTCTCGAATCTGACGTCACGAAGGGCCGCGCGCGGCGCCTTGCCGAGGAATACACGGAATTGCCGCTGCAGCGTCCGGCTGGACAGGCCTGCGGCCTCGGCCAGTTCGGCCAGGTTCCAGTCGTGCCCGGCATTGCCGCGCATCGCATCGAGCGCGCGGCGGACACCGCGCGGCAGCGGCGAAGTGTTCGCATTCGATGAAAGTTGCATGATCGGGATAGCCCTGTCGCGAACTGGATAGAGGATAGCACGCCTTTCAGTCTAGGTGTTGGGAACCGGAATTAGGTTCAGACTGGATACAAGTTTAAAGGCCGGGATCTGACCTCGATCTCCGGAACATTGCGCGTTACGGCGCCGATAGCGGCAAAAGACACCTCCGGCGCCGATTTCACCAACCAATTGAACGGAGAATAATCATGATTGGATCTGCGGCAGTTCAGAACATCCCGCCCAGCCCGGTCGATCTGGCAGCGCTCAAGACACGCCAGCAAGGCGCCTGGTCCTCCGGTGATTACGCGGTCGTCGGCACCACGCTTCAGATCGTCGGTGAGGAACTCTGCGAAGCCCTCGATGTCCATGCAGGCCAGAAGCTGCTCGATGTCGCGGCCGGCAACGGCAATGCCACGCTGGCTGCGGCGCGCCGCTGGTGCGACGTCGTCTCCACGGATTATGTGCCGAGCCTGCTCGAACGTGGCCGGCTGCGCGCGACGGCGGACGGGTTGTCGATCGAGTTCAGGGAAGCGGACGCCGAGGCGCTTCCCTTTGCCGACGCCAATTTCGACGTGGTGGTCTCGACCTTCGGCGTCATGTTTACGCCGGACCAGGACAAGGCCGCAGCGGAATTGCTCAGGGTATGCCGGAGCGGAGGCAAGATCGGCCTCGCCAACTGGACGCCGGAGGGCTTCATCGGGCAGCTTTTCAAGACGCTCGGCAAGTACCTGCCACCGCCGGCTGGCGTGAGATCGCCCGCATTGTGGGGCACCCGGGCGCGGATCGTGGAAATGTTCGGACCTTCGGCCCAATCCATCAAGGCCGAGCCGCGCAATTTCATGTTCCGCTACCGCTCCCCCGAACACTTCCTGGAGATCTTCAAGAGCTACTACGGCCCCATGCTGAAGGCCTTCGCCGCGCTCGACGCCGCCAACCAGCAGGGACTGCGAGATGACCTGCTGGCGCTGATCGGACGAATGAATCGCGCCGAAGACGGCACCATGATCGTTCCAAGCGAATACCTCGAGATCGTCATCACACGGCGCTAATCGGCGCTACGCTACTCTGCTGACGGCCGCCGGACGATCGATCGTCGTGCGGCGGCCGTTCCCTCTCGCCAAGCCGAAGGAATTCCACAACCATGATCGAAGATGCGCGCGGATGCATCGACTACGACGAAACCGGAACAGGCCGGACGGTCGTGTTGGTGCCGGGATCGTGCAGCACAGGCGCCGCGTGGCGGTCCGTGATGGCGCAATGGGGCAGCGATTTTCGCTGCGTCACGACGAGTCTGCTTGGCTACGGCGGCACGCAGGAGCGCCGCAGTGTCGCCGATACCGACATCGCACACGAGGCGGAGGCACTTGAAGCGGTGATCCGCCGCGCGGGCTGTGCGGTACATCTGGTCGGTCACTCCTTTGGCGGCCTTGCGGCGCTCGCTGTCGCCATGCGAGGGCGTGTGCCGTTGTTGAGCCTGACGATTGCCGAAGCGCCCGCGCCTGAGATCCTGCGGCACATGGGCGAACAGCGACACTATCAGGCGTTCCGGACGATGTCGGACGCCTATTCCGGCGCGTATCGGGCCGGCGATTGCGCCGCGATCGGACAGATGATCGATTTCTACGGTGGCGAGGGCACTTTCGCCGGTTGGCCGCAGCGCGTTCGCGATTATGCATCGCAGACCACGCCGGCCAATCTTCTGGATTGGTCAACCGCCTACGGTTTCGAGCTGACGCCAGGGTTGCTCGCGACCGTCAGGATTCCGACGCTGGTGTTGTGGGGCGAGGCCAGCCACCCGGCCGCCAGGCGTGCGAACGAACTCTTGGGCGCACACATACGGGGCGCGGCGGTCGCCAACATCGAAGGGGCGGCGCACTTCATGATTCTGACCCATGCCGGCGAGGTCGCCGACATAATCGCCCGGCACGTCGCGCGCGCGGAAGACGATGCATTGGCCGAAGCAGCCCCGGCCAGCTGAACGGCCCGTCACGGCTTCGATGTATCCGCGATATGCCGGCCAGCGATATAACCGAAGGTCAGCGCGGGTCCGAGCGTGATCCCGGCGCCGGGATAGTTGCCGCCCATGATGCTCGCCATGTCGTTGCCGGCGGCATAGAGCCCGTCGATCGGGCGCCCATCGGCGTCCAGCGCACGGGCATTCTCGTCGGTCTTGATACCGGCATAGGTGCCGAGATCGCCGATCACCATCTTGATGGCGTAGAACGGCCCCTGCTCGATCGGGCCGATGCAGGGATTCGGTCCATTCAGGGCATCGCCCTGAAAGCGGTTGTAGGCCCGCGATCCCTTGCCGAAGGCGGTGTCCTGTCCGGTCGCCGCCGACGCGTTGAACTGCGCAATCGTCGCCTCCAGCCCCCGCGCATCGATACCGGCCTGCGCGGCCAGTTCCGCCAGCGTAGCGCCGCGCATCAGATAGCCGGTCCTGACGTGATGCCCGATCGGCATCGGAAACGGCGGCACGCAGCCGAGGCCGTATTTGCGCAGGGTCTTGTGATCGCAGATCAGAAAGGCGGCGATTTCCTCGCCGGGCCTGGCGGCCTTCATCATCGCCT
>JAUXWB010000419.1 GCA_030684475.1 Reyranella sp. | reverse complement strand
TCGTCGAACGGATTCATCGACATCTTGACGTTGGACAGTTCGACGCCCGATCCGTCGCTCTTGACCCGGACCTTGACGTTGTAATCGACCACCCGCTTTACCGGCACCAGAACCTTCATCGACCCTCTTTCGCTTGAATTTTGCTATCAATCGGCTTGGGCGCGGAACCTAAAGGTCCCGCTATCGGCGGTCAACGCGCGAAAGCCAAAAATCGCCCCAAGAAATCGTCACTTCAGCGATTTTGGCCGGGCACCCACAACACGTCGCCGGCGCCGTTCTGATTGACGGCGCGGCTGGCGACGAACAGGAAATCCGACAGCCGGTTCACGTACTGGATCCCGGCGTCGCTGACCGGCTCGTTGGGCCGGGACGCGAGTTCCACCATGATGCGTTCCGCTCGGCGGCAAATGGTCCGCGCCAGATGCAGATGCGCCGCCGCCGGCGTCCCTCCGGGCAGCACGAACGAGGTCAACGGGGCCAGCGGCGCGTTCAAGGCGTCGATGTCGCGCTCGAGGCGTTCGACCTGGCTGGCGAGCATCCGCAGCCGCTCCGCCTTGCCCTCGCGCTCGGGCACCGCGAGATCGGCGCCGAGATCGAACAGATCGTTCTGGATGCGGCCCAACATGGAGTCGGCTTCGGCCAGCCGCGGATCGCCGAGGACGGCGTGGGCGATGGTGCTGCGGGCGAGACCTATGACGGAATTGGCTTCGTCGACCGTTCCGTAGGCCTCGACGCGGATATCGTGCTTGTCGACGCGCTCGCCGCGGCCGAGCGAGGTCTTTCCGGCATCGCCGCCGCGCGTGTAGATGCGGGTGAGATTGACGGCCATCGCTTCAGGCCCGGCTGGCGAGATACCAGAGGAGGATGAGGACGATGGTCAGCACCTGCATGCGCACGCGCCACCACATCAGACGATTGCTGCGCCGGCCGCCTTCCGTGCTGCCGTCGACGTTCCGGCTCATGCTGATCAGGCCGGCAAACAGGACGCCGAGCGTGCCGAGGCCGGACAGGATCACGAGAACGAACAGGACGCCGGCAAGGGTCATTCTTCACTCCCGTGGCCAAGCATTGGGCGGCCACCTCCTAACATCTATTTAGCCATTGTGGCGCCCCGCGCCAGTGCGCGCCGCCGCCCAGGGCCGCAGGGCACGCGAGGCTGCCATGCCGGTCGCCGCCCGGAAGATCGCCTCGGCCGCCTGTTCGCCCGACCACAGGGCAGCGTGCACGGTGCCATATTCGACCGGCTCGGACGCTTCACCGGCGAAGAAGGCACGCCCACCGAGCGGTCGGGCGGCGACCCCGCCGTCGTCCAGGGCGCTGCCGACGCCGGGATAGGAGTAGCCACCTAGCGACCAGGGATCGCTCAGCCAGCGCGGAAAGATCATCGCCTCCGGTTCGGGAACGTCGTTGCCGAACATCTTTCGCAACGAGGCCATCGCCACTTCCTGCACCTCTTCATCGCTCGCCTCGCGGTCGAGGCGGATGGCGGTATGGCCGTTGCTGAAGCTCAGCAGGATCGGCAGGCCAGTCTCCTGTTCGTGGCTCACCCAGGTGTTGAAAGTGCCGCGGCGATCCGGGGCATCGGGCAGGCGCCCGAACCATTTCGGCTGTTCGGGCCAGAAGCGCCGGGGAAAGCGAAGATAGATCTTGCCGAGGATGCCGGCGCCATAGCCCAACCGGGCCATCGCGATGCGCTGCGCTCCCGGCGGCGACGGATCGAGCACCGGCAGGCCGGCGCGCAGCAGGCTGATCGGCACCGTGATGATCGCACGATCCGCCTCGAGGCGGGCGCCGCCCCGCAGCAGCGCCGTCACGCCGCTGCCGGTCCAGCCGATCCGCTCGACCGCAGTCCCGTAGCGCACGTCGAGGCCCTGGATCGCATCGCCAAGCAGCGGTCGGAAACCGCCCTTGGGTTGGGCATTGCGATCGAACCCTTCGGTCGGGAACCATTCCTCGGCCGAGACGAATTCCCACGGCGCGCTCTGCACGCCCTCGCTCATCTCGACGAAGGTCGCCACCACCAGTCTGTCGATTTCCGGCAGCCATCTCGCATGCAGCAGCGGCTCCACGGCGTCCCTGACCGAGATCGACCGCGGGCCGCGGACACGGGCCATCGCCTTGCTCTTCCAGCTCGCCCACTCGATCGCGGCCTTGAAGGCGAGACGCCCCATTACCGCCCGGCGGCGCTGGCCCTCGCGCGTCGGCGCCGTCGCGCGCCTGTCGATCAGCAGGCGCTCGCCCTGCGACTCGACGAGTTCGACGCCGAGCTTCTCGCACCATAGCGTCAGCGGATTGCCCTCGACGCCGTGGATCCACGAGCCGCCGAGATCGAGCGGGGCACCCAGGCGGTCGTCGGTCCAGATGCGACCGCCGGCGCGATCACGAGCTTCCAGGATGGTGACCACAAAGCCCGAATCGTGCAGCAGCCGTGCCGCCACGAGGCCTGCCATGCCGGCACCGACCACAATGACACGTTCGTCCTTGCCCGCGCCCATCGACCACGATCCGGTCATCGGCCGACCAGTGAGGGCAGCTTCCTCATGTCATCGATCCATTCTCCCGCCGCCGTCTGCAGGGCCGCGGCGTCGGCATAGGGGGCGCCGACATAGGCGATCGGCCGCATGCCGGCAGCGCGCGCCGCCTGGAGGCCCGGCAGCGAATCCTCGATCACCGTGCAGGCGAAGGGCTGCTCGTTCATGCGGAGCGCGGCGTGCAGGAAGAGATCGGGGAACGGCTTTCCGCGCGGCACTTCGCTCGCGCTGAAGATACGGCCCTCGAAGCGCGACCACAGGCCGGTGATGCCCAGCGTCACGCGCATCTTGTCGAGACTGCCCGAGCTTGCGACGCAAGTCGCCGCCCCGGCTGCCTCGATCGCGTCGATCGCTTCGGCGACGCCGGGCACGGCCGCCAGGGGCGCATCGTGAAAGGCCCGCATCGTGTCGGCCTGCAGGCGATCGACGAAGTCGTGCGGCAGTTCGCGGCCAAGGACGCCTTCGACGATCTCGACACAGGACTTCATCGACCGGCCCATCAGGCGCCGCATCGTCTCCTCGACGCTCCAGTCGAGACCCTCGTGCGCCAGCGCGCGGGCAAAACACGTGTTGGAGAGCGGCTCGCTGTCGACCAGCACGCCGTCGCAATCGAAGATGACAAGCACGCCGGTGCTTGTATCAGAACGGCTTGTCGCCCGCGACCGTGACCCGGTTGCCGCTGCGGGTGTGCGGCCAGTAGTCCCACATGGCGCGATGCTGGGCGCAGCGGTTGTCCCAGAAGGCGATCGAGTTCTCGCGCCAGCGGAAGCGGCACTGGAACAGCGGGTTCTCCATGTGCTCGTAGAGGTAATGCAGGATGGCATCGCCTTCGTCGCGCGGCACGCCGACCAACGCGCGGGTGAAGCCGCGGTTGACGTAGAGGCCCTTCCTGCCGGTCACCGGGTGCGTGCGCACGACAGGATGCTCGGCCCGCGGATACTGCGGCTTCTCGGCGACGCCATAGTTGGCATAGAGGCCGCGATAGACCTGCTCGCCGTCGTGGATGGCGGTCATGCCCTCGAGGTACTTCTTCAAGCGGTCCGACAGCGCCTCGTAGGCGGCGTACATGCTGGCGAACAGCGTGTCGCCGCCCTTGGGCGGGCACTTCTTGATGTAGAGGATGCTGCCCATCGGCGGCTCGAGGTCGCAGCTCACGTCGGTGTGCCAGCCCTCGCCGTTGGCGCGCGGCGAATCCTTGTCGGCGTGGATGATCATCAGCTCGGGCTTGCCCGGCTCGCTCGGCGCCGCGGGATGGGTGTGCAGCTCGCCGAACAGTCGACCGAACGCCAGGTGCTGGTCCTGGGTGATGTGCTGGTCGCGGAAGAAGATCACCAGGTTCTCGGCCAGCGCCCGGTGGATCTCGTCCTGCTGGCGGTTCGACAGCGGCTTGCTGAGGTCGACGCCGCCGATCTCCGCACCGATGATCGGGGTCAGCTTGTCGATGGTGAGGGTCTCAAATGGTGCGCCCTCGTCGGCAACGTGCCGATAGCGGGGACCCGAATTGCCGCGCAGCGATCCTTGCATGGCTCTCTTTCCTCCGAACTTTCGAGGACTATAGCGTGGAACAGGTGACTGGGGAAAACATGCCGCCACTCAGCGCGCTCGATGGCCAATTCGGTGTAAGGTCCCGCGATGCCCATCTATCTCGACATCTCCCACCCCGACCGCATGGTCGTCGCGGTCATCCAGGGAACGGTGACCGGCGAGGATATCGTCGGCGCGGCCCAGCAGTTCGCGGCGACCGGCGCGTGGCCGTACCGCAAGATCATCGACGTCTCGATCGGCCAGTCGACAGTCGACGCGAAGGGTCTGGAGATGCTGGCGGCGATGGCGCGTACCAATGCAAAGGAAACGACGCGCGGCCCGACCGCCTTCGTGGTCGATCCGGCCCGCAGCGATGTCGTGGAACAGTTCGTCAAATTGACCGAAGGAGACCGGCCCGTGAAGACGTTCCGCAGCATTCACGACGCCAGGAAGTGGCTGGACGAAAACTCCGGGCGCTAGATGCGCCGCTGAACGCGGCGTGTCACACCCCAAGGTGTCACACCAAGTTGAGACAAATGTTGTGACACAGGCCAATCGCCCACCTGTGCCCTCGCGGGAATCTGCCCCTGCGGCCCCACCTCGGGCGGCCGCAGATGACCGTCAAAACAGCTCTCGGACGCGTTTTTCGCGCCTCGGTCCACCCCACTGCCGGACGGTCCTCGGCGGGGGCAGCCTTGTGCTTGCTACTCACGGCTCAGTACCCGGTCAGGGCAAGGCCGCGGGACGGCCCCTCATCCTCCAGGGATCGTACCCGGCGGGCGCGCCGGGCGGGGCATGGTCAAAGGTTCAAGCGCCGATCGTTGAACTGATCGGGGGATCGGCGATCTCAGCTGAAACTCGGAAGCTGGACGTCGGGCCTTTGTGGACAGGCCTCGTGCGACGATAGCAGACATATAGGACGAATCCGGCGGAACCTGCAAATCTCCTATTGCATTCCTGCCCCGCGTTTTTCACCGGGGTGCTGGCATTGCTGTCACTTCAGGGCGCGAGCGCCCCCAAATAGGCTCGGACATCGGCGTCAGAGACGATCCC
>JAUXWB010000415.1 GCA_030684475.1 Reyranella sp. | reverse complement strand
GGGCGCAACCACCGGGTCTACACCGCGATCTGCCTGGTGACGCCGAAGCAGGCCTTCCGCCAGCGCCTGATCGAGACGAGGGTGCGCTTCAAGCGGCTCAGCGAGGACGATATCCAGGCCTATATCGGTTCCGGCGAATGGCGCGGCAAGGCCGGCGGCTACGCCGTGCAGGGCATCGCAGGGTCGTTCGTGGTCAAGATGGTCGGCTCCTACACCAACATCGTCGGCCTGCCGCTCTACGAGTCGGTCACGCTGCTCGGCGGCGAGGGTTTTCCGATCCGCTTCGGCTGGCTCAATGCCAGCTGAGCCGCCCAAAGGGGCGGCCCCCGGCAAGGGCGCGGCGAAGAAGTGCCCGATCTGCGGCAAGCCGGCGAATGAGGCCTCCAAACCGTTCTGCTCCGAGCGCTGCCGCGACGTCGACTTGAACCGCTGGCTGTCCGGCTCCTATGTCGTCCCCGGCCGGCCGGAAGCCGACGAGGACGCCGATTAGCAAAATATCGAAAACAACCCCATGTACAGTAGGACGAGGGGGACGTTGGCACGGGTGCTTCTCGCGCCCCGATCCGAGGCAGATAAGCTCGATTTCCCAGTAATTTGGCCGAAGATGCGAGGCGGGCCGCGCCCGGCGTAGCCAACGGCGAAGCCGGGTGGACATGCCCCCCCGGCCTGACTATAAACCGGCGCTCCCGGGCCTTTGCCGGGCAGTGCCCGGGTAGCTCAGTTGGTAGAGCATGCGACTGAAAATCGCAGTGTCGGTGGTTCGATCCCGCCCCCGGGCACCATCTTAAGGGCCGATGACGTCAGCCTCTCTGCTTAACAAGCGGCAACATCGCGAATGCTGGGCTGTCCGCCCTGACCAATTCGGCGACTAGGCGGCGCGGGCCCCACGCCCGGCGGCAGTCAAAATGAGTTTCGGCGCGGCTTCACCGCCCGCGTTGGCGTGAAGTGAAAACTCACGTTGGGATGACGCTTGAGCCAGCGGTCGTTTTTGGGCTTGTGAGTATTGAGGTTGTCGAGGACGACATGGATGGCGGTGCCTGGATGGGCGACGACGATGTCGTTCATGAAATCGAGGAATTCGACGCGTCGCCGGCGGTTTTTATGGGCGGCGGTGACCTTGCCGGTGGCCACCTCGAAGGCGGCAAACAGCGTCGAGGTGCCGTTGCGCGTATAGTCGTGACTGTGACCGGTCAGAGCCCGGCCGTTCGGAAGCTTCAGATATCCCTGGGTGCGCTCCAAAGCCTGGATCGAGGGCTTCTCATCGACGCAGATGACGATCGCGTTCTCGGGCGGTGCCATGTACAGACCGACCAGGTCGGCGGCCTTGGCCGCGAATTGCGGATCGTTGCTCTCGCACCAGGATTTGCGCCCGGCGAGGTCGATCTTTTGGGCACGCAGGAAGCGCCAGACGTACTGGACATCGACATCGCCGAGCCCCGCGGCCAGCAATGGTCCGCTCCAGCGGCCATAGCCCTTGGGCGGCGGCTGATCCAGAAGCGCCAGAATCCGGTTGTCCGTCTGCGGCGTATACTTCGGTTCGGCGCCCCGCTCGCCGGTCTCGTCGAGACCCGCGCGACGCCTTTGCGCATAGCGCACACGCCACTTGGAGGGCCGTGCCGGTCGGGCATCGCACCTCGCGCCCGATGGCCCGGCTGGCCATGCCGCTCGCCGCCAACAAGACGATCCGTGCCCGTTGCCGCAAACGGTGCTGCGTCTTCGTCGAACGCGCCAAGCTCTCAAGCTCGCTGTGCTCCGCCGCCGTCAAAATAATAGCTGTCGCCTCAGGGATGCCGCTCATGCAGCCTTGAATCACGACTCATCTATCAGCGATAGTGGGTACTAAGCACTCACGGGGATGCCTGCATCAGAGAGTCTGCTTACTCGGTATTCTTACGGGAATGTCAGTTTAACGCGCTCTTAAGTTGAACCGCACATGTTGTCTTTTGAGATGGCCTAATAAGTCTTTCAGGTCTTTTCGAAACGGGGCCCGACCGCGACCGCGACCGCGACCGCGAAGGTGAAGATGGGCTTGGGGGTATTGTTTGTGGTGCAGCGATGGTGGAATTGCCGGATCGTTTCAAATTTCCCCCACAGGTGGCATCTGTTTGAACGAAGAGCGAACTAAACCGGATGTCAAATTTGGGTGCCCTTCGGAGTTCAGTTGACAAATTCCTCAAGAACCGCATCGTGCTTGTCGTTGATAGTCATCCGTTTCTACGCTCGATAACCCGTACGATTCTTTTACAACTCGGAGTGAAGACGACTCGCGAGATTGGCGACGGGTTTGAAGCTATCGATGCCATCTGCACAATTGACCCGTGCGCCATAATTTTAGATTGGGATATTCGAGGCATGGATGCTCGGGAGGTGGTACGTGTCGTAAGAACATCGGGGATGGTTCCGAATCCGGAAGTGCCTATCATTGCGATTGCAGGCCCTACCAACAAATCAAAAGTGATCGAGGCCAAAAATTTGGGTATAGAACACCTCCTGATCAGGCCACTTTCTCCCATGCTTTTGGGACAACATTTGTTTCCAGCATTGATGAAAGCGAATCAGCCCCCATCTCTTCTCGATGCGGATACCATCGACCTGCTGACGCCGCAGCAAGCAGCTGACATTCTTCAGGTCAGCCCGTCCTGGCTTGCCAAGGCGCGCAAGCACAGCAACGGCCCGGCCTACCTTCTTGTTGGACGCTCCGCTCGCTACTGCAAAGTCGCGCTGGGCGAGTGGATTAAATCCCAGCAGCGGACTTCGCCGAACTAACAGCAATCGTCGACATGGAAACCCGACAGGCATAAGTAGTCGATGAAGCTGAGCCGCGAAACATTGACGAATGCCACGCTCGAATTGTCTCGGCAAATCGGCAAGTTGCCGGGGCTACAAATCAGGGCGACTTTGGAAAAGATCGCTGGATGGAATCCGACGCTTGATGCCCACCTTGGTGGCATGGCGCTCCTTTGCTGTTGGAGCAACCATGTCACATCGCCTCGGTTGTTGCAGCGCGATGGTACTGCAGCGATTGAGGGAATGGCGGACGTGAAGCAGACATTGCGCAATCGAGGAGATTGTGAAGGTTTTCGGATGCCGGCCCCATTTGCCGCCAGATGAAGCTGATAGCGGCGTACGTTTTCGAAGCTCGCGGTATCGGGCGAGCGGCCGAGGAAGGCGGCGAAGTTCTTGACCCGCTGCACGTAGTCATGTTGGGCTTCGGCGCGAACTTGCGGATCGTCATGTCTTCGATCATGCGCTGCCGCAGCGGGCTCATGGCCTTATCGGTCATGGGGGATGCTTGTCAGATCGGCGAAATGTGAGGGTTGCAGTAGTGATCGCATTAACAACGAAATGGGGTCTGGGTTGGACCCCAGACCCCTTGCCCTTCTAAGAAGAAAATGTTTTAGCGGTTGCCGATTCTCTCTTCGATCCAACCTTCCACTTCTTCCGCGACCTGATTGAGACGCAGCACATCCTCGTCGTCGAGGCGCCCGATATGCGCGCCGAGTTTGGATTTCGGGACGGTGGTCACCTTGTCCACCATGAGACGGCATGGGACGCGCAGTCCATTGCGCTCATTCGGTTCGACGGGAAGCCGGAACAGGGGAGCATGCGTGTCGTCGGTCGTGAAAGCGCAGATCGTGATGGATTCGGTTCCGTCGAAACTGTCGTCCTGAAGGACGACGACGGGCCGCGCCTTGCTCGCATAGTCCTTACCGCCCGCAACGGTCCAGACGTCGCCGCGCCTCATTTAGGCCCATCCACATCGGCACTGAATGTCGATACTGCGTCGATGTATGACTGATCCTCGTGGGCGAGCGAGCTTTCGGCCACGGCCAGCGACTGGCGACGCGCCTCCGAGCGAAACGCAGGCGCACGCACATCCGGGACCCAGATCTGGATGGGACGCAGTCCTTGCCGACGCAGCCGTTCGCGATGCTCGCGAACTTTTACACGAGAGGGCTTCGGCGCGGACACCACGACAATTCTCCCCGCTGGTTACATGTAACCTATACGAGTAAAGCGACTGGCCAAGCCGGGCTGGTCGGCAATTTAAATTTTGCAATATTTTCAATGATACGAGTTTGCCGTTTATCCTGAATGGCCGCCGCCTGATCAGCGCGGGCGCTTCGGCAGTTTCGGGAGTCTGGCAGGGCTGAATCTCGCCATCGGCTCGCTGGCCTCTGTCGCGCGCGACTGTGGTGGTTCGCTGAACAGCAGCACTCCCTCGAGGGTCACGCCCGGAAACTGTTCTGCCTTTCCCACATAGGTGATCAATTTGCCGGCGCAGGTTCCTTCAAGCCTGACCGCGAGTTCCTGATCGTCGCCGAATACGGTCGGCAACCCCTCGCTGTGCCGTTTCGTCGTGAGGGTCGCGGTGAATCTATTTTCGTGCACCTCGCACGTGCCGTCGTAGGTCATGATGCCGTCACGACCCCAGAGCTTCCCGTGTGCGATATGGACGATGCCGGTGCCCTGACCGAGCGGGGTGTTGAACCACGCCGCATACGTACCGTCCTTGAGCATAAGAGGAGCCTCTTGCCGGTTGTTCGCGAGAGGCCATGATCGGCACGATTAGCTTTAACGGCTGGTTAATTCCGGCCCCCGTGGTACCCAGGGGTTACATGCATGTTGCGATTGCCTCGATGGGCTTCGCTCCACCTTCGATGCATTGAGCTTCTGCGACGTGGTCGCTCAACCCATCCTTGCTACGGACTACGCGCTGTCAGGCCGCCTCGTAAGACGCAATCTTCTCGATCTGCGGCGCGAGCACGTCTTCTGCCGTTTCGAGATCGAAGCGCGCCTGAATGTTCATCCAGAACGCCGCGCCGGTCTTGAAGAATTTGCCCAGCCGCAGCGCGG
>JAUXWB010000402.1 GCA_030684475.1 Reyranella sp. | reverse complement strand
CCGCGGCGACAGGGCAAGCGTTTCAATTCCCGCTGCTTCGGCGCGTTCGGTCAATGCCGCGAGCGCCATGTCACCCGCCGCATCGGTGTCGCGCGCGACATAGAGCCGACGCAGCGTCAGCGGAAGCAGCAGGGCTGCGAGGTGGTTGGCCGAGAGCGCTGCTGCCATCGCCATGGCAGGCAGCGCACAGCGCAGCGACAGAATCGTCTCAATGCCTTCGCCGGCGGCCATCACCTCGCACGGCATGCCGAAGCGCACCGCATGGCCGAGCAGATCGCCCATGGCGCGTCGCGGCGTCTCGACCGGCGCCTTGCCCGAACCGTCCGGGGCGAGCCATGTGCGGTGGGCGCCGGTCTGCCGTCCGGCTAGGTCGGTGACGCACGCGATCATCGCGGGCCAGATCTCCGTCGGACTGTCCTCGTCGGGCCTGTAGTAGCATCGCGGATGGAAGCGCAAAGCGGTAGCGCCGCAGAGCGAAGTTATCGCCCGTCCTCCAAGGTAGACCTCCGCAAGAGTGCCGCCGATCGGCTGCGATATGGCGAACAGGCGACGCGCTGCTTCGGGCGAGCCAACAGCACTACCCGGCGTCCTGCCAGCCGGTTTCCTTGTCTTCTCCGGTTCGGGACGCGGCAGCGACAGGAATCGACGTGCTTCCTCGGCAACGTCCTTGAACTCAAGAAGGCCGCAGCTCTCGCGGATCACGTCGAGGAGATCGCCATGTTCGGCCGAGGCGGCGTGCCAGCTCGGAGGCGTCGCGGGGCATCACGCACCTCCCCGCGCGCTGGCATTATGTTGCGTAAAAGCTGCCGATCGTCCGCAGGCCAGCGCCCAATCGCGGCTGGGCAACATAACTCTCGACGCAACATAATCGGTCTTATGCTCAACTGCACATAAGACCGACGCCGCCACCGGCGAGCACGGCGATCTTCTAGACCTCATTGCCCGGAACCGCGGCCTCGACCGCCTGCGCGACGCCCTCGACGAGGCCCGCATGTTTCTCAGTCTGCCACCGGATCCGCTGGTCCGGCGGCAGACCCGCCTTCCGGCCCCACGGGGCTCTCCCGACTCGGCACGGCGCCTCTACGCCATGTCCAAGCCAATCGCGGGCACTCTGGCGCACAAGTATTTGCATAGCCGTGGCATCGTCACTGTGCCCGAAGGTGACCCGCTGCGCTTCCATCCGCGCTGCTACTATCGCCCGGACGCCGACAGCCCGACCGAGACTTGGCCGGCGCTGATCGCCGCCGTCACTGATCTTGGTGGCAGGATCACCGGGGCGCATCGCACCTGGCTCGATCGGTCAGGCCACGACAAGGCGCCGGTTAGCTCTCCGCGACGGGCAATGGGTCATCGCCTGGGACATGGCGTCCGTTTTGGTGTGGCGAACGACGTGATGGCGGCCGGCGAAGGGATCGAGACCATGCTGTCGCTTCGCAGTGTCGTGCCGACCCTGCCAATGGTGGCGGCGCTCTCGGCCAACCACCTCGCAGCGCTACTGTTTCCACCGACACTGCGCCG
>JAUXWB010000395.1 GCA_030684475.1 Reyranella sp. | reverse complement strand
GGAACGGCAGGGTCTCGGCATCGCCGGTCGTCCAGGTGAGGCCGGCCAGAAGCCCGCGGTCGACGGCGCGGTCGCGGCCGACCGCCAGCATCGCCGGGTTGATGTCGCAGACCGTGACGTCGGGCCGTTCACCCTGGCGGGAAAGCAAACGAAAGGCGATGTCGCCGGTGCCGCCCGCCACGTCGAGGAATTTCTCGCCAGGGCGGGGGTTCGCGACATCGACCAGGGTGTTCTTCCAGAGCCGGTGGACGCCACCCGACATCAGGTCGTTCATCAGATCGTAGCGCGGCGCCACGCTCTCGAACACCTGCCGCACCATGCCGGCCTTGTCGGCCGCCGGCACGTCGCGAAAGCCGAAGGACGCCTGTGCCGGCCGGGCTGACGCGCTAGGATCGGGCGGGTTTGTCATGGGCTGCAACTTAGAGGAACCGCCATGCTGCTGAAAGGCCGGGTGATCCTGATCACCAATGTCGAGAAGTTCGCGGGCCACGGCACCACGCGCGTGGCGCTGGCGCAGGGCGCCACGGTGCTGGCCCACGATCCCACCTTCGAGGCCCCCAGTGCGCGGCGCCGCTACGAGGCCGAGTTCCAGGGCGCCCATGCGCTCTCGGCCACCGACCCCGCCACGATGGTCGAGCTGGCGCTGAAGCGCCATGGACACATCGACGCGCTGGTCAACAACGACGCCTTCCCGGCGCTGCGCGCGCCGCTGGGCGAGGCCCGCCTTGAGGACTATCGCGCCGCGCTGGAGGCGATGGCGGTGGCGCCGTTCCACCTGGCCCAGCTCGTGGCGCCATCGATGCGCAAGCGCAAGGCGGGGCGCATCGTGTTCGTGTCGTCGGCGGCGCCGCTGCGCGGCATCGCCAACTACGCGCCCTACGTCTCGGCGCGGGCGGCGGCCAACGGCCTCGTCTCCTCGCTGGCCAAGGAACTCGGCCGCGACGGCATCACGGTGAACGCGGTGGGCTCGAACTACGTCGAGAACCCCGACTATTTCCCGCCCGCCCTGCTCGCCAACCGCGAGGCGATGGCCAAGATGACGGCCCAGATTCCGCTCGGTCGGCTCGGCAAGTCCGACGAGCTGGGCGCGGCCGTGTGCTTCCTGTGCTCCGACGGCGCGGGCTTCATCACCGGCCACGTCCTGCCGCACGCCGGCGGCTGGGCGTGATCCTGACGTCGGCCTTTATGCCGACGCCCCGGTGTCGGGAAAATCCTGTCGGAAAATTCAGGGCGTTGATCGGCAAGGCTTTTCGCCGGCCGTTTTCCGACACCCGCGTGTCGAAGAATGCGAACCGTGTCGGAAAACCTCCTCACGCCGGGCGGGGCATG
>JAUXWB010000350.1 GCA_030684475.1 Reyranella sp. | reverse complement strand
TCGAGACCATGAAGTGGATGCGCTCCAAGGGCGTGCGCTTCCAGCCGAGCTACGGCCGGCAGGCCTTCAAGGTGAACGGCAAGTACAAGTTCTGGGGCGGCCTCGCGGTAGAAGCCTGGGGCGGCGGGCCGGGCCTGGTCGATCTCGAGCACAAGGCGGCAGTGAAGGCCGGTATCCCGATCCACTACGAGACGGCGGCGGTGTCGCTGATCGAGGAGGACGGCGTGGTGCGCGGCGTCATCGCCCGTCAAGGGCCGCAAGGTCAGGATCGGCGCCAAGGCCGTGGTGCTGGCCTGCGGCGGCTTCGAGAGCAACGCCGAGATGCGCACGCGCTATCTCGGGCCGACCTGGGATCTCGCCAAGGTGCGCGGCACGCGCTTCAACACCGGCGCCGGCATCAACATGGCGCTGGCGATCGGCGCCAAGCCGCACGGCAACTGGTCGGGCGGCCATGCCGTGGGCTGGGACATGAACGCGCCGGAGTTCGGCGACCTGGAGGTCGGCGACAACTTCCAGAAGCACTCCTACCCGCTCGGCATCATGGTGAACGCCAACGGGCTGCGCTTCGTCGACGAGGGTGCGGACTTTCGCAACTACACCTATGCCAAGTACGGCGCGGTGATCCTGTCGCAGCCACAGCAGTTTGCCTGGCAGATCTTCGATTCCAAGGTGCTCGACAAGCTGCGCGACGAATACCGCATCAAGCGCATGACCAAGGTCCGCGCCGACACGATCGAGGAACTGGCCAAGAAGCTCGAGGGAGTCGACGAGCAGCAGTTCCTCAAGACCATCAAGGAATGGAACGCCTCGGTCATGACCGAGGTGCCGTTCAATCCCGCGGTCAAGGACGGCCGCGGCACCAGAGGGCTTGCCGTCCCGAAGAGCAACTGGGCCAACACGATCGACCAGGCGCCGTTCGAGGCCTATGCCGTCACCTGCGGCCTCACCTTCACCTTCGGCGGGCTCAAGATCTCCACAGAAGGCGAGGTCGAGAGCACCGACGGCCATCCGATCCCCGGCCTGTTCGCCGCCGGCGAGCTGGTCGGCGGCCTCTTTTATCACAACTACCCCGGCGGCACGGGCCTGGTCTCCGGCGCGGTGCTCGGCAAGCTGGCGGGCGACGGCGCCGGCCGATACGTTGCCGGCAAGAACTAGGGGTCAAAGCCTATAATGCGTGCTTCCACTGCTGCTTCCACTCAAGGCACTCTGGTTGCACGCGTGCTCAACGCCTGGAGTTGGTCGGTCACTTGGCTGGCGAAAACGACGCCTGTCGGGGTCACCGGTATCCCACCAACACGCAAACTTTCCGCGGTCCATGTGTTGCAGGTGTAGGACGCACTAAACGTCCCTGTAGCGCCATAGAAGACACTCCCAGGATCAGGGCCTGCCGCGAGGCGGCGCGGCGTCCCATCGCCCGACTTCTCGAACGCCGCCCATATGTGGTTTGATAGCCGATCGAGCCCCGCCGTTGACAGGCCGACCTCGAACACCTGTGCAGCGGCCCTTGAGTCCCGTGGCGGGTGGTATAGCGGGGTCACCAGAAGTACCGCTGGTCCGGAGAACAGCGCACTCATGGCATCGCCTAAAGTGGGGGCGCGCGCCATGTAGTAGTTGCGTTCACCCCAGCCGAACAAGAGGTATTGGGAGCTCGGGAAATCGGGCGTAACCGCCCTCAAGGGATTGTGTATGGCGTGAATTGGGAGTGCGATCCCTGTGTGCCAGCCCGCGACGATCACATATATTGTGACGTCGTCACTCGGCGCGTCTTGATATGTCGGCAACGGCGTCGAGCGGCACCCGGACAGGGTCTGCAACGTACTGGCCGCAAGACAGGCTCTCAGAAGCGCGCGACGCGCCACAGCATAAGGTAGCGTCTGGCAAGACATCGCATCAGCACTCGCTCGAGCGGCGGTCTACGTCTTTCAGGTTCCCAAAAAATCTTCATGCCTGCAACGGGTCAGTATCTGACGAACCGTTCGACGTGACCGATGTATGGGCGCCCTAATCCGCCGTCGGCCTCGCCGGCACCATGCAGAAGCCCTGGGCCTCGATGCCCAGCGGTGGATTGAACTTACTGCGAAAGTTCTCCATGGCGATCGCTGCCGTGAGCTCGACGATCTGGGCATCGCTGTAGTGCTTCTTCAGCCTGTCGACGAGCACATCGTCGACCTTCTGGTCGGTGTAGGTGATGCGCTCGGCATATTCGAGCGCCAGCCGCTCGGCCTCGCTGAACAGCTTGCTGTCGCGCCAGTCCGTGACTTCCGCGAGCTTCTCCATCCCGCCTTCAGTGGTTTCCAGCACACGGCTGGAATTGATGTCCATTCAAAACGGACAGCCGTTGATGGTGGCGACGCGCACGTAGAGCAGCGCCGGCAGTCCCTTGGGCAGCAGGCCCGACTGCTCGATCGACTGGCCGAGCAGGCCGGCCGCGCGCAGGATCGGCGGGCAGTGCGCCAACACCTTGGTCGGGTTCAGCAACCCGCCGAACATCTCGCGCTGCCGGTCGAAGATCGCCTTCAGCGTCGGATCGCCGCCGTCTTCCTCGATTTCACTGACACGGGGCATCGGAACACCTCTGTTTCGGTTGCGACGACGATAACGCCGTCGTCTCGCGCAGAGCGAGGAAACTTTTCTCATGCCGCTCCGAAGCAAGACTGGGCCTGGAACTCCAGCACCTTGGCCCGCAGGACGCCCTGCTCTGCGGTCCCGGCCGGCTTCGCCGGTATCACGTCCAAACGGCTCATTTTAGGGAGCCGTTTGGCCCATTCCGGGTAGTTCATTGCTGGAGAAGATGCGAACGAAGCGCATATTCGTTCCGACCCCTCCAATGTCATCATGGATACCGGCTCGACCGGCATTATCGTGGGAAGCAACCATGTCGACATTGCCGGCCGGACACCGCTAGGCCCCGATAGCCCACCCTCCGGCAGCAGCAACATCGTGCAGCACGGCACCCGGAGCACCTGGCGCGCCTTCTCGGTGTTTGGCGCAGCACCTCGGGCGAAGGCGTCACGCTCGACCATGTTTCAGCACTTATAGTGGTGCCTTTATAATTTGATGACGCATTCCGTGTGCGTACAGTTTGCGAATCCAAGCAGAATTTGAACGTCAGAGTTACCCTCTTGGACATAGGAGCACTGAGCATCGTCGGTTACTCTCTGCACACATCATAGCGATGTCTCCATGGTTGGGGATTTGCCGGACATGTCACCCAGCAAGGTTGCGCGCGTCGTCAATAGACGCGCTCTCCTGCGGAACATTTCCTTTCATCTTGAATGCGATTTAGAGAACAACCGGAAGTGGCGGCTCGCCAATCCCTTGTTGCTTCTGTGCAGCGTGGCGACGCTGGCGCCGATGTCGATCCCTGTGCGGGCCGACGCGATCGTCGATAACGGCGAAGTGGTCAACTACAACGCCGGCGTATCCTCGTTTTCCGATGCGCTGGTGATCGGCCAGGCCGGAGCCGGCACCGTCAACATCAATAGCGGTGCCGTCGTCGAGATGAACACGACGAACGGCAGCACCGCCTCGCGCATCGAGATCGGCAACGGAACCGGCAGCAACGGAACTCTCAACGTCAATGGCGGCACGTTGACCGTCAACATCGCCGACGGCCCGACAGCCGGCACATCGATCGGCCGCATCTGGGTCGGCGGGGGCCGCGACAACGCCACGGGCGGCACCGGCACCCTCAACCAGTCGTCGGGCCTGATCGACTTCGTTCCCGTCGTCGCCGGGACCGGCAACTACGGGGGCCTGGCCATCGGGCGCGGCGTCGGCGTCGTCGGCACTGTCAATCAAACCGGCGGCACCATCCGGTTCGACAGCGGCGGCGCCGTCGATCTCGGCATTCTTGGCGGGACAGGCAGCTACAACCTTCGCAACGGCGCGGTGTTCGATGCCGGTCATGGTGGAGTGACGATGTATGTCGGCTCACGCACCGGCAGCGGCAATCAGCATTCGACCGGCAATCTCAACATCCACGACAATGCGAAGTTCACGCTGACGACCGGTGAGAACAACGGCGGCCAGCTCTACGTCGGTGATGCAGGATCCACCGGCACGATACTCCAGGACGGGGCCGGAAGCGTCGTCACCTTCGGTCTTTTGAATCCGATCCGGTTCGGCGGCAACATCAGCAACGATTCGCACGGTGGCGGTTCGGGCACCTACCGCCTCGAGGCGGGTACGCTGAATGTGCTCAACAATGGCGGCTCCGCCCAGACCATCTTCGGCGACACCTCCGGCGGCACCGGCACCTTTGCGATCAGCGGTGGCACGGCCAACATCGCCACGATCCTCGTTCTCGGAAACCTCGCCGGATCGACCGGTGTGATCGAGCAGTCCGGCGGGACCTTGTCGCTCACCGACAATGCGCGGCTGCAGTTCGGAAGCGGTACTGGCACCTACAACCTGAGCGGCGGTACCCTTGCCATCGGCGGCGCCAATGCCATTTCGGGAACGGGTGCGCTCAACTTCGGCGATGCGACACTGCGCGTTCAGGGCGCCAATCTCACCACCAGCAACGCCGCAACCCTTCTGGCCGGCACCCACTTCACGCTCGACACCAACGACCTTGGCGCGACATGGAGCGGTATCCTGTCCGGCGACGGCGGGCTGATCAAAACCGGCGCTGGTACGCTGACGCTGGCGGCGGCCAACACCTACACGGGAACCACGACGATCGCGGGCGGCACGCTGGCGCTGACCAATCCAACCGGGCTGAATGCCAACAGTGCCGTCGCATTGTCGAGTGGCACCGACCTGGACATCACCGGCCTGGCAGCGGGTGCCATCGTGAATATCGGAGCGCTGTCGGGCGCCGGCACCGTCAGGCTGGGCGACAGCTATCTGGTCTCGACCATCGGCGCCGGCCAGAGTGCGGCCTTCTCCGGCACGATCGTATCGGACGCCTGGGGGTACGAGTCGAACTATGGCCGCTTCCTGAAGGCCGGCGCCGGCGATCTGGTCATCAACGGCTCGACGATGGAGAAAGGTGAAGGCTACATCGTCGCGGGCTCGATGACACAGAGCGCCGGAACCACCGCATGGTCCAACCTCAACATCGGCAGCGGCACGGGCGCCACCGGCACACTGAACGTCAGCGGCGGCAGCCTCACACTGAACCTCGGCATGCGGGTCGGCGATTTCGGCGGCACCGGCGCCGTGCAGCAGACAGGCGGTACAGTCCAGCTCCTACAAACATGCGGCGACCTCAACCGGTGCCCGGCGCTCAACATCGGCAACCAGGGCGGCACGGGCACCTACAACATCAGCGGCGGCCAGTTGCTGCTGCAGGGTGGCAGCCATTCCATCGGCCGCAACTCGGGCAGCAGCCCGCAAAGCCATGGCACGCTCAACATCAGCGGCAACGCCCTGGTCGAGTTGAGGCCCGGCAACAGCAACGGATACCTCGTCATCGGCGACCGGGATGCCGGCACCGCCGCCAACAGCACCGGTGTCATCAACCAGACGGGCGGCACGCTGCGCATCGCCGCCGGTTCCGAGCTTTATCTCGGCGGCTACGGCAGCGGCACCTACAACCTCAGCGGCGGCGAGCTCGAGATCGGCGGTACGTCGCTGCGCGGGAACTTTCCCAGCGGCACCACACCCTATGCCTTCAATCTGGGGGGTGGAACGATCGAGGTCATCGGCTCGGCGTTGACGACGTCGGTCAGGGCCACGCTGGTTTCCGGCACCAGCTCGACGATAGACACCAACGGCCTCGGCGCGACGTGGAGCGGCGTCCTGTCGGGCGGTGGTGGGCTGATAAAGGCCGGCGACGGCACGCTGACGCTGACGGCGGCCAACACCTACGCGGGCGGCACGACGGTCTCGGCCGGTTCGCTGCGGGGCAACACGACAAGTCTTCAGGGCGACATCGAGAACAATGCCTCGGTGGTCTTCGACCAGGCAAGCGCCGGCACCTACGGCGGCGACATGTCGGGCAGCGGCAGCCTCACCAAGATCGGTGCCGGCGCACTTACCTTGTCCGGCAATAACACTTACGCCGGTGGCACGACGGTCTCTGCCGGGTCGCTGCAGGGCAACACGACAAGTCTTCAGGGCGACATCACGAACAACGCCGCGGTGGTGTTCGACCAGACCGGCAGCGGTACCTATGCCGGCGACATGTCGGGCACCGGCAATTTGACCAAGCAGAACACCGGCACGGTGATCCTGACAGGAACGAACAGCTACACCGGCGGAACAACGGTGTCGGGCGGCGCGCTGCAGGCCAACACGACAAGTCTTCAAGGCGCCATCACTAACAACGCCTCGGTGGTGTTCGACCAGGCAAGCGCCGGCACCTCCGCCGGCAACATGTCGGGCAGCGGCAGCCTGACCAATATCCGCGCCGGCGCGCTCACCCTGTCGGGTAGCAACAACTACGCGGGCGGCACGACGGTCTCGGCCGGTTCGCTACAGGGCAGCACGACAAGTCTTCAGGGTGCCATCACCAACAATTCCTCGGTGGTGTTCGACCAGGGAAGCGCCGGCACCTACGCCGGCGACATGTCGGGCAGCGGCAGCCTCACCAAGATCGGCACTGGCGCGCTCACCCTGTCGGGCAGCAACAGCTACGCCGGTGGCACGACGGTCTTGGGCGGCGCGCTGCAGGCCAACACGACAAGTCTTCAAGGCGCCATCACGAACAACGCCTCGGTGGTGTTCGACCAGGCAAGCGCCGGCACCTACGCCGGCAACATGTCGGGCAGCGGCAACCTCACCAAGATCGGCGCCGGCGTGCTCACGGTGTCGGGCAACAACAGCTACACGGGTGGCACGATCGTGTCGGCAGGCATTCTGCGGCTGGGCAGCGCTACGGCACTGCCGGCGATTGGCGCACTCACCGTCAACGGCGGTGAGATCGACCTCAACGGCAACAGCCTGACCGTCAGCGCGCTTGCGGGACTGGGCGGCACGATCTCTCTGGGTAGCGGCACCCTGACGGCCAGCACGGCTGGCGACACCACGCTGGGTGCGGCGATCACCGGCACGGGCGGACTCAGCAAGACGGGCGGCGGCACTTTGATCCTGTCGGGCGCGAACACCTACACTGGCCCGACCTCGATCGATGGCGGGCGCCTCTCGGTGAACGGCAGCGTCACCAGCAATGTGACGGTGGGCGCAGGCGGCAACCTCGGCGGCGCCGGCACCATCACCGGCACGGTGTCCAACGGCGGCGTCCTGGCGCCGGGCAATTCGATCGGCACGCTGAACATCGTCGGCTCCTTCACCCAGGCCGCCGGCAGCACCTACCAGGTCGAGGCCAATGCCGCGGGCCAGGCCGACCGCACCAATGTCACCGGCGCGCCGGGCACGGCCATCATAGACGGCGGCACGGTCCAGGCGCTGGCCGACCCCGGCGTCTATGCACCCAGCACGACCTACACCATCGTCAACGCCAGCGGCGGCGTGAGCGGCACCTATGCCGGCGTCACCAGCAACTATCCCTTCCTTCAGGCCTCGCTGGCTTACGACACGAACAATGTCTATCTGACCTTGAAGCCCGGCGGCTTCGCCGCCGGTGCGGCGACGGGCAACCAGGCGGCGGTCGGCGCCGCGCTCGACCGCAGTGTCGCAGCCGCCACCGGCGACTTCGCCACCGTGGTCGGCACTCTGGCGACCGCGACCGTCGCCCAGGGACAGGCCGCGATGAACGCCATCAGCGGCCAGAATTATGCCGGCTTCTCCAATGCCAACCTGGGCAACGGGCTTCTGTTCATGAGCGCGCTCGGCCAGCAACTCGGGGCGGCGCGCGGCGGCGATCCCGGCAAGGGCACACGCGTGGCGCTCGTCGAAGCCTGCGAGATCGAGGCTTGCGACGCCAGCCCGTGGGGTCTGTGGGCGACCGGCCTCGCGGGCTTCGGCAGCGTCGCCGGCAACGCCAATGCCGGCACCGTGACCTACAACGCCGGCGGTGCGGCGACGGGCATCGACTATCGCCTCTCGCCGAACCTGCTGGCGGGCCTCGGCGTCGGCTTTGCGAGCGGCAACCAGTGGACGAACGGCTTCAGCGGCCGCGGCACCACCGACTCCTACCAGGCCTCGCTCTACACCTCGTTCACCCAGGATGGCTTCTGGATCGATGCCCTGGCGGGCTACGCCTACAACGACAACCGCATGACGCGGCAGATCGCCATCGCCGGGCTGCAGCCGCGCACCGCCAACGGCGCGACCGGCGCCAACCAGCTGCTGGGGCAGATCGAGTCAGGCTACCGCCTCGGCCTCTACGCCCCGGCCGCCGCGACGATCGCACCGTTTGCCCGGCTGCAGGGTACGACGGTCATGCAGAACGGCTTCACCGAGACAGGAGCCGGCTCGCTCAACCTCTCCGTCGCTTCGCAGACGACCAATTCGCTGCGCTCGATCCTCGGCGCCGAGTTGACCGCCCAGGTCCCGACTGGGGTGGGCCGCCGCATCGGGCTGCTATTTCGGCTGGGCTGGGCGCACGAGTTTGCCGACACGGCGCGGCCGGTGACGGCCTCGTTCGCCGGCGCCCCCGGCAGCAACTTCACTGTGCTGGGGGCACCGGCCGCGCGCGACACGGCGACACTGGCGCTCGCGGCCAACACCGCGGTCGCCGAGCGCAGCTCGATCTATTTTCGCTACGACGGCGAGGTCGGCGCCGGCACCGACAACCACGCCTTTTCCGCCGGGCTGCGCATGACGTGGTGAATGAGCCGCTAGAAGCCCAGCGCCTTAGTCTGTACGACGCCCTCGACGGCGGCAATCTTGGCCATCAGCTCCTTGGAGAGAGGCTGGTCGACCTGGACCAGCGCGATGGCCGAGCCGCCGGGCTTGTCGCGGCCGAGATGGAAGGTCGCGATATTGACCTTGCTCTCTCCCAAGAGCGTGCCGAGGCGGCCGATGAAGCCCGGCTTGTCGTCGTTGGTGATATAGAGCATGTGGGCTGCGAACGCGGCGTCGATCTCGATGCCCTTGATCTCGACGATGCGCGGGTGCTTGCCGCCGAACAGCGTGCCCGTCACCGAGCGGGTGTATTTCTCGGTCGTCACCGAGAGGCGAATCATCGAATGGTAGTCGCTGGTGCGCTCGTGCTTGACCTCGGCGACTTCAATGCCGCGTTCCCGGGCGACGACCGGGGCGTTCACCATGTTCACCGAGTCGAGCTGCGGACGCAGCACGCCCATCAGCGCCTCCTGCGTCAGTGGCTGGACGTTGAGCGCCGCCACGTCGCCCTCGTATTCGATCGACACCGCCTTGATTTCGGTGTCGGTGAGCTGACCGGCGAAGGAGCCGAGTTTCTGGGCAAGGTCGAGGTAGGGTGCCAGGCGCGGCGCGTCCTCGGCCGAGACGTTGGGCATGTTGAGCGAGTTCGTCACCGCGCCGGTCAGCAGATAGTCGGCCATCTGCTCGGCTACCTGCAGCGCCACGTTCTCCTGCGCCTCCAAGGTCGAGGCGCCGAGATGCGGCGTGCAGACCATATTGGGGGCGCCGAACAACACGTTGTCCTTGGCCGGCTCCTCGACGAAGACATCGAAACCCGCCCCGGCAATGTGGCCCGAGACCAGCAGATCCCGCACCGCCAGTTCGTCGACCAGTCCGCCGCGCGCGCAATTGATGATGCGCACGCCTTTCTTGGTCTTCATCAGGTTGGCACGACCGAGCACGTTCCTGGTCTGGTCGGTGAGCGGTGTGTGCACGGTGATGAAGTCGGCGCGCGCCAGCACCTGGTCGAGCGTGCCCTTCTCGACGCCGAGCTCGGTGGCGCGCTGGTCGCTCAGGAACGGATCATAGGCCAGCACGCGCATCTTCAGGCCGAGCGCCCGCTCGGCCACGATCGAGCCGATGTTGCCGCAGCCGATCAGGCCCAGCGTCTTGAAGCTGAGCTCGACGCCCATGAAGCGGTTCTTCTCCCACTTGCCGGCCTGGGTCGAGGCGTTGGCCTCCGGCACCTGGCGGGCGATGGCGAACATCAGCGCGATGGCGTGCTCGGCGGTGGTGATGGCATTGCCGAACGGCGTGTTCATCACGACGACGCCGTGGGCGGTGGCGGATTTGATGTCGACATTGTCGACGCCGATGCCGGCACGGCCCACGACCTTGAGCTTCCTGGCTTCGGCCAGCACCTCGGCAGTGACCTTGGTCGCGGAGCGAATGGCCAGGCCCTCGTAGTTGCCGACGATCGCCCGCAGCTCGGCGGGCTTCAGGCCAGGCTTGAAATCGACATCGCAGCCGCGCTCCGAGAAGATTTCCACGGCCCGCGGGGAGAGCTCATCGGAGATGAGCACCTTGGGTTTCGCCATTTTCGTGTCTCCTCAGGCCGCCGCTTTGCCGAATTCGCGCTCGATCTCGCCGTAGGCCCAGTCGAGCCAGGGCAGCAGCGCCTCGAGATCGCTCGTCTCCACCGTGGCGCCGCACCAGATGCGCAGGCCCGGCGGGGCGTCGCGATAGGAGCCGAGGTCGTAGCCGGCCTTTTCGGTTTCCAGGAGATCGGCCAGCTTCTTGGCCGCCGCCGCCTGCTTGTCGGCCGCGAGTGCTGTGAACCAGGGTGCCGCGATGACGAGACAGACCGAGGTGTTGGAGCGGATCGCCTTGTCGGCCGCCAGGAAGGCAGCCCACGGCCGCGCCGCGACGAACTTCTCGAGCACGCCGAGGTTCGCTTCCGAGCGCGCCATCAGGCCCTTCAGGCCGCCGACGCTCTCGCCCCAGCGCAGGCCGTCGATCGCGTCCTCGACGCAGAGCAGCGACGGCGTGTTGATCGTGTCGCCCTTGAAGATCGCCTCGGAGAATTTTCCGCCCGACGTCAGGCGGAAGATCTTGGGCATCGGCCAGGGAGGCGAATAGCTCTCGAGCCGCTGGATGGCGCGCGGGCTCAGCACCAGCATGCCGTGCGCACCCTCGCCGCCCATCACCTTCTGCCACGACCAGGTGATCACATCGAGCTTGGGCCACGGCAGGTCCATGGCGAAGACCGCGGAGGTGGCATCGCAGATCGCAAGCCCTTCGCGGTCGGCGGCAATCCAGTCGCCGTTCGGCACCTTCGCGCCCGAGGTCGTGCCGTTCCAGGTGAAGACGACGTCATGCGTCCAATCGACCGCCTTCAGGTCGGCGATCTGGCCGTAGGGCGCCTTCAGCACGCGGGCGTCCTTGAGCTTGAGCTGCTTGGCCACATCGGTGACCCAACCCTCGCCGAAGCTCTCCCAGGTCAGCATGTCGACGGGCCGGGCGCCCAGCAGCGACCACAGCGCCATCTCGACGGCACCGGTGTCGGAAGCCGGCACGATGGCAATGCGATAGTCGGCGGGAATGCCCAGGATCGCGCGCGTACGGTCGACCGCCTCGACAATCTTCTTTTTGCCGAGCCTGGAGCGATGGGAACGGCCGATGGCCGCATCTTTGAGAGCTTCGGGCGTCCATCCGGGACGCTTGGCGCAGGGCCCTGACGAAAAGTCGGGACGCGCCGGACGCATGTTCGGCTTCATCATTCACCTCTCCCTTACAGAAGAGCTGCACTCCGGTGGGGGAGCGTGGCCCGCGGCCCGTATAAGGGCGGTCGCCGCGGCGGTCAATCCGGGGCGATTGTCGCAGCCCTGCAAAACATGTGAAAAAGACCCATGACTGGACAGGGTAAGCCGGCCCGCAACTGGGCCCGGGCGATCGTTGTGACGTTGGGTATTCTTGCCGCGTCAGCGATCGTGGCGGAGATCGCGGCCCGCACCGTGTTCGGCCTCGAGACCCTGCAGTATCGGCGCCCCTACCAGCCGGTCTTCGTCTCGGGCGATTACCACTATCTGATGCCCAACGAGCAACTGCCTTTCGTGCCCGGAGGACCCGTGGCGCTGGGCTACCACGAAGGCCCGTTCGGCCTCTACTACGATGCCGCCACGCCGCCTCCCTACTCCTCGACGACGCTGGCGGACTTCCTCTTCACCCACAGGCACGCGCGCTACAACGCCGCCGAAATCGACCGCATCACCTGCGCCGAACCCGACGCCACATTGGTTCACGTGCTGGGTGGCTCCGTCGCCCAGGGTTTCTCGGCTGACGAACCGTCGGACACCTGGCACGCCAGGCTCGAGGACCTGTTGCGCAATCGGCTCAAGCGTCGGGACGTCTATGTCTTCAACGGCGCCATGGGCGGCTTCGTCTCCGTGCAGGAGAAACTCGCCTACCACCTCGCCGTGGCGCCGCGACGCGCCAGCCTGGTGCTGATCGTCAACGGCTACAACGACGTCACGATCCCGGCGAACTCGGCCGTGCGGCCCGGCGACCCGTTCCAGCTCGGCCTGCGCTACAGCCAGCTTTTCAATGATGGCTTCATCTGGTGGCTGGCGCGCCACAGCGCGATAGCCCACACCATCCTGCAGAACGCATTCAATGACCACGTCACGGCCTTCCGGCGCCGCCTCAATCAGGACGATGCCGTCTTCCAGAGACAGGCCGACGCGATCACCGACATCTACATCGAGAACATGAACGAGGTGCTGGGCGCCTGCGAGGCGCGCGGCCAACCCTGTCTCGTGGCCGTCCAGCCCGCCCGCTCCGTCACTGCGGAATATCTCGGCACGCACGCCGACGACATCCTCTCCCAGCAGCGAATGGCGCGGCTCTACAGCCTGTTGCTCGAGAAGGTCGCGGCCAGCCCTTACCGCGACAAGTATGTCGACCTGACGCATGTCTTCGACAAGGGAGAGAAATTGCAGCATTTTTCGGATTCGGTGCATCCCAACTACGCCGGCCAGCAGGTATTGGCGAACGCGCTGCTGACGCCGGCGCTGGCGGCGCTGCGTTCGGCCACGGCGCCACCGGTCCCTGCGGACCGCTGCCGGAAGAAGCGGTGAGCGTCAGCGACGTTGCAATTCGTAGTACGTGCCCACCGCAGGATCGCTGAACACCGGCCGCGCTTGGTAGTTGTCATGCAGCATCTTGTGGATTGCCGGCGCCCGCGCGGCGGCGCCCAAGCCGCCGAGCTGGCCGGCCAGTTCGGCGACGCTCCAACCCCAGACATCGGACACTGCCACCCGGTAGCCGCGGTCGAGCGCCTGGTCGATGTCGCCCTTGAGTGACCGGGCATGCTGCTCGGCCGTCCAGTCCGGATGGCGGATGGCGCCGGCGTCGACGGCGATCCACTTGAATTTCGGCTCGGCCGACGGCGCCGGCGCCACGGTGGCAGCGCCGTCCCAGTCCCAGGTCCGGCTCCACAGCGCGTACTGCCACATCGTGATCGGCTCGAAGCCCCAATAGAGAAAGACCGTCGAGTCGGGCGGAAGACGCTTCTCGATCGCTGCGAGCGCCGCCACTGCCGCCTGGTCGCCGCCGCGCCAGCGCGCGAGCTGCGCCACGTTCCAGACCAGGGGGGCGAGCGACAGCACCGTGAGGAAAAGCAACGCGCGCGGCCGGCCGCGCTCCGCCAGCAGAGCCGCCGCGAGCAGGCCCCACGCCACCGTGAGCCACGGCATGACGTTGATCTGCATCTGCGGGTCTTGCGGCTGGGCATAGAAATTCAGCGCCTGCCCCGCTGCGAGCGTGCCCAGAAAGACGATGGCGATGGCACGCAACCGCCGATCGGCCCGTCGCGGCCACAAGATCGTGGCGGCGGCCACGAAGATCGCGGCCTGCAGCAGAACCGACACCGTCAACGGAAAGGCCGCGCGTCGCGCAGCCAGAGGATCGACGAAGCCGCCCATGACCAGGAAATAGTTCCCGATGCCCGACAGCATCATCCATGCCTTGTCCCAGGAAACACCCGCCCAGCCGCTAGCCACGCCCTTGCCGGTCCACAGCATGTCGTGAAGACCGACCGCGCCGTTGTGGCCGTCCCACAGGAGCTGCACGACGCCCGACACGGCCAGGATCGCGGCGAGCAGCATGAAGATGTGCATGACCCGTCGCGAAGCCGGGCCATCCGACAAGGCAAGCGCCAGCAGCAACGCGGGCAGGGTCGGGAAGATCAGCCGCCATTCCATCAACCAGCCCAGGGTGAAGACCGCCGCAACGATCGCCACGCGAGCGTAGGTCGGCCGGTCGAACCACAGGCCAGCCAGCGCCATGGCCCCGAAGACCAGCGCGTAGCCCGGCATGATGTCCTCGCTGATCACCGCGAGAAGCAGGAAGAAGCCGCAGCCGAAATGGAACACGGAGGCGAGCACGGCCGCCCGGGCGCTTTGCGTCGCCCGATGGACGAACGCATAGACGAAGACGATGCAGAGACTCGCCCAGAAGGCATTGAGATAGGCGAACTGCTTCCACGGCACGCCGCGCTCGATGCCGAGGCCGTCGAGCAGCCGGCAAAGCGCGCCATAAAGCGGAAAGTAGAGATAGTTCGAAGCATCGAGCCGCGCCGTGGCGGGATCGGCGATCCAGGGCTCGGCCTGGATGCTCTTGTACATGCCGTTTGCGGTCAGGATATGAACGTTCTGCAGCCAACCGATCAGGCCGACGAGAAGCAGCAACGACAATACGAACGCCAGCACGAGCTGCCAGCCGAGCGCCGGGGGCTTCATCGATCCTCAGGCCGGTTTGCGGGCCGCCACGACATATTGCGCGCCGAGCGGCAGCCAGGTCAGTGCCCGGTCGACCGACCGCAGGAACGCCAGCCCCGGCGGCATGAACATCAGATAGTCGGTGTCGAGGTCGTAGCGCGCGACATCCAGCAGGCCGTGCCGCACTTCGGTCGGATCGAGCAGGATGGCGTTCCGGTCGATCGGCGTGCGCGCAATGACGTAACGCACCAGCGGGTTGCGCGGATTGTGTTCGAAGACATAGATCCGCCCGCCGGGCTTGAGGACACGGCCGAGCTCGGCATAGACCGCCGGGCGCTCCGCCACCGGAACGTGATGCAGCACCGCGCTGATGGTGGCGATGTCGAACTGGCCGTCCGCGAACGGCGTCCGCGCGCCCTGCTGCGGTGCCAGCACGGGCGTCTTGCCGAGCTTTGCCGGCCAGCGCTTCTCGACCTGCCGCAGCATCCCGGCCGAAATATCGCAGCCGGTGAAATCGGCCCGCGCGCCGGTCTCCGCGAGAACGCGCATCAGGCTGCCGACGCCGCAGCCGTAGTCGAGCACGGCGAGGCCGCCGGTCCGGAGCTTCGGCTCGCGGCGCAATAGCCAGCGCGTCTTGACGGCGATGAACTGGTCGGCCGAGTTGCCCATCATCCGCTTGACCGGATTGTCGAGGCCGCCTTCGTACCCGGCGGCATAGTCGTCGAATTCCGCCGGCTCGCCGGACCACGAAGCGGGATCATCCCGGTTCATTTCGGCCCGCCGACGATGTCGCGGATCATGAACAGCGGCCGCCCCTTGTTCTGGTCATACAAGCGGCCGAGGTAGGCACCGATGACGCCCAGCATCAGGAACTGCATGCCGCCCAGCAACCCCAACGCCGCCATGATCGACGTCCAGCCGGGCAGGTTCGCGTCCATCAGCCAGCCGACGATCGAATAGACGAAGAAGCCGAAACCGACCCCGGCCATGACCCATCCGATCGTCATCGAGGCCATCAGCGGTACGACCGAGAAGGCGGTGACGGCATCGGCCGCGAAGCGGATCATCTTGCTGAGCGGGTACTTGCTCTCGCCGGCGACCCGGGCGTGGCGATCGTAGAGTAATGGAACCTGGCGACCACCGATCCAGGCCACCATGCCGCGGATGAATCGATGACGCTCGGGCATGGCCAGCAGCAGGTCGAGGACGCGGCGGCTGACGAGGCGGAAGTCGCCGGTATCGGCGGGAATGTCGACGTCGGTGAGCCGGTTGATCAGGCGATAGAAGGTCGCGGCAGTCGCGCGCTTGAAGAGGCTTTCGCCGTCGCGCTGGCGACGCTGGCCGTAGACCACGTCGGCGCCCGCCTCGCCATCCACGCCGTCCATGAGTACCATCATATCGGGCAGCAGTTCGGGCGGATCCTGCAGGTCGGCATCGATGATCAGGATGCGCTCGCCGCGGCAGACGGACAGCCCGGCCGTCAGCGCGAGCTGGTGGCCGTGGTTGCGCATCAGGCGGACCGCGACGATCCTGGAATCGGCTGCCGCCAAGGCGGTCATCGTCTCCCAGGTGCGGTCGCGCGAGCCGTCGTCGACCAGCACGATCTCGCTGTTGCCGCCCAGCGAATCCAGCACCGCGCCGACCCGGCGCAGGAATTCGGGCAGCACGTCCTGCTCGTTGTAGCAAGGAGCCACCACGGAAAGTGCCGGGCGGGCAAGTTCATTCATGGTCGCGACCAATAACCCATCGGTGGCTGGATACAAGCACTCCCTCCCTTTCTCGTCCTCCCAATTTGGAGCGCGATGGGCTATCAAGCGGCACCATGACCGCCAATGACAACGACCACCGTGGCCTCCTGCCGGCCGGGCTTGCCGACTTGCTGCCACCCGACGCGGCGCGCGAGGCCCGGGCCATCGACCTCGCCATCGAGCGCTTCGCCGCGTTCGGCTACGAGCGGGTCAAACCACCCCTGGTCGAGTTCGAGGAGTCTCTGCTGGGCGGCCCGGGCGCGGCGCTGGGCCCACAGACCTTCCGGCTGATGGACCCGGTCTCGCAGCGCATGATGGGCGTGCGCCCGGACATGACCGTCCAGGTGGCGCGCATCGCCGTCACCCGACTGAAGCACGAGCCCAGGCCGCTGCGCCTGTCCTACGGCGGCAACGTCATTCGCGTGCGCGGCAGCGCACTGAAGCCCGAGCGGCAGTTCGCCCAGGTCGGTACCGAGTTGATCGGCGTCGATTCGGCCGAGGCCGACGCCGAGGCCGTACTGCTGGCCGTCGATGCGCTGCGCGCCATCGGCGTTGCCGACCTCACGGTCGACCTCAACCTGCCGACGCTGGTCGCAGCCGTCGCCGCCGGGCTGAAACTGCCGGCCGAGCCCCTGCGCCGCCTGCGCCGGGCGCTCGACCGCAAGGACGAGGCCGCCGTCGCCAAGGCCCTTGGTGACAAGAGCGACAAGGGCGAAAAGAAGGGTGCCGACCTCTTCGTCGGCCTGTTGCGCGCGGCGGGTCCGGCCGACCGCGGCATCGCCCAGCTCGCCGGGCTCAAGCTTCCCGCCGCCGGCGCCGCCGAAGCGGCGCGGCTGGCCGAGGTGGTGAAGTTGGTACGCGCCGCCGATCCCGATCTGCCGCTCACCCTCGACCCGGTCGAGTATCGCGGGCTCGAATACCAGACCGGCGTGTCGTTCTCGGTGTTCGCGCTGAAAGGGCGCCAGGAACTGGCGCGTGGCGGGCGCTATTCGGCGGGCTATCCCGACGACGGCGTCAGCGAGCCCGCGACCGGTTTCACCGTCTACATGGATGCGGTGCTGGCCGCTTCCGACGCCGCGCCGCAACGGCCGCGCCTCTACCTGCCGCTGGACATCCCGTGGAGCGAGGCCGCGCCCTGGCAAGACAGGGGTTACGCCGTCGTGCGCGCCGTCGTCGCAGGCGCCGAGGTGCGCGCGGAAGCCAAGCGGTTGAACTGCAGCCACGCGCTGATCGACGGAGACGCCGTCCCTCTTTGAGGCCCTTCTGAGGATCGATTCGCCTCGCCTCCCGTGGGGGGAAGTGCTATCCGACGTCACGCCTCTCCGGCGTCGGCCCCGGGGAGGCGTTTTCGTGTGTGAAGGGACAAAGTAATGGCCAACGTGGCAGTGATCGGCGCCCAGTGGGGCGACGAAGGCAAGGGCAAGATCGTGGACTGGCTGAGCGAGCGCGCCGAAGTCGTGGTGCGCTTCCAGGGCGGTCACAATGCCGGCCATACGCTGGTCATCGGCAACCAGACCTACAAGCTCGCGCTGCTGCCATCGGGCGTGGTGCGCGAGGGCAAGCTCTCGATCATCGGCAACGGCGTCGTGATCGATCCCTGGCACTTCCTCGAGGAAGTGAAGAAGGTCACCGAACAGGGCCTCTCGGTGACGCCCAAAAGCCTCAAGATCGCCAACCATGCCGTGCTGATCCTGCCGCTGCATCGCGACCTCGACGGCTGGCGCGAGGACGCGCCCGGCGTCATCCGCATCGGCACGACGCGGCGTGGCATTGGTCCCGCCTATGAAGACAAGGTCGGACGCCGCGCCATCCGCGTCGGCGACCTCGGCGAGCCCGACATTCTGCCGCTCAAGGTCAACACCCTGCTGGCGCACCACAATGCGCTGCGCAAGGGCCTGGGCCAGCCGCTGGTCGACGCCGCCAGGTTGACCGCCGAGCTGCTCGAACTCGCGCCCAAGATCCTTCCCTTCGCCGAGGACGTCTGGGAGCGGCTCGACGGCTTGCGCGCTGCCGGCAAGCGCATTCTGTTCGAGGGCGCGCAGGCCACCATGCTCGACATCGACCACGGCACCTATCCCTACGTCACCTCGTCGAACACGGTGGCGGCGCAGGCGATGATCGGCAGCGGCATGGGCAACGGCTCGGTGGGCTATGTGCTGGGCATCGCCAAGGCCTACACGACGCGCGTCGGCGATGGCCCCTTCCCGACCGAGCTCCAGGACGAGATCGGCCAGGGCCTCGGTGATCGCGGCAAGGAGTTCGGCACCAACACCGGCCGGCCCCGGCGCTGCGGCTGGTTCGACGCGGTGATGGTGCGCCAGGCGGTGAAGCTGAACGGCATCGACGGCATCGCCCTCACCAAGCTCGACGTGCTGGACGGCATGGCGGAGATCAAGGTCTGCGTCGGCTACGAACTCGACGGCAAGACGATCGGGCGCTTCCCCTTCACCATGGGCGCGCAGGCGAAGCTCAAGCCGGTCTATGAGACGTTCGAGGGCTGGCACGAGAGCACGCAGGGCGCCCGCTCCTTCGCCGAGCTGCCGGCAACCTGCATCAAGTACGTGCGCCGCATCGAGGAACTGGTCGGCTGCCCGGTGGCGCTGGTCAGCACCAGCCCGCAGCGCGAGGACACGATCCTGATGACGGACCCGTTCCGGGATTAAGCTGGGGGCGCGCCACTCCAGTGGCGCGATCATGCTCATGAGAAGACGCGCGACCGGAGTCGCGCGCCCCCAGCAGGAGTCAGTGGGACAGGGGTCTACGTCGCCAGGCACCTCACGCCGCATCGGCCAGGTTCTTGTTCGCGTTGGCTGAATCCGGTGTCTCCGGCGCCTGGGCGTGGGACGCCGGCTGACTCGTTTCACGTCGCCGCTCCATCGC
>JAUXWB010000349.1 GCA_030684475.1 Reyranella sp. | reverse complement strand
GCCCTCGAAGATCTTGGTGAGGCGGGCGTCGCGCCAATGACGTTCGACAGCGTGCAAGGTCGTGTAGCCCGCGCCGCCATGGATCTGGATGCCCTCGCTGGTGACGCGCTCGGCCATCTCAGAGGCGAAGAGCTTCACCATCGAGGCTTCCTTGTCGCAGCGCTGGCCGGTGTCGATCTGCTCGCAGACGAAGTACATGAGCTGGCGCGCTGCCTCGATCTGCGTCGCCATGTCGGCGATCTTGAAGCGGATCGCCTGAAAATCCGAGATCGAATGGCCGAACTGCTTGCGGTCGTTGGCGTACTGGATCGAATCGTCGAGCGCACCCTGGGCAAGGCCGATGGCGCGAGCCGCCGTGTGGGCGCGGGCGGTCTCAAGGCCCGAGGTGGCGTAGTAGAAGGCTTGGCCTTCCTCGCCGATCATGTCGGCGGCATCGACGCGGAAATTGTCGAAGGCCAGTTCCCAGGTCTTCCAGCCGAAATAGCCGATCTTGGGGATCGGCGCGCCACTGCAGCCCTTGGGCAGTTCGCCGCGCTTCTTCTCGACGAAGAACATGGATAGGCCGAGATGGCGCTTGCCCGGCGGCGCTTCGGACGTGCGCGCGATGATGATCATGAAGTCGGCGCCGTCGGCGAAGGTGCACCAGTATTTGTTGCCGCTGATCAGGTAGCCGGAGCCGTCCGTCTTGGCGCGGCAGGAGATGTTGGAAATATCGGAGCCGGCATTGGGTTCCGACATGGAGAAGGCGCCGAGGAACTCGCCCTTGGCCATGCGAGTGAGGTAGCGGGACTTCTGCTCCTCGCTCATCATGTGCGCGCCGATCAGGAGGTTGCCGCGCGCGATGATGGAGGCGACGCTCATCCAGCCGCGCGACAGCTCTTCGGTGACGATGCAGTACTCGGAGCAACCGAGGCCCAGGCCGCCGTACTGCTCGGGGATCAGGATGCCGAAATAGCCGAGCTCGGCCATCTTGTCGCGCAGGTCCATCGGGATCTCGCCCTTCTCGGGGTCGAGCTTGTTGGCGACGGGCAGCACTTCGTTCAGCGTGAATTCGCGCGCCTGCTCCTGGATCATGCGGCGTTCTTCGGTGAGGAAAGTCATCTTTACGGATTCCTGAGGCGAACGAGATTGGTGCGCTTGAAGTCGATGGCGAGCTCTTCGCGCTGGTTGAGGCCTTTGGTGTGCCAGGTGACAATGCCGAAACCCTTGTGGGAGTCCGAGGTGCGCCGATCGAGCACTTCCGATTCGGCGCGCAGCGAATCGCCGGGATAGACGGGCTGGTGGTAGATGAGTTCGTTGACGCCTAGGAACGGGCCGCCGCCCTCGCTCAGGTCCTCGACCGTGAGGCCGAAGACGGTCGTGAAGACCAGCAGCGGGTTGGCGACGATGCCGGGGTGGCCGTGGGCGCGGGCGTAGTCGGCATTGAAGTAGTGTGGATTGAAATGCAGTGTCAGCGTCGAGAAGAGGGTGCTCTCCGACTCGGTGATGGTGCGGCCCCAGTGGTGCTTGAAGACACGCCCCACCTCGAAATCCTCGTAGCGGTTGCCTTTCGGCGCCGGCCGGGCACGCGCCCTGAAATCCTCCGACATTCTGTCTCCGTTAGGCTTTGCCGGATGCGCGGGCGAGTTCGCCCACGTCGGCGAGACCATCGATGCGTTCTATCGCATCGTGCAGGCGCTTGGCGCCGGCAGCCCCCAGGATCGGCGTGACCAGGCTCTCGTACTTGGCCTCGATCGCCTGGCGCTGCTTGCCGACATCGATCCAGGGGATACCCGAGTCGTGCGAAGCCTCGATGGTCGTGCCATCGTCCAGCTGGATCGCCATCTCGGCCAGCGAATGGGTCCAGTCGGGCTTGAAGTCGATGTCCACCTTCTCGCGCAAGGTCCGGATGCGCGGATCCTGCGTGATCGCGTCGTTGTAGGAATCGAGGTTGGCGGTATCGACCCCGGTCAGCGCCATGGCGATGGTCTGGCGCAGCGAGAACTTGGCTTCGAGGCCGGTCGTCGGATGCGCGATGTTGCAGACCTTGTCCGAGCCGGAGTCGATGCGCAGCATGATCTTGCGTACCCGCTCGGGCGGAAAGTTGTTCTTCAGCCGGATTTCCTTGGCGCATTCGATGGGGGCGTGCGTCAGGTAGCAGGCGGCATGGTACTTGAAGAGATTGTTACGTAGGTGCCAGCCCTGCGGCGGCTCGCCCAGAGCGGCATCGGCGTTCATGTGGTCGCTCTGCGAGGAAGCGAAGCCTTGGTCGCATTCCAGCGAATCGTTGCGGGCGGTGAAGCCCTTGGCAGCGAGGCGCGCGGCGCGCAGGCCGTGCTCCGAGGCGGTGCCGGCGTGCAGCGGCTTGCACATGGTGCCGAAGTTCGACTTCAAGCCGGCAGCCTGGGTTGCGGCAATGCCGAAAGCCACGGCGAGCTGCTTGTCGCTGAGACCCAACATGCGGCCGGCAGCGGCGGTGGCCGAGAAGGAGCCGACCGTGCCGGTGACGTGGAAGCCTTTCTGATAGTGGCTGGGGGCCACGAGACGGCCGACGCGGCCTGAAGTTTCGTAGCCGGCGATGAAGCTCTCGATGAACAGCCGGCCCGACGCCCTGGTCTGCTCGCCGAGCGCGAGCAGGGCGGGGACCACTGTCACGGTCGGATGACCGCCCATGGCGAAATTGACATCGTCGTAGTCGAGTGCGTGGCTTGCGGCACCGTTGATCAGGGTTGCTGCCGACGGCAGCAGCCGTTCAGAGCGACCGACCAGGGTCGCCGGTCCTCTGGCCCCGTCCTCGAGTGCCTCGGCCACCAGGATGTCGGTGAGTTCCTCCTGGGCGCCGGCGACGGTCACGGCGAACCAGTCGAGCAGGCACTGCTTGGTGCGCTCGATCAAATCATCCGGCAGGTCGTTCCAGGCGAGGTGGGCGGCCCGCTTGGCAATCTCGGCAGTGACAAGAACGACGGTCATGGAGACTCCTTCGATCGGGCGCCGGAGTGTCGGACACCGGCCGCTGCCTTGTCCACTTGGGAGGGTGTCACGGCTTCCGCGCAACGATATGGAAGATATGCCAGTGCTTGGGCTTGCCGCGCGGCGTGACGCCGTCGGCTTCCTCCTCCTCGAACACCTCCAGCTCGAGGCCATCGAGCATGGCGAGCGCTTCGTCGCGGGAGACGAACGTGATGCCGGGGCGGCCGACCCAGCTGTCGCGCAGCCCGTACCATTGGCCGCTGAAGCGACCGCCCGGCGGCAGGCCTTCCCGGATGCGTCGCCACAGGTCGAGAAAGGTTGCGGGTTCGCAGAGGGGCATTGCAAAACTGGAATTCACCAAGTGAACGCCGATGGGCAGAGGGATTTCCTCGAGACGCGCCACCACCGGCGTGACGCGCGCGTCAGGGGGGAGGTCGCGGGACTGAAGCCGTTGCAGCGCTTTGGGCTCGGAGTCGACGGCGATGACTCGCCAACCACGCCGCAGCATCTCGATGGTGTCGCGACCGTCGCCACAGCCAAGGTCCAGTGCGAGAGCATCCAGTGGCAACGGCTGGAAGCGATCGAGTGCGGCGGTGGTCGTGCGACGCGGTGGGCGGTCGCGCAGCTTGTCGTAATAGGCGGCCCAGCTGGCCGATCGTTCGGTTTCCGTCATTCGTACGCTCATTTCGACGCAGGCTTGTCGCGTGACCCTGCATATGATCGTATCTGCGCAACAATAAGACGGTCACGTTCCGGGAGGCAATCATGAAGGGGTTGGCGCGCCTGGCCATCGTCGTTGCGCTTGCCTTCGCTCCCGTCAGTGCGCGTGCCGATCTCAAGGCGCTGGCAGTAGCGGCCAAGAAAGAGGGCGTGATCACCTGGTATGTCGCCCACTATGCATCGAAGGGAGCCGAGGACATGGGCCGCGGCTTCACCGAAATGCACGGCATCAAGGTCAATGTCGTGCGCACGACCGCGCAGGTCGCTTACCAGCGCCTTCTGCAGGATATCAAGAGCAATCAGGCGATCTGCGATGTCTTCTCGTCGACCGACGTCGGTCATTTTGTCCGGCTGAAAGCGAAAGGCCGGTTTGAGAAGTATGTCCCCGAGGCGGAAAGCAGGATCGACGAAATCTTCCGTAAGGTCGACCCTGACGGCTTCTATCACGCGACTTCGGCCGGGCTGGTGTTGCTGATCTATAACACCTCGAAAGTGAAGATCGGGGAGGCTCCCAGGAAGTGGACGGACCTTCTCGACATCAAGTGGAAGGGCAAGATCTCGACCGGGCATCCCGGCTTTTCGAACTATGTCGGTGCCTGGGCCCTGACCATGAAGAACCTCTACGGTTGGTCGTTTTTCGAGAGGTTGGAGAAAAACAAGCCTCTGATCGGACGATCTGTCAACGACACGGTCACTGCACTGAATGCCGGCGAGCGCCAGGTGGCGGCAGGCGCCGACGTCTCGACGCTGGCCAGCGCTGCGCGCGGCAATCCGCTGGCTGTGTCGTACCCGGTGGACGGCTCCGTGCTGGTCATCGCACCGTCGGCGATTATGAAGGGCGCCAAGCACCCCAACGCGGCGAAGCTCTTTATGGAGTATCTCTATTCGCTGGAGGCGGCGAAGATCAGCGCCAGGCACTTCGGCGTTCCGCTGCGACCGGAAATTCCCGGCCCTCCCGGCGCCAGGCCGATCAGCGAGGTCAAGACCATCCGGCCAACCGTCGCCGAGATCGATAAAGGAGTTCCGGAAGTGATCGAACAGTGGCGGGACACGTTCGGCAACTAGTGCTGCATCGATAGATGTGACAATCGAAGCTCCCGGTCGCAACAGGGTTGTTTCGACTGCTGCTTACCGGCGGCAATCTGTCTCTACGATTCCATCGCCAAGATGACATCGGTCGCGATCTTCGACATGAGTGGGGAGGGGAACTTCGAGTATGTTGCCTCAGTGATCCCGATCCAGCGGGAGTGGGCCCTGGCGGTCTGCCAGTTCGGGCAAAAGATCGGGATCCGCGAATTTGTACTGAGGCGCAACGTTATATGAGCAAGCTCGTCCTGAAGAACGTCAGCAAGCGCTACGGTGCTTTCGAGGCGGTTTCCGACTTCTCGCTCGAACTCGTCGAGGGCGAGTTCGTGTCGTTGCTGGGACCGTCGGGCTGCGGCAAGACGACGACGCTGCGGATGATTGCCGGCTTCATGCCGCCGTCGGCCGGCACCATCGCGATGGACGGAAAGATCATATCCTCTCCATCCGGAGTGGTTCCGCCGGAACGGCGTCGCATGTCCATGATCTTCCAGAGCTACGCGATCTGGCCCAACATGACGGTGGGCGAGAACGTCGGCTTTGGCCTGCAGGTGCGCAAACTGCCCCGTGCCGAGATCGATCGACGGGTCGACAAGATTCTCGACGTCGTGCAGATGCGCAGCCTCAAGGCGCGGTATCCGGCGGAACTGTCGGGTGGCCAGCAGCAGCGCGTGGCGCTGGCGCGCGCGATTGTCGTCGAGCCGGAGGTTCTGTTGCTCGACGAGCCGCTGTCGAATCTCGACGCCAATCTGAGGGAGGAGATGCGCTTCGAGATCCGGCGCCTGCATGACGAGTTCAAGATCACCACCGTTTACGTTACCCATGACCAGTCCGAAGCGATGGTGACGTCGGACCGCATCGTGGTGTTGAACAAGGGCAGGATCGAGCAGATCGATGCGCCGCATGTGCTCTACGGTCGACCCCGCAGCCGCTTCGTGGCAGGTTTCATCGGCCGCACCAACTTCCTCGAAGGAATCCGGCAGGGCAGCGACGTGCGCTTCGACGGCTTCACGATCCCGGCAGCGGCGATCGAGGGCACGGAAAGCGCGGGGGGGTTGCTCTATTCGCTACGGCCGCAAGCCGTCGGACTGGCAGCCGGGCGTTCGAATGGCCCGGGACTTGCGATCGAGGCAGAGATCACCGGCCGGGCCTATCTCGGCGAGTACTGGGATTACCAGGCGAAGCCGCTGGGTGGCGCCAAGGCGATACGTGTCTCGACGGCGCCGACCTCGGTTTTTGAGGTGGGCAGCCATGCCTGGCTGGAGATCGATCCCGCCTCCATGGTACGCGTAGAATAGTCATCCAACCCAGAGTGAGAGCATGACCGCTGGACCGCTTGCCCGTTTCACCGTCCTCGACCTGACGCGGGTCCGCGCCGGCCCGACCGCCGTGCGCTACTTCGCCGATTGGGGCGCCAACGTCATCAAGATCGAGATGCCTCCGGGGGCGGGCGACGCCGACATGGGCGGGCCGCGGCACGGCCCGGATTTCCAGAACCTTCACCGCAACAAGCGCTCGATCACGCTCAACCTCAAGGAACCGGACGGCAAGGCCGTCTTTCTGAAGATGGTCGAGAAGGCCGACGTGGTGATCGAGAACTACCGCGCCGACGTGAAGTTCCGACTCGGCATCGACTACGAGAGCCTGAAGAAGGTCAACCCCAAGATCATCCTGGGCTCGATCTCCGGCTTCGGCCAGGACGGGCCCTATGCCGAACGCGCCGGCTTCGACCAGATCGCCCAGGGCATGGGCGGCCTGATGTGGATCACCGGCATGCCGGGCGGCGGCCCGGTCCGGGCGGGCATTGCCGTGGCCGACGTGGGCGCGGGGCTTCATTGCGCCATCGGCGTACTGATCGCGCTACTGGAGCGCGACAGCTCGGGGCAGGGCCAGTGGGTGTCGAGTTCGCTGCTGCAGGCCATGATCTCGATGTGCGACTTCCAGGCCGCGCGCTGGACCATCGCCAAGGACGTGCCGGGCCAGGCCGGCAACAACCATCCGACTTCGATCCCGACTGGTGTCTTCCAGACCAAGGACGGCTACATCAATATCGCGGCCTCGGGTGGTCACATCTACAAGCGCTTCTGCGAATCGATCAAGGCGCCGGAGCTGATGACCGACGAACGTTTCAGCACCGACAAGGCGCGGGCCAAGAACCGCGATGCGCTGAACGCCGAGATCGACAAGCGACTCACCGGATACACCAGCGCCGAGCTGGTCGAGAAGCTGAACAAGGCGGGCGTGCCCGCCGGTCCAATCTACAAGATGGACGAGATGTTCGCCGATCCGCAGGTCAAGCACCTCAAGATGGCGCATCCCGTGCACTCGCCCAAGCTGGGCGACATCGAGCTGATCGGCCAGGCCATCAACATGAGCCGCACGCCGTTCGAGATGAAGACGGCGACGCCGGAGCAGGGCGAGCATACCGACGCGGTGCTGAAGGAATTCGGCTTCGATGCGGCAGCCATCGCCGATTTCCGCAAGCGTAAGGTGATCTGATGAATTTCAGTCCCACCCCCAACATGATCGCGGAGAAGGCGGGGTCGGTCGGCCGGCTCATCTTCAATAAGCCGCAGAAGCACAACGCCACCTCGACCGACATGTGGGAGGCGATCCCGGTCATCCTCGACGAGTTCGAGAAGGATCCGGCGATGCGCGTCATCGTCGTCACCGGCGCCGGCGACAAGGCCTTCGTTTCGGGTGCCGATATCTCGGAGTTCGAGAAGGCGCGCAACACGCCGGAGCAAGTGGCCTACTACGACAAGATCGGGGAGGTTGCGAACGCCCGCCTCGTCAAGTGCTCCAAGCCGACGATTGCCCGCATTCGTGGCTACTGCATCGGGGGTGGGCTCGCGGTGTCGCTGAACTGCGATATCCGCATCGCCTCCGACATCAGCAAGTTCGGCGTACCGGCGGCGCGTCTCGGCCTCGGCTATCGCGCCAGTGGCCTGAAGATCCTGACAGATCTGGTCGGACCATCACATGCCAAGGAGATCTTCTTCACGGCACGGCACTTCTCCGCTCAGGAGGCGTTCGGCATGGGCCTGATGACCCGCGTCGTGCCCGATAGCGAGCTCGACTCCTATGTCGACAACTATTGCAAACTGATCGGCGAAAACGCACCGCTCACTATGCATGCCGCCAAGCGCACCATCGAGGAGCTGACCCGGCTCGACGGCAAACCCGACTTCGCCCGTCTCAGCGGGTTGGTAAAGGAGTGCTTCGACTCCGACGACTACAAGGAAGGCCGTACCGCGTTCATGGAAAAGCGCCGGCCGGTGTTCAAGGGACGCTAAAAGGAGGCGGCCATGGCGGTATTGACCCAGGAACAGCGCGACGCCTTCTGGCGCGACGGTTATCTCGTGGCCGAGGACGCGGTCACACCGGTCCAGCTTGAGGCCCTCAAGGCGGAAATCGCCTCATGGGTCGAGCAGAGCCGGGCGCATTCGGCGCCGTTTGGGCCGCCGACGATCGACGGACGGCCGCGCTACGACATGGGCGTGGAGCACACGGCAGAAAAGCCGGCACTGCGGCGGATCAACAACCCGTCCGACATCTCCGATGCCTATCGCGAGGTCATGCTCGAAGCGCGGATGGTGGACATGGTGGCGGAGCTGGTCGGCCCAAACCTCAAGTTCCACCACTGCAAGATCAACCTGAAGCTGCCTGGGGCCAAGACCGAGGTGTCATACCACCAGGACTTCTCCTACACGCCGCACACCAACGACGACATCGTGACCGCCCTGCTGTTCCTCGACGACATTGATGAGAGCAACGGTGCACTCACGGTCGTGCCGGGCTCGCACAAAGGGCCGGTGCTGTCTCTGTTCGACGGCGACCGCTTTACCGGTGCCGTCGCGGCCGATGAGGAGAAAAAGGCGCTGGCACAATCCGTGCCGTGCTTCGGCAAGGCCGGCAGCGTCTGCCTCATGCACACCAGGCTGTTGCACGGCTCGGCTGCCAACGGGTCGGACAAGTCGCGCGGCCTCTACATCTGCGTCTACACTGCCGCCGATGCAGTGCCGATCGCACGCAATCCGATGCCGAGTCTCAACGAAGGCCGGATCGTGCGCGGCACGGAAGCGAAGTACGCGCGGCTGAAGGAAGGGCTGGTCGAATTGCCCAAGCAGCCCAAGACGGCATCGTTCTTCACCGTGATCGGACAGGACTCCAAACAGGCGGCGGAGTGAACGACCCGTTTCCGGCCGTCGCCGAAGCCTCGGCGACCGGAGAGACCACCGACCTCTTCGCCGACATCCGCGCCACGGTCGGCGTGCGGGTGGTCAATCTGGTGTGGCGCCACCTGGCGACGCTCGACGGTGCCCTGCCATGGGCCTGGGCCGCGGTGAAGCCGCTCTATCTTCACGGCGTGGTCGACACGGCAGCCGCCCGGCTTCGTTCCGGGATGATCTTGCCTCGGCTCGGCTCGCTGGCCGGCGAGGAGCCGGCAAGCGTCGACGCTGTGCTGGCGAGCTACGATCACTCCAACACCATAAACCTGCTTGCGCTCGGCGCACTGCTGGCCTGGCTGCGCGGCGAGACAGGGGGCGCGGGAACGGCGGAGCCGGGGGCACGCCTGCCGGCGCCGGATGTGACCTTGCCGCCGCTTGCCTCGGAAGCCGACGTGCCGCCGGAGACCTGGGCTCTGGTGCTGCGGCTCAACCGGTTCGGCGACCGGCCGCAGCCGCTGATCTTGGCCAGCATGTACCGGCATCTCGCCCATGTACCGACGTTCCTGCAGCGTATGGAGCAGGCTCTAAGCCCGGTGCAGGCAGAAGGCTCGCTCGATCGGGCGATCGCGACCAACCGGGCCACGGCACACGAGGAGGCGATGCGACTGGCGCGCGGCATCTCCGCCCGTCGTCCGGCGCTGGCAGGCGAGATAGAAGACAGCGTGGCGGCCTTCGTCGATCACGCCATTGGAAAGATGGTGACGATCGGCCGGGCGATCCGCGTTGCGCGCGGTCTTCCGCTCTGAATCACTCCGCGGCGGCCTTGCGTCCTGCCTGTCGGTTCGCCAGCCACTCCTGCATGGCATCCTCCATTGTCGAGAACACTGCGCCGCCTTCGATCAGGCGCTGGATCAGGCGCTCCAGCATCATCATGCGATGGCCGCGCCCAATCACGTGCGGATGGAAGGTGTAGGTCAGGATTCCGAAATCGCAGACGCGGGTCATGTAGGTGTAGTCGTCGACGAAGTTCTCCAGAACGTTGGTGGCGTTCATCAGCCCGGCCTGGATCGAGCCGTTGGGATTGCGCATGTATTCGAAGTGCGGGAAGTCGTCGAGCGACCAGCTGATCGGCATCTCGACCAGTTTGGTCTCGTGGCCGCGCACGAAGGGTTTCTTCAGTTCGGCGACGTCGCCCTGGCGGGCAAAATAGCAGTCGTAGTCGTGGCCCATCATCGAGCTGTCGTACCGGACGCCGTGCTTCAGCAGCAGTTCGATCGAATGGGGCGAGAGATCCCAGGCGGGCGAGCGGTAGCCACGGGCGGCTTGACCACTAATACGCTTGATCGATTCGTTGCCGCGGACGATCTCCTCTTCCTCCTCCTCGCGCGCGAGCGTGACGGGCAGGCGATGGGTCCAGCCGTGATGGGCGAGCTCATGGCCGGCCTCGACATAGGGCATCACGGCCTCCGGCGTGCTGTCGATCGTGTGGCCGGGCGTGAAGAATGTCGCCTTGACGCCATAGCGCGCCAGCAAGGTCATCAGGCGAGGGATGACCACGACGTCGTACTCCCCGCGGGAGATTGCCGTGGGGGAGGTGAGGCCCCGGGCAATGAAGCCGGAAAGGTGGTCGTGGTCGAAAGTTAGGCAGACGACGTGGCGTGGCATGTTTCGCGCTCCCGGTTGGGCCACTTCGAGCTTAGGCAGATTTGTTGCGTTCGCCCACGGGAGCCTGCATGATCCCTCTAAATATAAGCACGGCTAAGAGTGCGATCTAGGGAGGGTTTATGATGGGCGCGTCTGCCCGGCACGTGGTTGTGCGTGCGGGCGACAACCAACTCGTGGTCGAAGGGGTGTCCAAGCGGTTCGGCGGCGTGACCGCCGTACAGGACGTCTCCCTTGAGGTGCCACGTGGCGGCATCGTCTCCATCATCGGCCCCAACGGCGCCGGGAAGACGTCGCTGCTCAACATGATCTCGGGCTTCTACAAGCCCGATGCCGGCCGGGTCGTGCTGGAAGGGCACGATATTACGCAGAAGAAGCCGAGCGACATCGCATCCCTGGGCATCGCGCGCACCTTCCAGAACATTGCCCTGTTCAGCGGGCTCACTGTTCTCGACAATCTGATGCTCGGCCGCCATGTGCGGATGAAGGCGGGCGTGCTGTCGAGCGTCATCTACTGGGGTATGGCGCAGAAAGAGGATATTGCCCATCGCGAGGCGGTCGAGGAGATCATCGAATTCCTGAAGCTTCAGGATCTGCGCAAGCAGCCGACTGCGGCGCTGGCCTATGGCCTGCGCAAGCGTGTGGAACTCGGCCGGGCGTTGGCCTCCGGACCGAAGGTCCTGCTGCTCGACGAGCCGATGGGCGGCATGAACCAGGACGAGAAGGAAGACATGGCCCGCTATGTCCTCGACGTCAATCAGGAGCGCGGCGTGACCGTAGTCCTGATCGAACATGACATGGGCGTGGTCATGGACATCTCCGACAAGGTCGTCGTGCTCGACCGCGGGCGCGGCATCGCCGCTGGTACGCCAGACGAGGTCCAGCGCAATCCTGAGGTTGTCGAAGCCTATCTTGGAAAGGCCAAAGGCGGAGGCAAGGCATGAAGCCGGATAGTCCCATCGGCGAGACGACATTGCCGAAGCTCCTGCAACGCAATGCCGAACTCGATCCAGCCGGCGCCGGCATGCGCGAGAAGACCCGCGGCGTCTGGCAGACCTACAGTTGGGCGGCCTACCGGGACAATGTGCGGGATTTTGCGTTGGGGTTGGCGTCGTCCGGCTTCGGGCGCGGCGACAAGCTGTCGGTGATCGGCGACAACCGTCCGCAACTCTACTTTGCCCAACTCTCGGCGCAGGTGCTGGGCGGCGTTTCGGTGCCGGTGTACCAGGATTCGATCGCCTCGGAGCTGGTCTATGTGCTGAACCACGCTGAGACGTCGGTCATCGTCGCGGAGGATCAGGAGCAGGTCGACAAGGCGATGTCCCTCAAGGACAAGCTGCCGCACCTGCGCATGATCGTGTTCGACGACCCGCGCGGCCTGTGGGCCTACGATGACCCGATTCTGCGGTCCTTCGCCAGCGTCCTCGAGGCCGGACGTGCCTTCGGAGCGGCAAACCCGGGCTTGTATGAGGCCGAGCTTGAGAAGGGCAGGGCCGGGGACACCGCAATGATCGCCTACACCTCGGGAACGACGGGCACGCCGAAAGGGGCCATGCTCAGCCACCGCAACATGGTGGCCGCGGCCGAAGCGTTCATGGAAGTGAACGAGGTCAAGCGCGGCGACAATTGGTTGTCCTACCTGCCGATGGCTTGGGTGGGCGACGCCGCATTCACCCTCGGCATGGCGCTGGCGGCGCGCCTGACGGCGAACTGCCCCGAGAATCCCGAGACCGTCCAGCGCGACCTGCGCGAACTCGGCCCCAATGCCATGCTGGCACCGCCGCGCATCTGGGAAAACATGCTGACCCAGATGCAGATCAAGGGCGGCGATGCAACGCCATTGAAGCGCCGGATCTTCGCTATCTTCCGTGGTCTGGCAGAACGCTGCGAACTCAATCGCGCCGACGGCAAGTCGTTGTCGCTGGCGGCTCGGCTGGGGCTCGCGCTCGGCGAGGTGCTGGTTTACGGCCCGGTGCGCGATCAACTCGGGCTGCGAAATGCGCGCTGGTGCTACACCGGCGGCGCGCCACTCGGGCCCGATACCTACCGCTTCTTCCGCTCCTTCGGCATCAACCTGAAGCAGGTCTATGGCGCGACTGAAGCGTCGGCGATGATCTCCTGTCAGCCCGATGCCGAAGCCAATCCCAACACCGTCGGCCGGCCGATTCCGCACATCGACGTCAAAATCGACGACCGCGGCGAGGTTCTACTGAGGGGGCCGAACGTCTTCGTCGGCTATTTCAAGCAGGAGGAGGCGACGCGGGACACGATGACGCCAGACGGCTGGCTGAAGACCGGAGACGCCGGGTTCTTCGACAAGCAGGGTCACCTCGTCATCATCGATCGCGCCAAGGACGTCGGAAAGCTCGCCGATGGTACCGCCTTCGCGCCGCAGTTCATCGAAAATAAGCTGAAGTTCAGCCCCTTCATTCGAGAGGCCGTGGCATTCGGCGACCAACGGCCGTTCGTGGCGGCGATGATCGCCATCGACGTGCAGACAGCGGGGACCTGGGCGGAGAAACGCGGCATCGCCTACACCAGCTTCATGGACCTCAGCCGCAAGCCCGAGGTTGCAGCCTTGATCGGCATGGAGATCGCCAAATCCAATGCGACCCTGCCCGACGTCCAGCAGGTCAAGCGCTACCTCCTCCTGAACAAGGAACTCGACGCGGACGACGCCGAGATGACGCGTACCCGCAAGGTCCGCCGCCGTTTCGTGGCGGAGAAATACGCCAGCGTCATCGAGGCCTTCTACAACGGCAAGTCCGAGGTCGACGTCACCATGGAGATCACCTTCGAGGACGGGCGCAGGTCGACATTGAATTCGACCATCGCGATCCACGACACCGCGGCGGGTGAACCCGTCCGCCGCGCAGCCTGAGGGAGCAGGGGATGTCCGAAGACCTGGAGTTTACTTTCGCGCTGTTGCTGAACGGCGTTTCGATCGGGCTGATGTATTCGCTGATCGCGCTCGGTTTCGTGCTCGTCTACAAGGCGACCGACGCCATCAACTTCGCGCAAGGCGAATTCGTCATGGTGGCGGGCTTGATCGTGGCGATGTTGCTTTCCTTCGAAAGCGTTCCACTCGCCGCGGCCGTCGTCGTGACACTGGCCGTGATGATCGGCTTCGGCTTCGGGTTGGAGCGCGTTGTCCTGCGCCCTCTTTTGGGTCGACCTGTCGTGGCGGTGATCATGGCGACAATTGGTCTTGCCGCCATCCTGCGAGGCCTGGGGCCGGTCATCTTCGGCAGCGAGACCCGGGCGGTGTCGCTTCCCATCGGCGACGAGCCGATCGTCCTCGGGCCGGCCAGCCTGCCGCCCATCCAGGTCGCGGGCGCCGTCGTGGCGATCGTCTTCTTCATCGCCTTCAGCTGGTTCTTCAAGAAGAGCCGCATGGGCGTTGCCATGCGCGCGGTGGCCGACAACCAGCAGGTGGCGCAGGCCATGGGCATCAATGTCGAGCGCTACTTCGCGCTCGCATGGGCGATGGCCGGCGTCGTCTCGGCGCTCGGCGGCATCGTCTGGGGCAGCATGCTGGGGGTCGACGTGCACTTGGCGCTGGTCGGACTGAAGGTCTTCCCTGTGGTGATCCTGGGGGGCCTCGATTCGATCGGCGGTGCGCTCGTGGGCGGCCTGATCGTCGGCGTCGTCGAGAGCCTAGCCGCCGGCTACCTCGATCCCTATGTCGGCGGCGGCACCAAGGACTTCGCACCTTATGTGCTGATGATCCTGGTCCTCATGATCCGGCCCTACGGCATCTTCGGCAAACGCAAGATCGAGCGCGTGTAGACCCATGTTTCATCGCGAGTCCGGAGTCTTCAAGACGACCTACGGCGCCGACATGGCGCTCTATCCGCTGCCGATCGCAAAATGGACGGTCGTGGCGCTGGCACTGGTCTTCGTCGTGATCGTGCCGCTCACGGTCCACGAGTACTACCTTTCGATCCTCAATCTCATCTTCATCGCCATCGTAGGTGCACTCGGGCTCAACATACTCGTGGGCTATACCGGGCAAATCTCGATCGGCCATGCCGCCTTCATGTCGGTCGGCGCCTATACGGCCGCCAATCTTGCCGTCCGGCTCGACCTGCCGTTCTGGATAACCCTGCCCGCAGGCGGCCTGATGGCGGCGGCGATCGGGGTCGTCGTCGGCATGCCGAGCCTGCGCATCAAGGGCCTCTACCTCGCGATCGCCACCCTGGCCGGGCAGCTCATCATCGAATGGACCATCAACCATGTGCCGGCCATCTCGGGTGGCGCGCAGGCCTCGATCGAGGTCGAACGGCCCAGCCTATTCGGCTTCAGCTTCAACACGCAAGGCAGCTTGTACTTTTTCCTGCTGTTCTTCGCTGTACTCGCCATCGTGGCGACGCTCAACCTTGTGCGCAGCCGCATCGGCCGGGCGTTCGTGGCAGTGCGCGACCAGGACATCGCGGCGGAGATCATCGGCATCGACATCTACCGCTACAAGCTGTTGGCGTTCGCGATCTCGTCCTTCTACGCCGGCGTCTGCGGCGTGCTCTACACCTACTATTTCGGCATCGCCAACTACGAGCAGTTTCAGCTCATCGTCTCGATCGACTACCTCGCCATGATCATCATCGGCGGGCTGGGCTCGGTGTTGGGCTCCATCCTCGGGGCGATCTTCGTGACCTTGCTACCGATCGTGATCCGTATTCTGATGGAGAATGTCGGAGGGCTGTTCTTCACCGCGGCCGAAATGGCGAACGTGATCTCCGGCCTGCGGCTGGGCGTGTTCGGTGGCCTGATCATCTTTTTCCTGATCGTCGAGCCTGAGGGGCTCAACCGATTGTGGCGGAATATCCGGAGCTATTTCCGGGTCTGGCCCTTCTCATACTAGAGCAGGGCGTTACTGAAGGGAGGAACCCATGACGAGGTTCGTTAAGAGTTGGCTGGGAATCGCGGCAACGACCGCGACCCTGGCATTCGGCGGAGGCCAGGCCTTCGCGCAGAAGGAACTCGTATTCGGCCTGCAGTGCGACCGGACCGGGCCGACTGCAACCGTGGGCACGGTCCTGTGCCCCGGCTACCACGACTACATCGCGCTGGTTAACAGCAAGGGCGGTGTCGAAGGCTTCAAGATCAAGGTCCTGGAGATCGATCACGAGTATAAGGTTCCGCCAGCCATGGAGGCGCACGAGCGCTTCAAGAAGGAGGGCGCTGTCCTCGAAGGGATCTACGGTACGCCGCAAACCGCAGCACTTAACAAGAAGCTCGAGGAGGACAAGATCCTCGGCACGTCGCCGGGCTTCGGCACGGCCGCGGCAGCCGACGGCAAGCGCTACCCCTACACCTTCCCGATCGCGGCCAGCTACTGGTCGCAGGCGGGCGCGGCGGTAGCGTTCGTCAAGGAAAGGTTGGGCGGTAGCCTCAAGGGCAAGAAGATCGCCTATCTTTTCTACGACAACCCGGCCGGCAGGGAGCCACTGGTGATCCTCGAGGACCTCGCCAAATCCGAAGGATTCGAGATGCGCACCTTCGCGGTGCCGGCGCCTGGCGTCGAGATGGGCGCACAGATCCTCGATATCACCGCCCGCTTCAAGCCGGATTTCATCATCACCCATCTCTTCGGTCGCTCGCCGTCGGTCTCCATTAAGGAGTTGAAGGGCAAGGGCTATCCGCTGAGCAAAGTGGTCGCCTTCGTCTGGGGCAGCTCCGAGGCCGACATCGCCGCGGCCGGCGGCATGGGTGTGGCCGAAGGCTACAACACCATCCAGTTTGCCGGGGTCGGCAAGGACTTCCAGGTCCTGAAGGACATCGAGGCCATGTATAAGGCGCAGGGCAAGTCGGCACCGAAGGAAATGGACTCGACCGTCTACTACAACCGCGGTGTCTTCATTGCGGCACTGCACACCGAGGCGGTGCGCAATGCGATCAAGGCCAAGGGCGGCGCGGCGCCGACCTCCGAGGACGTCAAGAACGGCATGGAGGCCGTCAAGGGCTTCACCCTGGGTGGTCTCGTCCCGCCGATGGAACTCTCCGCTGCCGACCACGAGGGCGGCGGCTGGGTCCAGATATGGACAGTCAAGGGCGGCAAGCTGGTCAGGACCAAGGACTGGTTCCAAGGCTTCCGCCCCGTGATCCAGAAGCATATCGAGGCGGACGCCAAGAAGTCCTGAACAAACGAACGGGCGGGCGGCGAGTAATCGCCGCCCGACATCCCATGCTGTCGATCAACAACATCGAAGTCGTCTACGACCGCGTGATCCTCGTCCTCAAGGGCGTTTCGATCGACGTGCACGAAGGCGCGATCACGACTCTGCTGGGCGCCAATGGCGCCGGCAAGACGACGACACTCAAGGCGATTTCCGGCGTGCTTCACAGCGAGCGTGGCGAGGTTACCAAGGGTACCATCCAGATCGGCGACCGCCGCATCGACGGCATGCGTGCCCACGACGTCACGCGGCTCGGCCTCGCCCAGGTGTTCGAGGGCAGACGCGTGTTCGAGCATCTCACCACGGAGGAAAACCTGATTGCCGGCGGTCACGTCCAGAAGGACGGCGGCGCGGTGAAGCAGGGAATCGATCTGGTCTATACATACTTCCCGCGGTTGAGGGAGCGGCGGCACCAGCAGTCCGGCTACCTGTCGGGTGGCGAGCAGCAGATGCTGGCGATCGGCCGGGCCCTGATGAGCAGGCCCAGAGTGGTCCTGCTCGACGAGCCCTCGCTCGGCCTGGCACCCATGCTGGTCGAGGAGATTTTCGGCATCGTCAGCCGGTTGGTCCAGCAGGAAAAGCTTTCGGTACTGCTGGTCGAGCAGAACGCCACCATGGCGCTGGCCGTGGCCGACCACGGCTACGTCATGGAAAACGGCCGCATCGTGCTGGAGGGGCCGGCCGACAAGCTACGCGACAACTCCGACATCAAGGAGTTCTATCTCGGCCTCAACGAGGGTGGTGCGCGCAAATCCTACCGCGACACCAAGCATTACAAGCGGCGCAAGCGCTGGCTATCCTAGGCGCGGCACGCGCCTCGCCCCGAGGCCGTGATCGCGGGACAGGAGAAGCGCATGGACGATATCGAGCGGTTGCGCGAGATGATCGGGTCGGCGAAGAGAATCGTCGCCTTCACTGGCGCGGGCATCTCGACCGAATCGGGCATTCCGGATTTCCGCTCCCCGGGCGGAATCTGGACGCGCTACAAGCCGATCTACTTTGACGACTTCATGTCGTCGGAGGAAATGCGCCGGGAATCGTGGTGGCGGAAGTTCGCGACCGACGAGGTCATGCTCAAGGCCGAACCCAACGCCGGGCACCGGGCGCTCGCCAAGCTGGTCGGGCAGGGCCGCATGAGCGCCGTCATCACTCAGAACGTCGATGGCCTGCACCAGCGATCGGGAGTGCCCGACGGCAAAGTGATCGAGCTGCACGGCAACGCGACCTATGCGTCGTGTCTCGACTGCGGCCACCGTCACGGACTCGACCCGATCCGCCGGGCGTTTCTCGATGGCGGCAAGCTGCCGTTCTGCGAGAAGTGTGACGGCATCGTGAAGACCGCGACCATCTCCTTCGGCCAGGCGATGCCTGAAATCCCGATGGCACGCGCCCAGGACGAGACGCTGGCTTGCGATCTCTTCATCGCGCTCGGCAGCTCGCTCGTCGTCTATCCGGCGGCGGGATTCCCCGGCATGGCCAAGCGAAAAGGCGCAAAGCTGATCATCATCAACCGGGATCCGACCGACCAGGACGACAGCGCCGATCTGGTGGTTCATGCCGAGATCGGACCGACCATTAGCCGGGCTGTCGGCGTCAATTGATCCGCCGTTATTGCGACGAACGTCCGGACGCGGTTTAATCGCCGGCAGTCAGGGAGGATTGCCATGTTGATCAATCGCAGGGCCGCACTGCTCGGCGGCGTCGGCGCTGCCGTACTCGGTGGATTGCCGGCTGCGGCGCAGGACATCACGTTCTTTCGCATCGGCACGGGAGGCACCGCCGGGACATACTTTCCGATTGGCGGCCTGATCGCCAATGCCATTTCGAACCCGCCCGGCTCCCGAGCCTGCGCCGATGGCGGTTCGTGCGGCGTTCCCGGCCTGGTCGCCACGGCGGTTGCCTCCAATGGCTCGGTGGCCAACGTCAATGCGATCGCGAGCGGCAGCATGCAGTCGGGGTTCATCCAGTCCGACGTGGCTTTCTGGGGCTACACGGGGACCGGGATCTACGAAGGACGCCCCAAGGTCGATTCCCTGCGCGCCATCGCCAATCTCTATCCCGAAAGTTTCCACCTGGTGGTCCGCAAGGGATCGGGCATCAAGTCGATCAAGGACCTGAAGGGCAAGCGCATGTCGCTCGACGAGCCCGGTTCGGGGACGCTGGTCGACGCACGTCTCATTCTGTCGGCCTACGGCATGACCGAAAAGGACATCAAGGCCGAGTATCTCAAGCCGCAGCAGTCAGCAGACAAGCTCAAGGACGGCGCGCTCGACGCTTTCTTCAGCGTCAGCGGTTGGCCGCAGGGCGCGATCTCCGAACTCGCCGCCACGACCGGGATCGATCTCGTTCCCATCGACGGCCCGGATGCCGAGAAACTGATCAAGCAGTACAGTTTCTTCGGGGCCGACGAGATTCCCGACACGGCCTACAAGAATGTCGCCGGGGTGAAGACCGTCAGCGTGAATGCCATCTGGGTGACTTCCTCGAAGCTGCCCGACGCGTTGATCTACGGCATCACTGCCGCACTCTGGAACCCGAATACCCGCAAGCTGCTCGACTCGGGCCACGCCAAGGGCAGGGCGATCAAGCTCGATACGGCGCTGGCCGGGCTGGGAATACCGCTCCACGCCGGGGCTGAGAAGTTCTACAAGGAAAAAGGGCTCATCAAGTAGAGGCCGGGTGCAGACGGCGGCGTCGATTCCGCCCACAGTCACCCGGAGGATCGTGTGAGTCTGGAAGTCGATCGCGCGAAGGCGGCTGAACTCGAGCGCGAGTTCGACGCCGAAATGCGATTCCGTCCGCTCGGGATCAGCGGCACATGGATCGTGACGGCGCTGTTGCTGGCGCTCTCGATGTTCCATTTCTATACAGCCGGTTTCGGTCTGCTGCGCGAGCAGACGCATCGCGGCGTCCACATGGCGCTGGTGCTTGGGTTGATCTTCCTCGTCTTTGCCGCCAACCGGCGGAGCGACGCGACGTCGCCCGCCATCGGTTGGTGGCGGCCGGGAGGCGTGCCGCTCTATGACTGGGTGCTGTTCGCCGCCGCCGTCGTGTCCTCGCTCTATCTGCCGTCGATTTTCCACGAAATCGCCTTCAAAACCGGCAATCCCGATCCGCTCGACGTGGTGATGGGAACAACTCTGACCCTGGTGGTGCTCGAAGCGACGCGGCGTACCATGGGATGGGCGCTGGTCATCATCACATTGAGCTTTGTCGCCTACGCCTTCGCCGGCCCGTGGATGCCGGGCATTCTGGTCCACCCCGGGACGACGTGGTCGCAACTGGCGGACCATCTCTATCTCACCAGCCAGGGCATCTACGGCATCCCGATCGGTGTCGTGGCCACCTACGTGTTCCATTTCGTGCTGTTCGGCGTGGTCGCCATGCGCATCGGCCTGGGCCGGCTGTTCCTGGCGCTGGCTATGGCGGTTGCCGGGCGGTTCGCCGGCGGCCCGGCGAAGGTCGCCATCTTCGGCTCGGCGCTCTTCGGAATGATCTCCGGCTCGTCCGTCGCCAACGCCGTCACGGTCGGGTCGCTCACGATTCCGATGATGAAGAAACTGGGATATCGGCCACACTTCGCCGCTGGCGTCGAAGCGACGGCCAGTACCGGGGGGCAGATCACGCCGCCGGTGATGGGCGCGGCGGCCTTCCTCATGGTAGAATTCCTAGAGCTGCCCTACCAGACGATCATCCTGGCCGCGATCGTCCCGGCTTTCTTGCATTTCTTCGGTGTGTTCATCCAGGTGCACTTCGAGGCCAAGCGCCTCGGCCTGCGTGGCCTGACGCCGGAAGAGATGCCGGACTGGCGCGCCGTCCTGAAGGCGGACTGGGTGACGTTGATCCCCTTGGCGGCGCTGATCTGGAAGATCTTCGACGGATCGACGCCCTACCTCGCTGCCTTCTGGGGAATCTTTCTCTGCATCGCCATCGGCCTCATCCGTTCCGAGCGCCAGCGCACCCCGACCGTCGAGATCCTGCTGGTCGTCGCCTGGGCGGCGCTGCTCACCTTCGGCCGCGGCATGCTGCCCGGCGAGTTCGGCGACTGGTTCGGCGAGATCTGCTTCGGCTTGTTCGCCGCGCTGTGTGTCACCCTCTGGTGGCTCAACCCGGCGCCGGCGCTGCATTGGCGCGACATAGCCGATGCCTTCGTCATCGGTGCCAAGTATGCCTTGGCGGTCGGAGCGGCCGCCGCGGCGATCGGCGTCATCATCGGCGTCGTCACCCTGACCGGGACTGCACTGAAGTTTGCGACGATCATCGTCAACGTCGCGAACGATGCCACGCTGATGGTTCAGGCCTGGCTGCCGTTCGACAAGGCAACGCTGGTCAAGTTCTTCACCCTGGTGATGACGGGGATCGTCTGCATCCTGATGGGATGCGGCGTGCCGACGACGGCAACCTACATCATCATGGTCACGATCGCCGCGCCGGCGTTGGGCCTCCTGGGCGTGGCGCCGATCGTGGCGCACTTCTTCGTCTTCTATTACGGCGTGCTGGCCGACGTGACGCCGCCTGTCGCCGTCGCCGCCTATGCCGCTGCAAGCATGGCCGGCGCCGATCCTTTCAAGACAGGAAACACCGCGTTCCGGCTGGCACTGGCCAAGGTTCTTGTCCCCTTCATCTTCGTCTTTTCACCGGCCTTGCTGCTCGTCGTGCCGGAGTTCAACTGGCTGGATTTCCTTCTGACCTTCGCCGGCTGTATCGTCAGCATCACTTTCTTTGGTGCTGCCTTGTCCGCCTACTTTCTGGCACCGATGGCGATCTGGGAGCGGCTCTGGCTGGCCGTTGCTGCGGTGCCGGCCATGGCGACCGGTGCGACGCCGCTGCTGGCGAGCCTGGGGCTCGGCTTGCCAGTTCTAGGACATCAACTCTGGCTGATGCGGAGACGCGCCCATGCGGCTGAAGGATAAGATCTGTGTCGTCACGGCGGCAGGGCAGGGGATCGGCGCGGCGACGGCCCGCGCATTCGCCAGGGAAGGTGCTGCGGTCTGGGCGACCGATGTCGATGCCAGGAAGCTCGAGGCCCTGGCCGGCGTCGCCGGGATTCGAACCCACAAGCTCGACGTGCTCGACAAGTCAGCGATCGCCGCCCTCGCCGGGCAAACCGGAGCCGTCGACGTCTTGTTCAATTGCGCCGGCTTCGTCCATCACGGCTCGATTCTTGATGCCACGGACGAACAATGGCAGTTCGCCTTCGATCTCAACGTACGCAGCATGTTCTGGACGATCCAGGCTTTCTTGCCGGGGATGCTCGCCAAGGGCGGCGGTTCGATCGTCAACATGTCCTCGGCGGCATCGTCGGTGAAGGGCGCCGCGCTGCGCTTCGTCTACGGCACGACGAAGGCTGCCGTGATCGGCCTCACCAAGTCGGTGGCGGTGGATTGCGTAGCCAAGGGCGTCCGCTGCAATGCCATCTGTCCGGGTACCGTCCAGACGCCGTCGCTGGACGAGCGGATAGGGGCGCTGGGCGGCGGTGCGGATGCGAAGCAGTTCTTCCTGCAGCGTCAGCCTACCGGCCGCTTCGGTTCGGCCGCGGAAATCGCGGCGCTTGCGGTCTATCTCGCGAGTGACGAGGCGGGGTTCACGACCGGAACCGTGAACGTCGTCGATGGCGGCTGGAGCGTCTGACGATGGGCATCTCGGCGATCGCGGCATTGGCGCCCGTCATCCCGGTCCTGACGATCGAGCGGCTGGTCGATGCGGTGCCGCTGGCCCGGGCGCTGGTCCGGGGTGGCCTTCCGGTTCTGGAAATCACCCTGCGGACCGGCGTGGCGTTGGAAGCTTTGCGGGCCATCGCCGGCGAAGTGCCGGACGCCGTGGTCGGCGCCGGGACGGTGCTGAACGCCCGGCAACTTGAGCAGGCGCGGCAGGCGGGCGCCCGGTTTGCCGTCAGCCCCGGCTGCACGCCCGGCCTCGCGACCGCGGCGTCGGCTGCGGGATTGCCGTTCCTGCCCGGGGTGCAAACGGTGTCGGAAGCGATGGCGCTCTCTGAGCGGGGATTCGACCTGCTGAAGTTCTTTCCGGCGGACATGGCGGGCGGGCTGGGTTGGCTCAGGGCGGTCGCGGCGCCGCTGACCGGCGTACGTTTCTGCCCGACCGGGGGGATCGGCCCCGAGACTGCCCCAGCCTATCTGTCGTTGGCGAATGTGGCCTGCGTCGGCGGTTCTTGGGTGGCGCCGAAAGCCGCCGTCGCTGCCCAGGACTGGATACGTGTCGAGCAGCTTGCCGCTGCGGCCGCTGCCCTCAAACAACCCTAGCGCCCGTGCGGGAAAGGTGCTTCAAGGTGCCTCAAGGAGTTCGGTCTGCCCTCATGAACAAATTGACTCTTGCGGCAATTGCATTGGCCTTGGGTGCCAGCGGAGCGGCCCGGGCGGACGCCGTTCTGGTTCTCAATTCGGACGAAGCGTCCTACAGCATCCTGAGCCGCAGCGGCCGGGTCGAGCTGGCGCGTCACCCGGTCGGCCGCGAGCCTCACCATGTGATCGTGATGCCAGGTGGCAATGAGATGCTGATTGGCTCAACGTACACCAACGAACTGCTCGGGCTGGACATCAGGACAGGCGAGCGCAGACGGATCGTGAAGGACATCATCGATCCCTACCACCTGGGCTTCAGCCCTGACGGCAAGTGGTTCGTCACGGCGGCCTACAGACTCGACCACGTCGACATCTTCCACGCCGACGGCTTCCGTCTTGCCGGGCGGATCTTCATCGACGGGTTGCCGAGCCATATGGCCTTCGACGCCGAGTCCCGGACCGTCTTCGTCACGCTTCAGCAGAGCGGCCGGCTTGCGGCGTTCGACCTGCAGACGCAGGCCCTGAAGTGGAGCGTTCCGGTCGGCAACGCGCCTGCGGGGATCGTCATGTTGCCGGACAACAAGCGGTTGCTCGTGGCCTTGACCGGGCAGGACGGCATCGTCGTCGTCGATCCGATCGATGGCGGCGTGAAGGGCACGCTGCAGACCGGCAAGGGCGCGCACAACTTCTGGCCCAAGGGCGATGACCGCCACTATTTTCTGAGCAACCGCGTCGAAGGCACGGTATCGCTGATCGATACCGAGGAGATGAAGGTCGTCGGCAACGTTCGCGTTCCGGGCGGTCCGGACTGCATGGACATCACGCCGGACGGCAAGGAGCTGTGGGTCACGCAGCGTTTCCTGCGCCGGGTCGCGGTGGTCGACATCGAGCAACTCAAGGTCGTCGCCAGTATTCCCGTGGGCAAGTCCCCGCATGGCGTATTCATGCTGAAGCCCGGGTCGACGGGGCCGGCAAAGGGGCCGGTCCGCGCGGTATCGACGGCAGGCGGCTCCTAGTAGGCGCGCGTTCCCATGAGGGACATCATAGACATCTGGGTCGGCGTTCAGACCTGGATATTCGAGACTTTCGTCGGACCGGTTCTTTTCCATCTCGGTCAAATGGCCTGGTACGAGCCAGGCTACAATGCCGTCGAATACGTGATGCTGGGTGTGGTGCAGATCGCGGTCATCGCCGTCGGCATGCGGTTCTTCGAGCGCCGATGGCCGCTGGAGAAGCCAAGCAAGGACGACCGGCTGATCCTTGTTGACCAAGTCTACACGGTGCTGAACAAGCTCGGTGTCGTGCCGCTGGCCATTTTCGTCATCACCTATCCGCTGGTTCAGGAGATCGAGCTGACAGTACGGACTTGGGGATATGCGCCGCCGCGGCTCGAAAGGGTGCTACCGTGGCTCGGCGACAACGTCCTGGCCTCGTTCCTCGTCTATTTCGTCCTCTACGACTTCGCCGCCTATTGGCTGCATCGCGCGCAGCACGGCTTTTCCTGGTGGTGGGCGCTGCATAGCCTGCATCACAGCCAGCGCCGGATGACGGTCTGGACAGATGACCGAAATCACGTCGTCGACGACCTGCTGATCACGCTGGCGCTGGTACTGTTCTCGCAGCTGGTCGGTGTCCAGCCCGGGGAATACGTCGTCATTCTGATGATCGGCCGCCTCGTCGAAAGCTGGTCGCATGCCAACGTCGATCTAAGCTTCGGATGGCTCGGTAGTCGCATGCTGGTCGGCCCGCGCTTCCATCGGCTGCATCATGCGTTGGCGAACGCGGAAGAGCGGCATATCCAGGACCACAATTTCGCGCCGGTGTTCCCGATCTGGGACATCCTGTTCGGCACGGCGATCTACGACGAGCGGAACCGCCCGACCGGGGTGGCCGATCCGACGATCGATGCCGACAATGGCCGAGGCTGGCTGGTTCAGCAGGTCACAGTGTTCTGGCGCTTCATGCGGGCCATCGTGCCCAGGCTCAGGCGCGCTCCAGTTCACTGAGAACGTCAGCAGCGCGCGGGATTGGGGTCACGGAGCCGTATCCACGGGTCGACAGGGCTGCGGCAACATTGGCGTAGCGGGCCGCGGTCGCGGGGTCATCGCCGGCCAGCAAGCGGGCAAGGAAGGCTCCATCGAAGGTATCACCGGCACCGGTCGCGTCGACGGCGGCGACCTTGTGCGGCGCGACGCGCTCGCGCTTGGTGGAAGTGGCGATGAGCGACCCTTCGGCGCCCATTTTGAGAGCCACCAATGGCGCACCAAGCCCGAGATAGTAGTCGACGATGGCATCCGGTGCGGAAAGCCCGGTGAGCTGTTGCGAGTCGTCGACGCTCGGGAGTGCCACGTCGCAGCGGGCGATGGCGGCGTCGATCGTCCGGCGCGCGGAGTCGAGGTCCCACAGCCGCAGGCGCAGGTTGGTGTCGTAGGAGACCTTCACTCCGGCCGCGCGGGCGGCGGCGATGGCGGCGTCGCAGGTCTGCCGGGCGCTGTCGCTGATCGCCTGGCCGATCGCGGAGAGATGAAGGAACCGGGCGCCGGCGATGTAGTCCACGGGCAGGGTGTCGGGGGTCATCAGGGAGGCGGCGGAGTTCTTGCGCAGGTAGTCGAATTTGTGGCCGGCGGCGCTGTGGGTGACGAAGTTGACGCCGGTCGGCGCACTTGGATGGCGGGTGACGCGTGAGGCATCGACGCCTTCCGCCTTCCACAGCTCGAGGAAGGCATCGCCCATCCAGTCCTCGCCGACGCTGGTGAGGTAGCCGGCCGATGCGCCCTGGCGGGCTGCCGCGATCGCGACATTCTGCGAGTCGCCGCCGAAGCCCTGCAGCCAGGTTCGACCATCGCCTTCGCGTGGCCGGTTGAACTCGATCAATGGTTCGCCGAGGCACACGATGTCGGGGGAGGTCTTCATTTCGCAAGGTTTGTCACGCCGCCGGGTGAACCTCAAGCGCGGCGCTGGACTTCCGCGACGCCTTCTCCCAGGGTTGGCAAAACAGAAGTGGAGGAATGGGATGGCCGCCGACAAGAAGGGCAAAGGCAAGGGCACGCGCCGGCTGCGCAGCCGCGAATGGTTTGACGCACCGGGCGATCCGACGATGGCGGCGCTCTATCTCGAGCGCTACATGAATTTCGGCCTGACGCTTGCCGAGCTGCGCAGCGGCCGCCCGATCATCGGCATCGCCCAGACCGGCAGCGACCTCTCGCCATGCAACCGCCACCACCTCGATCTCGCGTCCCGTGTGCGGGACGGCATCCGCGACGCCGGCGGCATTCCCATCGAGTTCCCGGTTCATCCCATCCAGGAGACGGGCAAGCGTCCGACGGCGGCGCTCGACCGCAATCTCGCGTACTTGAGCCTGGTCGAGTGCCTATATGGCTATTTCTTCGACGGCGTCGTGCTGACCACGGGCTGCGACAAGACCACTCCGGCCATGATCATGGGCGCGGCGACGGTCAATATCCCGGCCATAGTCTTGTCGGGCGGGCCGATGCTCGATGGCCACTTCGCCGGTGGTCTGGCCGGGTCTGGCACCATCGTGTGGTACGCCCGCCAGGAACTGGCGGCGGGCCGCATCGACATGGAGCAGTTCGTCGAAATGGTGGCTTCTAGCGCCCCCAGTGTCGGTCATTGCAACACCATGGGCACGGCGCTGTCGATGAACAGCATGGCCGAGGCGCTCGGCATGTCGCTCACCGGCTGCGCGGCCATTCCCGGTCCTTACCGGGAGCGCGGCCAGATCGCCTACGAAACCGGCAAGCGCATCGTCGACATGGTGTGGGAGGACCTGAAACCCTCCGACATCCTGACCCGCAAGGCGTTCGAGAACGCCATCGTTGCAGCCAGTGCGCTCGGTGCCTCGACCAATTGCCCGCCGCACATCAACGCGATTGCCCGCCACATCGGCGTGAAGCTGGTCAATGAGGATTGGGACAGGATCGGCTACGACATCCCTCTGTTGGTGAATTGCATGCCAGCCGGCAAGTATCTCGGCGAGGCATTCCACCGCGCAGGCGGCGTACCGACGGTGATGGCCGAACTTCTGGCCAAGAAGAAAGTCCACGGCGATGCGCTGACCGTCACGGGCCAAACCATGGCGCAGAACCTGAAGGGCGCGACGCCGGCCGACGGCGACGTGATCAAGACCTACGACAAGCCGATGCTCAACACGGCAGGCTTCGCCGTACTGACCGGCAACCTGTTCGACTCGGCGATCATGAAGACCTCGGTCATCTCGCCGGAATTCCGCAAGAAGTACCTCGAGCGCAAGGGCGACAAGAATGCCTTCGAAGGCACCGCGATCGTGTTCGAGGGGCCGGAGGATTATCACCACCGGATCAACGACCCCAAGCTGCCGATCGACGAGAACAGCATCCTGTTCATTCGCAATGCCGGCCCCGTGGGTTACCCGGGCGCGGCCGAGGTGGTGAACATGTTGCCGCCCGACCGGTTGGTGAAAGGCGGCGTGCTGCTGCTGCCGTGCGTCGGCGATGGCCGGCAAAGCGGCACGTCGGCGAGCCCGTCGATCCTGAACGCCTCGCCCGAAGCCGCTGTCGGCGGGGGCCTGGCGCTGCTCAAGACGGGCGACAAGGTCCGCGTCGACATCGGCAAGCGGACGGCCAACATCATGATCCCCGCCGCCGAGTACGCCAGGCGCAAGGCGGCGTGGAAACCGAACATCGTCGAGAGCCAGACGCCGTGGCAGGAATTGCAGCGCAAGTTCGTGGGCCAGCTGGCGAGCGGCGCCTGCCTCGATTTTGCGGTCAATTACCAGAAGATCGTCCAGACGAAGGGCGTGCCACGGCACTCCCATTGATCCGGCGACTCAGCGGAACAGGCGCTGCTCGACCGTGATGGGCAGATCGGCCCGGTGGATCAGGATGATTGCCCAGGGCGAGGTGGGCTTTCCGACCGGGTGGCTGGGCGGGGGCGGCAGGCTGGCGATGGCAGGGGCACCGGAAGCTGCGAAGCCTGCACTACCCTGACCGGCCGGTCCGAGCGTCGTGCCGGCGCCGCCGAGGGACGGGCCACTGAGGGACGGGCCACTGGCCACCGGCCTGGGCGCCGCGCGCTGCGCCAGCATGATATCGGGCGGCATCCGTTCTTCGAAGACGACCACGATGCGGTCGCGCCGGCGGCTGGTCGACAGGACATTGACGGCGTACCCCTCGCCGCCGCGGCGGCCGAGGAAAATTCCGACCGCGTTCATGCGGCCCTGTTCGAACATGTCAGGGGCGGGGAGCCCGACCCGGCCCCACAGGGCCCGCCATTCGGCCTGAGTGCCGGCAACGACCTGCTCAGGCTGGCGGGTTGTCGCCGTGACGCCGCGCCAATGGCGGGCTTCGACGGCCTGCGCCAGCACGCCGCCGCCCATGGCCAGCGCCAAGCCTACGGCCAGAATGCCGGCAGGCACGAAGCGCCGATACGCGGCGGCTCTGGATGTCCGGGAGACCGACTTACTGCTCAACCACACGGCAAGATCTCACAGGGACCTGAAACTGGAGAAAGAGGAGGGAGCAAATAGCCCCTACACTTTGGCTCAATTGCGGCCATGGATCGCGGCTTGGGTCGATCGTACGCATCAATCATCTCCGCATGTTGCAATCGTGCAACACATCGGGCTGAACCCGCACCCAACCCTGGCGTATGATTGGCCGGGGCGGAAAGGAATTCGACGATGACAACAATGATGGACGACCGGTCGGTGGCGCAACGCGTGCTAGATCACATCGCCAATCGAACGACTGACGTCGGTCAGAGCGTCTGGCGTGAGCCGGTTGCGAACTACCGGTCGGAGGAACGTCTGGCGGCCGAGATCGGGCAGGTTCTCAAGCGCTCACCGACGCCGTTCTGCCCCTCTGCGGCGCTGCCCGAGGCCGGCTCCTACGTCGCGCGCGAGGCGGCCGGTACGCCGCTCGTCGTCGTCCGTGGCGCCGACGGAAAGGTTCGCGGCTTTCGCAATGCCTGCCGGCATCGCGGCATGCAGGTCGCCAGCGGCTCGGGTTGCAGCAAGGCGTTCGTCTGCCGCTATCATGGCTGGACCTACAATCTCGAAGGCAGGCTGCGCCACATTCCGCACGAAGAGGGATTCCCGGGCTTCGACAAGGAGGCCCATCCGCTGGTCCCGGTCATGGCGCGGGAGCACCTGGGGCTCGTTTTCGTTACCCAGACCGAACCGGTGCTGTTTGACGATTCGCTCGATGGGTTGGGCAAGCTGATCGCGTCTGACCAGCGTGTCTTCGCGACCGCCGAGCGCGACTTCGAGGTCAACTGGAAGATCCTGCTCGAGAGCTTCATCGAGGGCTATCACATCAAGTCGACTCACCCGGAGAGCTTTCTCCCCTATGGATTCGACAATCTCAACGTCATCGACCTGTTTGGCCCGAACAGCCGCGTGACCTATCCGTTCCAGCGCATCAAGAAACTGGCGAAGGTGCCACCGCAGGAGCGGCGGGTCGAAGGTCTCCTGACCTATGTCTACCACCTGTTCCCGAACGTGCTGATCACCGTCCTGTCGCGGCATACCAATGTCGTGATCCTCGAACCGTTGGCGGTCGACCGTACCCGGCAGATCACCTACACGATGACCAACGACGGCGGTGATGATCCCACGGCCTTGGCCGAGGCCAAACGTGATGCCGAATTCGTCGGCACGACCGGTGCTGCGGAGGACCGCGCCGTGGTGCAGGCGATCCAGCGCGGTCTCGGCAGCGGCGCCAACGACGCCTTCACCTTCGGCAAGTTCGAAAGCGCCATCGTCCATTTCCACCAGACGCTGACGGTGGCGCTCAGCCGCTTCTAGCTGCGCTTGGCCCTGTCGGCGGCGTTGGCCGACTGAATCTGCTCGCGGATACGCTGCCAGTCGGCGTCGCTATAGGCCATCATGTTCGAGAAGGTGCCATTGCCCATGATGCCCATGGCGCCGTCGATCGCGATCACCTCGCCGTTGATGTACTCGACCTCCTCGCTCATCAGGAACGCCGCCATGTTGGCAAGCTCGCTGGGCCGGCCGACGCGGCCCATCGGATTGCGAGTGTTATACCGATTGTCGTCGCCTTCCTTCAGCGGGTTGAGCCGGGCCCACGCGCCCTCGGTCGGGAAGGGACCGGGAGCGATGGCGTTGAGGCGGATGCCGTGGCGCGCCCATTCGACGGCAAGGCTCTGGGTCATGACGGCGACTCCGGCCTTGGACATGGCGGAGGGCACCACGAAGGGGCTGCCGGTCCATACCCACGTCGTCAGGATACTGAGCACGCTCGCCTTGCGTCTCTCAGCGATCCAGCGCTTGCCGCAGGCATTGGTCATGTAGAACGTGCCATGCAGCACGATGTTGGCGATCGCGTCGAAGGCGCGGGGGCTCAAGTCCTTGGTCTGCGAGATGAAGTTTCCAGCAGCATTGTTGACCAATCCATCGAGCGGCCCGGTGACCCAGATCCGCTCAATCATCTCTTCAACCGCGGTGGCGACGCGGATGTCGACGGCGTGGGTGTCGACCCGACGGCCGGGATATTTGGCCATGACCTGCTTGGCGGTCTCTTCCAGCACGCTGCCGCGGCGCCCGCAGATTACGCAATCGGCGCCCAGTTCGACGAATTTCTCCATCATCATCCGGCCGAGGCCCGTCCCGCCGCCAGTGACGAGAAACCGCTTTCCCTTGAACAGATCGGCTTTGAACATCGGCAGATGTCTCCTTGTTGCATTGGTTATGTCGTCTAACTGGCCCCGGTGACCGGCCACAAGGACTGTTGCGTCCGCTGGCCGGAATGATAGGATTTCCAAATAACAAAAGGGATCGTTGAATGACGACCCAGCAGGGGGAAGCGAGCGGGGACGCGGGTTCAGTTGAGCTGCGTGGTAAAGTTAAGTGGTTCAACGCAGTCAAAGGCTACGGATTTCTGGCCCTCGACATCGACAATAGCGACGCGTTCTTGCATGTGACGACACTTCGGCAAGCCGGGCATGAGGATCTCAAGCCTGGGGCTACTGTCGTTTGCGCCGGCGTGCGCGGCCCCAAGGGCTGGCAGGTCATGAAGGTGCTCGATGTCGATTCATCGACCGCAGTCGCCGTTATGCCCAAGCCGCCGCCGATTCCGGACGGCATCGCGATGGGCGAATACATCGTGGCCCTGGTCAAATGGTACAACAACGAACGCGGCTATGGCTTCGTCACCCGCGAAGCCGCCGATGGCGACATCTTCGTCCACGCCGCGGTGCTGCGTCGGCATGGCATGGACGCCCTGGCGCCCGGCCAGAAGGTGATGATCCGCGTCGCCGAGGGCCAGAAGGGCCTTCAGGTCATCGAGATCCGGGCGGTTTGAAGCGGGCTCACTTCATGTCGCGCAGGTAGCTGTCGGCTGCCGGCGCCTGCTTGATCAGGCCACGCTTCACCAGGAATGCCGCGAAGGTATCGTATCGCGCCCGGTCGAGGGCCGTGGGGTTGTCGGCCAGCAACGGCAGCGTATCCTTCCAGGCGAGCTTGTTCAGATCGCTGTCGAGTTCCTTGCCGGATTTGGAGAACACTCCCCAGGCTTCGGCCGGATTGGCTTTTAGCCACACCGTGGCCTCGGCGATCGCGGCCAGAAGCTTCTTCGTACGGGCGACGTCGACGGTCTCCCGCGTGGCCACCAGGATCAGCTCGTCGTATGTCGGCACGCCGTTGTTCTCGACCAGCCAGATGCGGCCCTTGGTCTTGTTCAGCTCGAGATCGTTGAGCTCGAAGTTGCGGAAGGCGCCGATCACGCCATCGACCTGCTTACTCATCAACGCCGTCGTCAGCGCGAAATTGACGTTGATCAACGTCACGTCCTTCAGCGTGAGGCCGGCGGTTTCGAGCATTGCGCCCAGCAGCGCCTCGTCGAAGCCGGCGAGTGAATAGCCGATCCTGCGACCCTTGAAGTCGGCCAGGGTCTTCACCGGACTGTCCTCCAAGGCCACCAGCGAATTGAGCGGTTGGGCGACGAGCACGCCGACCCGCACCAGCGGCAGCCCTTCGGCCACCAGCATCTGCAGGGTCGGCTGATACGACACGGCGTAGTCGGCCTGGCCCGCGGCCACCAGCTTGGGCGGCGCATTGGGATCGGCCGGCGCGATCAGTTCGACGTCGAGGCCGTGCTTGGCGAAGATGCCGCGCTGGTTGGCCACGACCAGTGCCGCGTGATCGGGATTGACGAACCAGTCGAGCAGGACCCGGACCTTGTCCTGGGCCATTGCCGGCAGGGCCGCGCAGGCAAGGGCCAGAGCCACGATTGTTCGAAGCAGGATGCGCATTTCACTCTCCTTGAGGTGATTGCCAGGGGACCAGTCGGCGGCCTGCCCAATCGGTCGCGTGGTAGAGCGCGAGACCGAGCAGGCAGAGCAAAAAGAGGGCGGCGAAGGCGAGCGGTGTCTGCCCGCGCGCCAGCGACTGCGTCATCAGAAAGCCGAGGCCGGCGCTGGCGCCGACCCATTCGCCGATCACCGCGCCGATCGGCGCCACGGCGGCGGCAATGCGGGCGCCGGAGGCGAAGGCGGGTAGGGCGGCGGGCAGGCGAATCTGCAGCAGCACCGCATGGGGGCGGGCATCCATCGTCTGTGCGAGGTCGAGCCAGCCTTGGTTGGTGCGGCGCAGTCCGTCGTAGAGCGTGCTGACCACGGGGAAGAAGATCACCAGGGCCGCCATCGCGACCTTGGAGGCAATGCCGTAGCCCAGCCAGAGCACGAGCAGCGGAGCGATGGCGATCACCGGGATGGCCTGGGAGACGATGACCAGCGGCAGCGCCCAGCGGCGCCATCCAGCCGAGGCCGCAAACACCACGGCCAGCGCCGCGCCGAGGGTCAAGCCCAGCGCCAGGCCCAATATCATCTCGGTCGCTGTCCACGCGGCCTGCTCAATCAGAAGGTCGAAGCGCTCGGCCAGGACGACCGCAACGCGCGAGGGCGGCGGCAGGATGTAGGCGGGCACGCCGGTCGCCCGGGCCAGCGCTTCCCAGGCCAGGAGGAGACCGATGGCCGTGATCAACGGCCTCATGCGACACTTCCCGGGGCACTCCGCAATTCGGCGATCAGGCGGCCCTGCAGGCCGAGCAACGTCGGATCGGCGGCGTCCCGCGGGACCGGCCCCGGGGGTTCGATCGGCGGACCGACAGTGAAGGGTGCTCCCGACAGGACGCGGACCTGGTGGCCAAGCCTCAAGGCTTCCAGCGGATCGTGGGTCACCAGGATCACAGTGCGGCCGTCGAGCAGACGCGCGGCGAGGTCCTGCAACTCGAGCCGAGTGACCGCATCGAGATGGGCGAACGGTTCATCCATCAGGACGACGGACCGGTCCTCGCAGAGCGTGCGCGCGAGCGCCGCGCGCTGGCGCATGCCGGCCGACAGGGTGTCGGGGCGGTCGCCCAATCTGTGGCCGAGGCCGACCTCGGCGAGCAGGGTGCGGGCCCGCGGTTTGGCGGCTTTCAGCGCCGTGGCATCGCCGCGCAGGCGATAGCCGAGCAGGGCGTTGTCGAGGATGCTGAGCCAGGGCAGGAGCAGATCGCGTTGCGCCATGTAGGCCAGCGGCTGCAATCGTTCGGTCCCGGGCAGAAGACCGGCCAGCCAGCGCAGCAGTGACGTCTTGCCCACCCCGCTGCGCCCCAGCAGGCATGTCGTTCGACCGCCGGGAAATTCCAGCGTGAGATCGGTCGTCACGACGCGGTCGCCAAAGGCGATGCGTGCGGCGCGCACGGAAAGGGAAGGAGAAGCCACCACGAAAGTCACCAGTCCCTACGCCGGCATTAACCGGATCAGGTTCCCGGGGTCGTTCTTTCGAACCTCTCAGCCGCGGCGCGGCTCCCCCCGATGATTGGTCCGCACTATGGGAAGCCTTCCGCTGTCACGCAAGGGTCTTGAGTTTGACGAAATCGGTCCGCAGGCTCTATCCCATGAGCATGGCTTTCGCAGGGTTTCATCGGCGGCTCGGCCGCCGCGTCTTTTTGGCAGCTCCCCTGGCCCTCGCGGCCGGGGCGGCGCTCGGACAGGGCGCCGATGTCAAGTTCAAGCGCTCATCGCTGGCCATCGAGACCGGCGGACGCGAGCTCAAGTTCGAGGTCGATATGGCCACGAACGACGCCGAGCGTTCGCACGGCCTGATGTTTCGCAAGAGCCTTGGCCCTTACGAAGGCATGCTGTTCGACTTCCACCAGGAACAGCCCGTCAGTTTCTGGATGAAGAACACCCTGATCCCGCTCGACATGATCTTCATCGCCGCCGACGGTACGATCCGGCACATCCATTCCAACGCCGTGCCGTTGTCGACCGACGCCATCCCCAGCCAGTTTCCGGTACGCGGTGTGCTTGAGATCAACGGCGGCAGCGCCAAGCTGCTGGGCCTCAAACCGGGCGACAAGGTCAAGCATCCGATCTTCGGCAACGCCTGAGCTTCTACTTCAGCGTTTCAGTGCGCAGGTCATGCCGTCGCCTGCGGCAAACAGCGCAAGGTCGACGCGCTCGTCGGTCCGGAGCTTGGCGTTGAGTGCGCGGATCGACATCGTGTCGGTGTCGATATCGGCCAGATTGGCGACCGATCCGCCCCACAAAACATTGTCGATCAGCACGAGTCCGCCGCGGCGCACGAGCTTCAGGCAGCGCTCGTAGTAGGCATCGTAGTCTTCCTTGTTGGCGTCGATGAAGGCGAGGTCGAGCTGGCTCGCGAGCCCTTGGGCCAGCAGCCAATCGAGCGTGCTCAGCGCCGGTCCGATGGTGAGCTCGATGCGGCTGTCGAGGCCGGCCTCCTTCCAGGCGCGCCGCGCGACCCTGGTCCAGGCTTCGCTCACGTCGCAGCACCAGAGCTTGCCGTCTGAGGGCAGCACCTCGGCGAGGCAGAGCGAGGAATAGCCGGTAAAGGTGCCGACCTCGACGGCGCGCCGGGCGCCGATCGCACGCGCCAGCAGGCCGAGCTGCTGGCCCTGGTGGGCCGAGATCTGCATCCCGGCCTGCGGCAGCCGGGCCGTGTCCTCGCGTAGCCGGCGCTTCACGGCGCTTTCGCGCAGCCAATTGTCGTCGACATAGTCGGCCAGCGCGCCGTCGATTTTTGCCCAGCTCTTCATGCTCTCTCCTGCTGGCTCCTCTGATTACCCCGCAGGTCATCGCCCCGGCGGGTGCAGTGCGCAATGTTCCGCGCATGAGTACCCTGAACGCCTTTGTCGAAAAATACATCTCCATCTGGAACGAGCCCGACGACATCATGCGCCGTCAACGCATCCGCGAACTGTGGGGCGAGGATGCGCATCACCTCGCGAAGACACTCGAGGCCGTCGGCCATGACGGCATCGAGAGCCGAGTGACCAACGCCTATGACAAGTGGGTGAAGGAGAACGGCTGCGTCTTCCGCCTGCGCGACGGGGTCGACGGCCACCACGGCACGGTCAAGCTCCGCTGGGAAATGCTGCCCGCGGCCGGCGGCGACGTGATCTCGGTGGGCTTCGACTTCCTGGTGCTGGCCGACGACGGCCGCATCCGGACCGGCTACCAGTTCATCGAGTCCTAGTTCAGCCGGAACGCGTATTTCTTCAGCGCGTCGAGCGACACGACGCGCAGGGTCGCCGCGTGGGTGGCCTCCAGCACCACCTGTGGCGCGGCATTGCCGTCGAGCGCTTCCTTCCAGCGGGCGGCACACAGGCACCAGCGGTCGCCAGGGCTGAGGCCGGGGAAGCCGTACTGCGGCAGCGCGGTGCTGAGGTCGTTGCCATGAGCCTTGGAGAAGGCCAGGAACGCCTCCGTCGTGACGACGCAGACCGTATGCAAGCCCATGTCCTCGGCGCCGGTGTTGCAGCAGCCGTCGCGATAGAAGCCGGTCACGGGCTGAACGGAGCAGGGCTGCAGGGGACCGCCCAGAACATTGACCGACGGCGCGCGGCCGGGGCGGCCTTCCTCGGGGGTTTGATCGAACATGCCCCCAGTGTAGCACCCGGAATTTGCGCTTTCGAGCGACCGCCGCCACTGGTAGAAGTCCCGGCCTGCAAGTCCTTGCGGCGGGGCGTAGCGCAGTCTGGTAGCGCGTCTGCCTTGGGCGCAGAAGGTCGTCGGTTCAAATCCGGCCGCCCCGACCACGGCCCGCCAGTGGAGTATTGGAGTTCATGAAGGTTCGCATCTTCAAGCCGGCCAAGTCGGCCATGCAGTCCGGAATGCGCAACACCCATGAATGGGTGCTGGAGCCCGAGCCATCGCCCAAGCAGGTCGATCCGCTGATGGGCTGGACCAGCTCGCGCTACACCATGGAACAGGTGCAGCTCCAGTTCGCGACGCTCGAGGAAGCCAAGGCGCACGCCGAGAAGAACAGCTGGCAATATACGGTCGAGATGCCCCACGCGCGGCCGATCAGACCCAAGGCCTATGCCGACAATTTCGCCTACACCCGCGTCGGCCGCTGGACGCACTGAGCGCCCGTGGCGCTCACCCCGAGCCTTTGCGAGGGGTCTCCTCCACGATGTGCTATTCTAACATTTCGGGCCCGTAGCTCAGGGGATAGAGCACCTGCCTTCTAAGCTGGTGGTCGCTGGTTCGAATCCAGCCGGGCTCGCCAATATCTTTTGCGCCATCGCTGAGGAGACATCCATGGCCAAGGCCGCTCTGTTCATCAAGCACACCGCGCGTCCGGGCAAGCGCGACGAGGTCCGGCGGGTTTGGGAGAAGCATCTCAAGCCCAACGCCGCGGCAAATCCGGCGCACGAGGCCTACTTCTACTGTTACGATGACAACGATTCGGATGTGATCCGTGTCTACCAGCAATATGCCGATCGCCAGGCGCCGCAGGAATTCCTGAAGGAGCCATGGTACGCCGCCTACGTTGCGGAAGTCACACCGCTTCTGGCGAACCAGCCCGAAGTGCGGGCCGTGTCTCCGGTCTGGATCAAGGGCGGCGACGCCTAGCTTCGCGAACCGCTAAGCGTGACGGTGGCAACGCCGGCGCCGACCAACAGGCCGCCGCCGACCTTGTTGACGACGCCGATCGCCCGCGGATTGCCGGCGAAGCGCCGGGCCTTGGTGGCCACCAGGGCGTAGCCGAAGGCGTTGGCGAAGGCGAGGATCAGGAAGGTCGTCTCGAACACCAGCATCTGGGTCAGGAAATCGGCCTTGGGGTCGAGGAAGGCGGGCAGGAAGGCCACGAAGAAGGTGATGCTCTTTGGATTGAGCGCCGTCACCAGCCAGGCGTGGCCCAGCATCTTGGCGCCCGAGACCGCGTCGGTGCGTGGAGCGGCTTCCAGCGTGTCGCCGGCCTGCCAGAGCTTGATGCCGAGGTAGACCAGATAGGCCGCCCCCACCCACTTCAGGGCCGTGAACAGGGTGGCTGAGGTGGCGAGCAGGGCACCAAGCCCCAGCATCGAGAGCGTCATGGCGGTGAAGTCGCCCAAGGCGACACCGACGGCCATGGGCAGGGCGGTCCGCCAGCCCTGGCCCAGGGCATAGGAGACCACCAGCAGCACCGTCGGCCCCGGGATGACCAGTAAGACGGCCGACGAGGCCGCGAACGCGGCCCAGGCTTCGAATGACATTTCCCGCTTCCTCCTGTTCGCACCCTCACGACAAAGCCACAGGAGCGGGGCCGAAGTCAGCCAGATTTCCGCCTCTTTCCAACGTCAAGATTCCAAGTGCGTTATCTTGTCGGAGGCAGAATGACTCGTTCCAAGGCCCAGCCCTACCATCACGGCCAGCTCCGCGAAGCCCTGGTGACGTCCGGCAGGGTGCTGCTGGAGGAGAAAGGCATTCGCGGCTTCACCCTGCGCGAATGCGCCCGGCGGGCCGGCGTTTCCCATGCCGCGCCCGCTTACCATTTCGCCTCGATCGACGACCTGCTGGCCGAACTGGCAGCCCGCGGGTTCGATGAACTGGCGGCCACCATGACCGCCGAGGCGGCCAGAACGGATGACAAGGGGCCCGAAGGCGGGGCGACTGGCCGGCTGGTCGCCCAAGGTGTGGGCTACATGGCCTTTGCCGCCGGCAACCCGGCCCTGTTTCAGCTCATGTTTAGCCGCGAAGCCAACCGGCTTGAAACGCCGGCCCTGGCGGCGGCGGCCGAGGCCGTCCGCAAGCTGCAGGCCGCCGCCGTCGAGGCGGTCATCCCGCACGCCTCCGGTGAGATCAAGCAGCGCATGGCCGACTTCGCCGGCGCCTCCGTGCATGGCTTCATCAGCCTGCTGCTCGAGGGCGAGATCGGCGGCAAGGATTCCTCGCGGGCGTTGAAAGTCCGCGGACTGGCCTTGCTGTCGGCGATGGCCGAGACCGTCGTCCGCGTCGGCGGCTAAAGCGGGATGCGGAACAGCAGTGTCTCGCCGCCGCCATGGCCAGCCACCTTGGCGAAGCGTTCGACCAGATAGCCGCCATTGGCCGTGATGACCTTCTGCGAGGGCAGGTTGTCGGGATCGGTCGTGAGGTCGATGTGCACGAGGCCGAGCTTGCGCACCTCCGGCATCATCAATGCCAGCGCTTGCGTGGCGTAGCCCCGCCGTTGCTTCCACGGCACGACGGCATAGCCGAGATGCCCGAGCACATACTTCGGCAGTTCGGACGTGCCGGGCTGCCAGCGGAAGTTCACCGAGCCGCAGAACCCACCACATGACCCGTCATCCCACATCCAGCGGCGGTAGCCCGGCAGGCGTGGCACCGTGCTGCCGTCCGACAATTTGATGGGCGGCCGTTTGGCTTCGGGATCGTCGAGCGAAGCCACGAAGTCCGCAGGATCGGCGGCAATCATCTCCAGCTCCTCGCGGGCGGACTCCTCGCGGCGAAGATTGTCCGACCAGAAGCCGCGCCGCAGCGCATCGGCATAGGCGTCGAGGTATTCGAGGGCAGGGACGACGAGGTTCACGGGCTTTTCCCCAAATGCGCCGGTTGCTGTAGCATGGCCGGACATGAGTTCCAGCCCTGTCCTCGTCCTCGACATCGATGGCGTAGTTTCGCTCGCCCAACCGGGATCGCCCGAGCCCTGGTACGCCACCTTGAAGGCGGACTGGGGGATCAGCCACGACGATGAGCTGGCGCCGGAATTCTTCCTCACGCCGGCGTTCATGGAAGTGCTGCGCGGCCGGCTCGACCTCTATGTGGCCCTGCAGGACTACTTCGAGACCAAGGGCCTCGCCGACCGGCTCGAGGAGTTCGTGGCCTACTGGTTCGACAAGGACGCCGTCATCGACCGAGGCGTGCTGGCCCAGGCCGATGCCTGGCGCAAGCGCACCGGCGGCCGCGTCTACGCCGCCACCAACCAGGAGCACCATCGCGTGGCCTACCTGCGCGATCAGGCCCGGCTCGGCTCGCATTTCGACGAGATCGTCTATTCGGCGGCCCTGGGCGTCTGCAAGCCCGACCGCGTCTTCTACACCGCCGCCCAGGCGCGCATGGGCGTTACCGTCGCGCAGTCGATCCTGTTCATCGACGACAAGGCCTCCAACGTCGATGGCGCACGGATGGCCGGCTGGCGCGCCGTGCTCTATCGCGGGCCGGAGAGCCTGGCCGGTGCATTGGCGCAGTGGGGCTGACGGCCGCTTTTGTGCTAGAGCAAAACCATGCTGATGTTCGACATACCTTTCGGAACGACCGACTGGAGCGACGTGGAGCGTACGGAGCATCCGGGCGAGACCGGCAGGGCGTTCTGGCGGACCAGGACGTTCAACAACATCCGCGTGCGCATGGTCGAGTACACGCCGGGCTATCTCGCCGACCATTGGTGCCAGAAGGGCCATGTCCTGCTGGTGCTGGAAGGCGAACTGCACACCGAACTGGCCGATGGTCGCACCGTCGTCCTGAAGCAGGGCCAGAGCTACCAGGTGGCCGACGGCGATCTCGCCCATCGTTCCTTCACCAAGGACGGCGCCAAACTTTTCATCGTGGACTAGCCGTCCCATGGCCGAAGCATCACGTCACGATGCCTGGCAGGCAGGGGACAACTACGACGCCTACATGGGCCGCTGGAGCCGGCAACTGGCGCCGCGCTTCCTCGACTGGCTCGACGCGCCGCAGGATCGGGACTGGCTCGAAGTCGGCTGCGGCACCGGCGCGCTGTCGGCCGCCGTCCTGTCGCGATGCAAGCCACGAAGCCTGATCGCCATCGATGCCTCGGAGGGCTTCGTGAGCGCGGCGCGTGCAAACGTGCCCGACGCGCGCGCCCGGTTCGAGGTCGGTGATGCCCAGGATCTGCAGGTGGCAACGGCCAGCCGGGACGTCGTCGTGTCGGCGCTGGTGCTCAACTTCGTGCCGGATCGGACGACGGCGCTTGCTGAAATGAAGCGGGTGGTCCGTGCCGGCGGAACGATCGGCTTCTATGTCTGGGATTATCCCGGCGGCGGCGTGGAGTTCATGCGGGCGTTCTGGACGGCCGCGGCGGCCCTCGATCCCGCGGCGCAAGAGCTGACGGAAGACAGGCGCTTTCCCTTCTGCACGCCGGATGGTCTGACGGAGTTGGCGAGGAGCGCCGGCCTGGAGCCTGTGAGCTGCGTGCCGATCGAAGTGCCGACCGTGTTCCGCGACTTCGACGACTACTGGCGACCGTTCACCCTGGGGGCGGGACCGGCGCCGGGATATTGCGTGAAGCTGGAACCGGCGGCACGCGAGCGGTTGCGCGCGAAGCTCGCTGAAAGCCTCCCCCATGGTGCCGATGGGACAATCCCGCTGAAGGCGCGGGCATGGGCGCTCAAGACTGTGGTTGCCTGAGCGCCGGCGTTCGGGCGCATCTCCTCGGAGTGGAATGACATGACGGACATGATCGGATTTATCGGCGTCGGCACCATGGGCGAGCCGATGTGCCGCAACCTGGCGAAGAAGAGCGGCACGCAGGTCCTGGCGGCCGACCGCGACGCGGCGCCACTCGGCCGACTCGCCGCGGACGGCGTGAAGACGGCCTCGGTCGACGAGATCGCCGCGGCCTGCCGCACGATCTTCCTGTCCCTGCCGGGCGGCAAGGAGGTCGAGCAGGTCTGCCTCGGCGACGGTGCGCTGCTGTCCAAGGTCAAGCCGGGCTGGACCGTGGTCGATCTCAGCACGGCGCCCGTCTCCCTGGCGCGCCGGCTCTATGCCGCTATGGAAGGCCAGGCCACGGCCTTCGCCGACGCGCCGGTCGCGCGCACGCGCCAGGCCGCGATCGACGGCACGCTGTCGATTATGGTCGGTGCCACGCCCGAGACCTTCGCCCGCATCGAGCCGCTCCTGCGCCACATGGCGAGCGAGGTGACGCACTGCGGCGAGGCCGGCGCCGGGCAGGCGGTCAAGATCCTGAACAACATGATCCTGTTCCAGACGGTGGTGGCACTGGGCGAGGCTCTCAGCATCGCCCGTGCCCACGGCGTCGACGGCAAGGTGCTGTTCGAGACCCTGACCAAAGGCTCGGCCGATTCCTTCGCCCTGCGGAACCACGGCATGAAGGCGATGCTGCCGGGCGTCTTCCCCGAGCGTGCCTTCTCGACCGAATACGCGCTGAAGGATCTTGGTTACGCCATCGAGATGGCCGAGGAGAAGGGCGTGCCGGCGCTGGGCGCCGACGTCGCCCGCGAGGTGATGGAGCGGGCGGTCGAACTCGGCCACGGCAAGGAATACTGGCCCGTCCTGCTGCGCTCCATCGAGGACGCCACCGGCGAGTGAACGGCCGGGACCGCCCGGTGAGCCGGCGAGAGCCGCAGCACACGCTTCGTGTCAGCACATTGCGGCGCGACGATGATGACGGCCGCTCCGTGGTGCCGCAAGCAGGCCATCGCCCGCAGGCGACGCTTGCGGCTGCTCCCAGTGCTTGATAAGTCGCAACGAATGCCAACCGCGGCCAAGTATGTAGCATACTCCCTCGAGAAGCTCGGTGTGCGGCACGTATTCGGCGTGGGCGGTGCCAACATCGAAGATCTCTTCGACGCGGTTCACCGCACGCCGGCCCTGCTCGGCGTTCTGGCCAAGCACGAGTTCTCGGCGGCGACCATGGCCGATGGCTATGCGCGGGTCGGTGCACCGCTCGGTGTCGTGATGGCGACATCGGGCGGCGGCGCGCTCAATCTGGTTCCGGCGTTGGCCGAATCCTACGCATCCTGTGTGCCCGTGCTGGCGCTGGTGGGCCAGCCGCCGACTTCGATGGAAGGCCATGGTGCCTTCCAGGATGGCAGCGGGCGCGGCGGCTCAATCGATGCCCGGGAGCTTTTCCGTTCGGTCTCCGTCCACTGCGAAAGCCTCGCCAGCGCGGACGAGCTGCCCTACGCCCTCCATCAGGCGCTGTCCGCGGCCCTGGGCGAGAGGCCGGGGCCGGCGGTCTTGCTGCTCCCCAAGGACGTGCAACGCGCCAAGGTCGACCCGCACGCACCGGCCTACGACCTGCGACCGTCGCGCGGCCGGCGGGCGCCTGCCGAAGACGACGTGAAGGCCGCGGCGGAGCTGCTGGCGGGCGCCCGCTCGGTGCTGGTGATCGCGGGTGACGGAGTGGCGCGGCACCATGCGCGCAACGAGCTCGCGGCGCTGGTGGAAAGGCTCGATGCGCGCGTGGCTCTGGCTCCGGATGCCCGCGATGTCTACGACAACGGAGACCGTCGCTTCATCGGCCTCGCCGGGGTGATGGGCAACCGCTCGCTCACCGAGCAGCTTGCGCACACGGATGCCTGTGTCGTGGTCGGCACGCGGCTTCCGCACCTCGCGCATGCGGGAATCGAAGGCGAGCTGGCGCGGCGCCCCCTGATCAGTGTCCACTTCGAGCCGTCGTTCGAGGCGGGAGCACCGCGCATAGAGCTGATCGGCCATGTGAAACTCGGCCTGCGAGATCTCGTCGCGCAGCTGGCGGCGCGTCCGGCACAGGTCGTCGAAGTCGTTCCGCCGGAGGAAAGTGCGCCCACTTTCCTGTCGGGCACCCGGACCGCCGGGGCACTCCGATTCGGCGATGCCCTTCAGGCGATTATGGCCGCGATGCCGGACGATGCGAACGTGATCGTCGACGCAGGCAATACCGGCGCCAGCGCCGTGCATTGGATGCGCTCGCCGTCGCGCGGCCGCTTCGTGCTGGCGCTCGGCATGGGCGGGATGGGGTACAGTTTCGGCGCCGCTACGGGCGCGGCGTTCGCCAATGGGCGGCGCACGTTCGTGCTGGCGGGTGATGGCGCATTCTTCATGCACGGGCTGGAGATCCACACCGCGCTGCAGCACGACTTGCCGATCACGTTCATCCTGTTCGACAACAACGCACACGGCATGTGTGTCACGCGCGAACATCTCTATTTTGGCGGCGACTACTCCTACAACACTTTCCGGCGCTCCAAGCTGGCGTCCGGGTTGGGTGCGATGTTTCCCGCTTTGAAGGTGCTGCCCGGACGCAGCGCCGAAGAGATCGAGCATAGCCTCCGCGTTCCGTGCGCCGGGCCCTCAGTGATGTGCATCGATGTCGACGTGCGCGAGATCCCGCCATTCCTGCCGTTCCTGCAGGCCGTTCGGCCGGGTGGGAATGGCGGTCCTGGCTGAGACGGGGTGCGGCGTCCGCTTCGAGGCCCGGCGCGGCTCTCGCGTCGGGCGGAAGACCACCGGCGGCGCCGGCTCGAACCTGTCGAGTGTCGGACCCCAATGAATACGCGCCCCGTCCTGCTGCGCTCCATCGAGGACGCCACCGGTAAGGGCTGAGCCGCTGGAGTCGCGCACCTCTGACGATGTATGCTTGCCGGCGATTTCCCCGTCGACGGAGGTCCCGTATGACTGCCCACGATCACGACCATGACGACGAACACGGCTCGGAGCTGTCGGAGACGCAGCTTCGCGTGCGCGCCCTCGAAACGATCCTGACCGAGAAGGGATACGTCGACCCGGCGGCGCTCGATGCCATCGTCGAGTCCTACGAAACCAGGATCGGCCCGCGCAACGGCGCGGTCGTCGTCGCCAAGGCCTGGACCGATCCGGCGTTCAGGCAGGCGCTGCTCGCCGACGCCACCAAGGCCGTTGCCGCGCTGGGCCACGTCAGTCGCGTTGGCGACCATCTCGTGGCGGTCGAGAACACGCCGCAACGGCACAACATGATCGTCTGCACGCTCTGCTCCTGCTATCCGTGGGAAGTGCTCGGGCTGCCGCCGGTCTGGTATAAATCGGCGCCCTACCGCTCGCGCGCAGTAAAGGACCCGCGCGGCGTTCTCGCCGATTTCGGCGTGGCGCTGCCGAAGGAAACCGAAGTGCGCGTCTGGGATTCGACCGCCGAGACGCGCTTCATGGTGCTGCCGATGCGGCCTGCGGGAACCGAGGGCTGGAGCGAGGAGCGTCTCGCCGACCTGGTCACCCGCGATTCCATGATCGGCACCGGCCTTGCCCGCAAGCCCGGGGAGCTCGCGCAATGAACGGCATCCACGACATGGGCGGCATGGACGGCTTCGGCAAAGTCGAGGTAGAGGCCAACGAACCGCCGTTCCATGCACGCTGGGAAGGACGCGTGCTCGCGATGCAGCGCGCCATGGGATATGCTGGCGCCTGGCACATCGACCACTCGCGCTTCGCCCAGGAGACGCTGCCGGCGCAGGTCTATCTCTCGGTCTCCTATTACCAGCGCTGGGAACTGGCGATGGAAAAGAACCTGTTGGCCCGCGGCTACGTCTCGCCGGACGAGTTGGCCGCCGGTCACGCGCTGAAGCCGACCAAACCGCTGGAGCGCAAGCTCACGCCCGAGGTGGTGCGGGCAGGGATGGGGCGCGGCTCGTACTTTCGCCAGCAGCAGGCGCCCGCCCGCTTCAAGCCGGGCGATCGCGTGCGCACGGCGAACATCAATCCGCAGGGCCACACCCGGCTGCCGCGCTATGCGCGGGACAAGCAGGGCGTGGTCGAGCTGATCCACGGCTGCCACGCCTATCCCGATTCGGTTGCGGCCGATAAGGGAGATGACCCGCAGTGGCTTTACACGGTTGTGTTCGACGGCCGGGAGATCTGGGGCGCGGACGCCGACCCGACCCTGAAGATTTCGATCGATGCGTTCGAGCCCTATCTCGAGCCGGCCTGAGTCATGATCGACCCGGCAGCCATTCCAGACCTGCCCCGCGATGGGGAAAGTCCGGTGTTCCGCGAGCCGTGGGAGGCGCAGGCCTTCGCCATGGCGCTTGCGCTGCACGCCCGCGGCCTGTTCACCTGGCCGGAGTGGGCGGCGACACTTGCCGCCGAGATCAAGCGCGCGCAGGAAGCGGGCGATCCCGACACCGGCGAGACCTACTACCGGCACTGGCTCAAGGCGCTCGAGCGATTGGTGGCGGAGAAGGGCATTGCCGATGAAAAGACCCTGGCGCGCTACTACAACGCCTGGGATCACGCCGCCGACCGCACGCCTCACGGCGCCGCGATCGAACTCCGCCCCGACGATTTCGAGTAGCCCTTGCCCCGCATGCAGTCGGCTGTGAACGAGGTCTCGGCGCGCGCCCGGTCGGCTTCCACGCTGCGGTTCCACAGGTCGCGGGTCGGCTGCCACGAGCCGCCCCAGAAGGGCGCGCTGTAGAACGGGAAGTTGATCTGCGAGGCGTAGGCCCGGAGCGACTCCTGCTGCCCGGCATGGCGGCATTGCAGGACGTCGCTGTCCAGCGCGGCCCGCTCGACGCCCGGCTTCTCCCATTGGCTTGGCAAATCGCAGGCCGCGAGGAGAAGCGTCGTCACGAAAGGCAGGATTTTGCGCATGGCGATGATATGGTCGCCGCGGCCGATCGGGTTGTGAAGGGGAGAAGATCGAATGGCGCGTATTGCTGTGGGTGGATTCCAGCACGAGACGAATACGTTCGCACCGCAGCAGGCGACGTGGGACGAATTCGTGCGCGCCGACGCCTGGCCGCCGCTGCTGCGCGGGCCGGAGATGATCGCGGGCGTCGAGGGCTTCAACATCCCGATCGCCGGCGCGGTGAAGCGACTGGCCGAACTCGGCCACGAGATTGTGCCGCTCGCCTGGGCGGCGGCGGCGCCAGCATCGTACGTCACCGAGGATGCCTACGAGAAGATGTGGGCGCTGTTCGACGCGGATCTTAAGAAATTCGGGCCGTTCGATGCGGTCTATCTCGACCTGCACGGCGCCATGGTGGCGGAGAACACCGAGGACGGCGAAGGCGAGCTGCTGGCCCGCATCCGCAGCATCGTCGGCAATGAGCTGCCGATCGTGGCCAGTCTCGACTATCACGCCAACCTCACGCCCGAGATGGCGAAGCTCGCAACGGCGCTGGTGGGCTACCGCACTTATCCGCACATCGACATGGCGGTGACCGGCAAGCGCGCCGTCGAACTGCTCGACAAGCTCTTGCGGGAAAAGCGACCGGTCTATCGCGCCTACCGCCAGCTCGATTTCCTCATACCGCTGGTCTGGCAGTGCACCTTCATCGAGCCGGCCAAGGCGATCTTCGATCTCGTGGGCGAGCTGGAAGCGGGGGAGAAGAGCCACAACCAGGGCATCGTGAGCGTGACGCACACGCCGGGCTTTCCGCCCGCCGACATCGCCCAGTGCGGTCCCGCGCTGGTGGTCTATGGCCACGACAAGGAAGCGGTCGAGGCGGCCGCCGACAAGCTCGCGGCCACGGTGAAGGCACAGGAGAAATCCTTTGCCGGCGAGCTGCTCGATCCCGATCAGGCGGCGCTCAGGGCAATCGAGCTTTCGAAGACGGCGAAAAAGCCGATCGTGCTGGCCGACGTGCAGGACAATCCCGGCGCCGGCGGCACGTCCGACACGGTGGGGCTGCTGGCGGCCCTGATGCGCCACAAGGCGAAGGGTGCCGTGATCGGCATGATCGTGGACGAGGAGGCCGCCAAGGCCGCCGTCGAGACCGGCGAGGGCAACATCATGCGTCGCGGCATCGGCGCCGTGGTGGGTTATGCCGGCGAGACGCCGGTCGTGGCCGACTGGCGCGTGGTCAAGGTGGGCGATGGCGTCTTCACCGGCACCGGACCGTTCTACGGCGGCGCCAGGTTCCAGATCGGGCCGATGGCGCTGGTGACCGACGAGGCATCGGGCGTGTCGGCGGTGCTGGCGTGCAAGCGCATCCAGGCCGCCGACCAGGAGATGTTCCGCCATGTTGGCGTCGAGCCGTCGCAGGTCCCGATCATCGCCCTGAAATCGACGGTGCACTTTCGCGCCGACTTCCAGCCCATCGCCGAGACGATCCTGGTGGTGCAGTCGCCCGGCGCCCACATCACCGACCCCGTCGACATGCCCTACAAACACCTGCGCAAGGGCATGCGGCTTCGGCCGATGGGACCGGTGCACGCTTAGCTCTTCTCTCCCGGTCCGGAAGAGCGAGTCAGTGGGACAGGGGTCTACGTCGCCAGGCACCTCACGCCGCATCGGCCAGGTTCTTGTTCGCGTTGGCTGAATCCGGTGTCTCCGGCGCCTGGGCGTGGGACGCCGGCTGACTCGTTTCACGTCGCCGCTCCATCGC
>JAUXWB010000391.1 GCA_030684475.1 Reyranella sp. | reverse complement strand
GGCACATTCATCACAGTGGCGATCAATTTCGTGATCGTGGCCTTCGTGCTGTTCCTCGTCATTCGCGGCATGAATCGCGTGGTCAAGCGGGAGGAGGCGGCCCCGGCCGCGCCGCCGCCCACGCGCGAGGAGGTGCTGCTGACCGAGATCCGCGATCTCCTGAAGGCGCGCGGCTAGGCGGCCGCCCGTTCGACGAAGAACGAGTCCAGCTTCTTCGCCAGCCCGTCCGAAATCTTGGTGAGGGGCAGCCGGCACTCTGGCGAGGCGATCAGCCCCTGCCGCCACAGCAGGTACTTGATCGGCATCGGATTGGCCTCGGCGAACAAGAGCGGCACGGACTGGGCGAGCGGCGCCCAGGCAGCGCGGGCGCCGGCCACGTCATTGGCGGCAAAGCGCCGACCGACTTCGACGAAGCGTTCGGTCATGAGGTGGCTCGCGGCCAGGATGCCGCCATCGCCGCCGTTGGCCATCATGGTGAAATAGAATGCGTCCTCGCCGGTCAGCACCGCGAAGTCGTGGGGCTTGCGTGCCAGCAGTTCGAGCGATTGCGCCATGCTGCCGGAACTGTCTTTCACGCCCACGATGTTCGGCACCTCCGCGAGTTCGAGCAGCGAGTCGTTCGAGAGGTTCACCGCCGTGCGGTAGGGAATGTTGTAGATCACCACGTCGCGGGCGGTGGCCGCCGCGATGGCGCGGAAATGCGCGATCAGACCGTCCTGGCTCGGCCGGCTGTAGTAGGGGCAGACCGAGACGATACCTTCGAAGGCGAAGCGTTCCAGCCGCTTGAGCGCCCTGCTGACCTTGTGCGTGGCATTGCCGCCCACGCCCACGAACACCGGCACGCGGCCGGCCGTGCGCGCCACGGTGCGGTCGACCAGTTCGTCGGTCTCGGCCTCGTCGAGCGTCGGGGATTCGCCGGTGGTGCCGAGCGGGAACAGCCCGTCGACGCCCAGTCCGATGTAGTGGTCGATCAATCGTTCGTAGCTCGCGAAGTCGATTGCGCCATCCTTGAACGGCGTGATGAGCGGCAGCCAAAGGCCGGAGATCTTTGTTGTCATGTCGTCACGCTACGCTGGCGCCATAAATAAGAATAGCGAATGTTTTTGATATGATTGTTCACTTTCCATTATGATCTCTTGATGCGCAGGGATCTCGACATGGCGCTGGTGCGCGCCTTTCTCGCCGTCGTCGAGGCGGGCGGCGTCACGCGTGCCGCGGCATCGCTTGGCCTCAGCCAGGCTGCGGCCAGCCAGCAGATCAAGCGGCTGGAGGAGGCGCTCGACTGCCGCCTGTTCGAGCGCACGGGCCGGCGGCTGATGCTGGCGCCGGCCGGCGAGCGGCTGCTGGCACAGGCGCGCCGGCTTCTCGCCATGAACGATGAAGTGTGGTCGTCGATGCGCACGCCGTCGTTCGAGGGCGAAGTTCGCCTCGGCGTGCCCTACGACCTGGTCGGCAGCTTCGTGCCGGGCGTGCTGCGCCGCTTCGCCAAGGCCCAGCCGCGTGTGCGCGTCAGCCTGGTGTGCGAGGATTCGAAGATCGTGCGTGAGGCCCTGACGTCAGGCGGCGTCGATCTCGCCCTCACCACCGAGACCGAGTGTGGTCGCTACGGCGAGACGCTGCGCACCGACCGCCTGGTCTGGGTCGGTGTGGCCGGCGGCGATGCGCACCTGAGGGATCCCTTGCCGGTCTCGCTCGGCGCGCCGAGTTGCGTCTTCCGCCCGGTGGCAATCGAGGCTCTGGGCAAGGCGCGGCGCGACTGGCGGGCGGTCTGCGAGGTGAGCCGCATGGAGCCGGTCCATGCCGTGCTCGAGGCCGGGCTCGCGGTGGCGCCGCTGTTGCGTTCCTCGGTGCCGGAGCGCTTCGAGATTCTGGGCCGGGAGGCGCGCCTGCCGGCGCTGCCGGAGTTCCGCATCAACCTCTATGTACCGCCGGGCCTCAGTCCCGCCGCGCGCGATCTCGCCGACCACGTGCGCGCGGCCTTTTCCGGCCGAGCCCGGAACATGCACAACAATTGATACGAAGCGATGGCTGTTTGAACAGCGCCTGCGCAACTACAATCGGTGCCGTCATTCAGGGAACTGGTTTATGCGCTTTATCTTCGGTTGGACGCTGAAGCTGGCCTTCGTGGGCTTCATCTATGCCGGCGTCACCGGGGCCATTCCCATGCACCTGCCGGACACCATCCTGGGCTATGAGCTGCCTGACGCGGCCAAGCGGTTCGTGGGCAGCGGCGGCCAGATCCAGGACATTGCCGGCAAGACCCAGGCGGGCTTCAAGAGCATCGCCGACAGTCTCAAATAGTCCGCTGCAGAAATCAGAGGGGGCGTCCAAGGGCCCGCCGCCGCACGATCTTCGGATCGTGCAGCGGCGGGCTTCTTTTTTCCGACAATTTGCGGTGCTCTGGCTTGTGGGTCGCCGCGCCTGACGGTGCGCGCAGGCGGTCAGGCTAGCGTGCCAGTGGCGCCGTCCAGGCGTTGTAGCCGTAAACCCAGTCCGTCTCCGTCACGCCATTGCCCCAGCGGTTCTGGCGCGATGTGAGTTGGATGCGCGCGGTCCGCGCCCGGCGGGTCGCCTCGTATCTCTCGAGCGCCGCCGCGACACCGTCGCGATCCACGCTCTCCAGGCAGCGCGACAGCACTGCCGCGTCCTCGATCGCCATCGCAGCACCTTGCGCCATGTAGGGCGTCATCGGATGCGCGGCGTCGCCCAACAACGCCGTCCGACCGTCGCCCCAGCGTTCCAGTGGCTCGCGATCCACCAGGATCCGCTTGTGGACGGAAGGGCAGGCGGCGAGCACCCGCTGCACCGTGGGGTGAAACCCCTCGAACGCCGCCCGCAGGACCGCGACGTCGCCTTCGGCCGACCACGATTCCAGACCGAACTCGGGCTCGGGCTGGCTGGTGACGAAATAGACTTCCGAGCGGTCGGGCTTCACGTAGTACATGACGATGTGGCGGTCCTCGCCCCACCATTTGGCGCACTCGTCCATCTCGAAGCCGTTCAGAAGCTCGGCCGGATAGGTCGTGCGATAGGCGATACGGCCAGTGAGATTGGGCGCCCCTTCGCCGAACAGGATCGTGCGTATCACCGAGTTGACGCCGTCGGCGCCGATCACTGCGTCCGCATCGGCGCTCGGCTTGTTGGCAAAGGCCAGCCGCACGCCGCCCTCGGCCGGCTCGATGCCGACCAGCTCATGATCCAGCCGCACCATCTCCGCCGGCACGGCGCTCGCCAGGGCCGCATGCAGATCGCCGCGATGGGCCAGCAGATAGGGCGCACCGTATTTCGCCTCGGCCGACGGGCCGAAGATCATGTCGAACAGGATCTCGCCCGTGCGCCAGTCGCGATTGTTCCAGGAGCGCGGATAGAAGGCGTCGGCCCGCAGCCGCGCCTCGAGCCCCAGCCCGCGCAGCACGTGCATGGCATTGCAGCCGATCTGGATGCCGGCGCCCACGCGCGCGAACTGCCTGGCCTGCTCGTACACGGTGACGTCGATGCCCTTGAGCCGGAGCGCCGCGGCCGCCGCCAGCCCGCCCATGCCAGCGCCGACGATGGCGACGTTCAGTTTTCGCTTGTTCATGCGATGGACGATGCACCCATCCGCCGAGGCGGTTCAACCTCGATGGGCTACTTCAGTTTGAGCCCGATCACGCGCACCAGCCCGTCGGGCCTCTGCGTAAAGAACCGCAAACTCCGCCTGGTAGTTGCGATGCTGCGGGCTGACCATTGGTTGCCGGGGACGAATTTGCCGTTGAACACGACCTGGTTCAGCGCCTCGCGGTCGATGCTGAGCTCGAAGGCGCGGCGAACCCGGGCGCCATAGTCGACCTGCGGGCGCCTTCCCTAATTGTCGGGATGGCATGGTGGCGGTACCAGGACCGCGGCGATGAGGTGATGCTAAAGTTGCCGGAGGGACGAGAGCAGGGGAGGCGTCGGTGTTGAAGGGGCTCAAGACCGTCACAGTGATAGGCGCCGGCCTGGTCGGCGTCTGTTGCGCGCTTCATCTGCAACGCGAAGGTTTCAAGGTCCGGCTTGTCGAAAAGGGCGAGCCGGGCCGTGGCGCTTCCTTCGGCAACGCCGGCAGCTTCGGCACCGCCTCGTGCGTGCCGTTCTCGATGCCGGGCATTCTGAAGAAGCTGCCGAAGATGCTGCTCGACCCCGAGTCGCCGCTGAAGCTGCGCTGGAGTCATGTGCCCAAGGCATTGCCCTGGTTCCTGGGGTCCATCGCCAACTCGCGCCGCTCTCGCGTCGAGGAGATCGCCGCGGCGCGTAACTCTCTCCTGGTGCACGTTCATGAGGGCTATGCCCCGTTGATCGAGGACGCCGGCGCCGAGCAGTGGGTGAAGGACGACGGCCTCTTGATGACCTTCGAGAGCGAGGCTGCGTTCGAAGGTGCCGCTTACGGGCTGGATCTGCGCCGCCGTCACGGTGTTCACATGGACATCCTCGACGGCAACGAGGTGCGCCAGATCGAACCCGCGCTGGCGAAAAGCGTGGTCAAGGCGGTGTCGCTGCCCGACGTCCATCGCACCATCGATCCCTTCCGCCTGTGCAGCGCGCTCAGCCAGGATTTCGTGCGTCGCGGCGGCGAGATCGTGAATGCCGAGGTCAAGGGCTTCGAGATCGGCAGCGAGGGACCGACCCATATCGTGACTGATAGCGGCCCGCTCGACGTCGAGACCGTGGTGATCGCGGCCGGCGTCTGGTCGCGCCCGCTGGCGGCCCAGCTTGGCACCAGCGTGCCACTTGAGGCCGAGCGCGGCTATCACGTGATGTTCGCCAACCCGGGGTTCGAGCTCCGGCGCGCCATCACCTCGGTCGATCGCAGCATCTCGCTTGCCGATATGCACGAGGGCATTCGCGCCAGCGGCGTGGCGGAATTCGCCGCTCCGGATGCCGCCCCCGACATGCGCAATGCCGACGTGGTGATGCGCCACGCTAGGCAGCTCCTACCGGGCCTGAAAGGCGAGCCCGCCTCGCAATGGATGGGCCCCAGGCCGTCGCATCCGGAGTCCAAGCCGGTGATCGGCCGGTCGCCGCGTCACAGGACCGTCTTCTTCGCCTTCGGCCATGATCATCTCGGGCTCACCATGGCGGGCATCACCGGCAAGCTGGTGGCCGAGTTGGCAACCGGCAAACCCACCACCGTCGACCTGGCGCCGTTCAGGCCGGATCGGTTCTGATGGTCGGTGAGCGGGTGCTGGCATTGACTGCATTCGCTCTCGCGGATGTGAGTTGCAGCTTCAGCAGGTTCTGCTATGATTTTTCTATAGGCTGACACGTGGACCGCGCCGGCCTTTTCTTTTGGGCATGACCCGCCCGCGCACGCCGCGGGTACGACGCAATTGAGCGTGAGGTGTAGCCGCCACGGGTCCTGACCCGTGGGCAGCCCAACAACGACCCCGTCTCAACGCCACGCCAGATAACGACGTGGGAACAGACACTTAACGACGCCTGAGGCACAGCGCGCGCGGAGGTGTGCAAACGAAGAAACCGGGAGTCGGGTAAAAGCCTATGGAATAAGGCTCATCTCGGAGTCTGGCCCAACTCGGGGCACAACATTTGGCCCATTCAGGTGGGCGCTGTGGGCAGGGCAAAAGCCCGCCGCTATTGGCACTTCGGCGTGCGGAGAGCTGATTTTCGTCCCTGGAACCATGGGGGAATTCGCGCACGATCCTTGACGGCGGTCAGCCCGCGCGCGGCGGCAGCAGCCCCTTGGCCTGCATTTCGGCGAAGCACTTCCGGAACATCGCCTCGGTGTCCATGACCTCGGTGAATCCGGCCTGCATCAGCTTGATGGTCGAGACGATCGCGGCCGGGCCCGGCTTGTCGCGGCCGAAGCCCATTGTGTAGTCGGCATACTCGAACGACAGCCCGACGAAGTCCTCTAGCGTACCCGACGTGAGTCCGTGGGTGGCGCGGATCTCCGCCCATTCCGATTCGCGCGACCGGATTTCCTTGTCGAGCGCCAGCGGCACATGCTCGCCGGCGGCAAAGCCCAGGGCATCGGCGATGGCCGGCCAGACGTTGGGCCACGTGAACACGTCGCCGTTGGTGACGTTGAAGATTTCGTTGCGCGCGGCAGGCTCCTCGCCTGACCAGGCAATGGCGCGCGCCAGCAGGTCGGCATCGACCGCCTGGGCGACGCGGCCGACGCCACCGGGATAGTCGAGCTTCGTTTTCCCGGCTTGCCGCATCATCGCGGCATAGACCCCCAGCGCCGGGATCACGTTCATGGCGCTGCCGACCGAGTTTCCCACGATCAGGACAGGACGCAGGATCGACCAGCTCCATGGCTTGCCCTGCTGTGCGGCGCGCAGGAAGCGTTCCTGGTTCCAGTAGAAGTTCGGCTGCTCGTGCATCTCCGAGCGGTTCTCGCGCGCCGGCACGGTGAGCGGGCGGACATGCACGCCATAGGCCTTGGTGCCCTGCAGAAGCGCCACATGGCGGAACCCCGGCGCCGCCCGCTGGAGCGGTCCGAAGAGGTTTCTGAGCATCAGGTCGTTGATCCTGATCTGCTCCGCTTCCTGCCAGCCCGCGACCAGCCCCGGCCGCTCGTAGAGCGCGGCATAGACGAGATGAGTGACAGAGGCGAATTCAAGCGCCGCCTTGGCGCAGGCCGGTGCGTCAGTAAGATCAAGCGGCAGCCAGCGTACGCCAAAAGTTTCATCCGGCCGGCGGCGCGAGACGGCGATCACCTCGACCCCCTCGGTCGCCGCCTGCTTCATCGCGGCATGGCCAACGAGGCCGGTGGCGCCGGCGATCAGGACCTTCTTGGACGGCGTCAGGCGGCCGCCTTCTTGCGGTTGGCCTCAAGCCTGGCATCGACCAGGGCAACGCCGGCATCGATGACCGGATGGCTGAGGCCCTTCTGCCTGGCGATCAGCTGCACCAGCTTGTCGGCGCGCTCGATGTTGGGCACGCCATTGCTGAGCGCGCGCGCTGCCGACGCCGGACGCACCAGGCTCTGGGCAGCGGCGGCATACTTCTCGAATGGCACGAGATCCTTCGGGTCGGCGCCGATCTTGACGCTGAGGTCGAAGACGAAATTGTAGACCGAGCGCGAGGTCTCGATGTCGCTGTGCACTGCTTCCTGCGCCGTCCGCATGCCGTCCTTGGTCACGCAGCGGTAATTACCAGCGAGCAGCATCGCCCATTTGGCCAGTGGCACGAAGATGCCGTCATAGACCCGAAGTTTCACCGGCAGTTCGATCTTGCCATCGGGCGTGTCGAAGCGCACCGCGTCGATGTCCTTCTCGAGCTGGCGCAGGATGGCGGTGGCCTTCTCGTCCTTGAATCGGGCGACCTTGAAGTTGGTCGGCAAGGTCACCTGCAGCACGTTCACTTTCTCGTCCGGCGGGCGGATCGCCTGCGGGTCGGGACTGCAGAGCGTGAGCCGCTCGGGATCGAAGCTGTCCCACACCGTGGGGTCGGTGTAGGCAGCCTTGAGCGCTTCGTAGTCGAGGCCGGGGATGCGCCGCACGTAGGGCAGCGGCGGCATGTTCATCATCGACATGCAGGGCACCCGGGACTTGCCCACCAGATCGAGCAGCTCGCGCACCCCCGGCGAGCGGTACTGCGGCTCCTGCATGGCGAGGCCCACGAGATCGTAGTCGGCGGGGTTTACACCTGCGGTGCCGCCCGCGGTCACCTTGCCCGGCAGCTTGCGCGAGTCGATCTCGATCGCCTCTTTGCGGCCCCGGATCGGGAGGCGCACGCGGAAGCCTTCGGCATTGATCAGGTCAGCCTCGGCCGGCAGGCAGATCAGGTGCACCGAATGGCCGCCGAAAAGAATTTTGGAGGCGAGCAACGACCCGTAGGACGCCCCCATGATCATGATCTTGTAAGCCATCGTCCAGCCTCCCTGCCGCTTCTCGTTGATGTCATTGTAGCCGCCCGGGGACAGAGGGGCATGTGCTTTCCGGTCCTGCGGGACCGTCCTGCATGTCGTGGTTCGCAGGGCGAAGCGCGCCCGAGTCCTGCGCGCCGTCCTTCTCCGCCGTGAAGTGCTTCATCGCGGCATGGCGACGAGTCCGGTGGCGTCGGCGATCGGAACTTTCCCGGTGGACCTCGCTCCCCCATTTGGCGGCAGTCAACGCCACTTACCGGAAGAGTGCCGGCCCCGTCGACGTCTCGCTGTCGTGATGCGCCAGCGGCGCTTGAGGCGCCCACGCCGGGATCGTCTCGGCGCGGCTCGGCACGATCCAGCTCCTGGCTTTCACGCCGCGCGGAATCCTCTATTGGCTCGGCAGGATGACCTCGAAGCGGGCGCCGCCCTCGGCGCGATTGGCCGCAGAAATGCGGCCGCCCATCTCTTCGAGGATGCGGCGGCAGATGCGCAGGCCCAAGCCGGTGCCCTTGCCGCTCGGCTTGGTGGTGACGAAGGAAACGAAAAGTCGCGGCAGGATCTCGCTGGAAATGCCTGGTCCCGAATCCTCGACGGCGATCCGCACGAAGGTGCGGCCGTCCTGCTGCACGGTGTCAGTGGTAATCGAGATGGCGTCGCCACCGACATCGCGGGCGTTGTTGATAAGGTTGACGAGCACCTGGCCCAGGCGCCCGACGTCGCCCTTGACCGCGGGCAACTGCTGGGCCAGCCGCTCCCGCAACGCCATGCCTGCCTCGCGCACCCCGTGATCGGTGAGGTCGACGGCGCGGCGCACGGCCTCGTTCGCATCGAAAGGCTCGGGCGTGTCGGACGAGGTACCGCGTACGTAAGCGCGCAGATCGCCGATGATGCGGCTGGCCTGCTCGACCTGCTGGACGATGCGCTCGAGCTTGGCCAGTAGCGCCGGCGTGTCCGGTTGGACGCCGCGCTCCGCGGCCTGGGTGAACTGGTCGAGCGCCGAGGCGCAGGAGATGTTGATGACTTGCAGCGGCTGGCTGATTTCATGCGCCATGGTGCCGGCCATCTCGCCGACGGTGGCGAAGCGTTCGGCGTTGTAGAGCGCCTGCTCGGCTTCGCGGCGTTCGGTGTCGTCGACACCCAGCAGCACGATACTGCTCACCGCGCCGGCGGCATCGGTGGCCGGCGTGGCCGTCACGGCGATCAGCCGTTCACGGCCCGAATGGTCGCGCCTCTTGAGGACAAATCTTGAGCGCTTGGTGCGCTTGGGATCGAGCGGGCAGGGCATGACTTCCTGAAGCGGACGGCCGACGGCATCGGTCGCGGAAATGCCGGTGAGGGCGGTGAAGCCGCTGTTGACCATGGCCACGTTCAGCGCACCATCGACCAAGACGATCAGCGCCCCGCCTGATTCGACGATCGAGCGCAGGCGGATCATTTCCGACTCGAGCCGCTGCTCGAGCTGCACCCGCTCCTCGACGTCGCGGATCACGCCGGTGCTGACCACGCGTCCCTGCGGGTCGAGCCAGCGCCGCGCCCGCACCTCCACGTGACGCACGGCGCCACCCGCCGCGACCATGGAGAAACGGGCAAAGGTGCCGGGGTCCGACGGATCGTATGTCCGGGTCGTCTGGCGTCGCACCCGCTCCAACGAGTCAGGCGCGATGTACTGGAGGAAGTGGGTGCCGACGAATTTCTCCGGCGGCAGGCCGAACAGGTCGGCGACGGCGGCGTTCACGAACGTGAACTTGCCGGTCTCGACGTCCAGCGTGTAGGCCACGTCGACCATCGAATCGACCAGGGACTGGTAGCGCGCGCGGGCATGCGCCTGCTCGGCGCGCGCCTGCTCCAGGGCGAACTCGTGCCGCTTGAGGTCGGTGACGTCGACCCTGAGCCCGACCGTGAGGCCGCTCGCCGTCGCCTTCTCGGACCAGTCGAACCATCGCCCGTCCTCTGTCTGGCGCGTGCGCTCCAGGCCCTTGCTGCGAAACCGCTCGAGCCAGGCGTCGACCGGCTGCGGCCCCTTGCCGGCCGCCTCGAGTCGCCGCGCCGAATCGCGCGCCATCTCCTCGTAGGTCCGGCCGATCGCATCGGGTTCCTGCAGCGCGGGCGTCAGCCCCCTTGCCACGGAGTTGTACATCAACAGGCACTCGTCGGCGTCGTAGACGACGATGCCGGCCGGCAGCGCCTCGACGATCTCGCGCAGCATGTCGCGCGAGGCGCCGGCCTGTTGCGCCGCTTCGGCGGCGAGACGCCATTGCGCGTGGTAGTCCATGGCCGTGCGACCGACCAGCAGGATAAGGACGAGCCCGGCACAGACGAAGCCCGTGGTGCTGAGCGTCAGCACCAGCAGCGCCTCTGCATAGTCGTCGATCAGGCGGCCGATCATGTCGTCGGCGGCGCGGGTCGTCGACAGGCTGAGCTCGCTGATCTCGTCCCTGAGCCGGAGCAGCTCGCGCAGTGCGGCGGCATCGATCGGCCGGTGCCCGGCGTCGAAGGTGCGGATTGCCCCGCCCACCCGGTCGACGAAATCCTGCTGCGCCGCACAGGTGCCGGCCAGAGCCGTCCGCGGCGCCACCTCGAAATCGCGGCACAGCGTCCCGAGCGACTCGGTGAAATGGCGCCAGGGCTCGCTCGCGACCGGCGTCTCGCCGGTACGCTCGCCGGCAGAGGAGCTTGCCAGGATGCTGCGCATCAGCAGGCGGCTCGCATTGTCGAGTGTCAGCACGTCGCGCGCCTGGCGCCGCTGCGGGTCGACGTCGGAGCGATGGAGCGACAGCGCGATGCTGGCGAAGGCCACGACACAGCAGATCACGCCGACAATGCCGGCGAAGCTCGCCCACAGGACGCCGCGCGTCCCCAGCGCCAGACGCGCTTGACCCGGGAAGGATCGCAGAAGGTCGACGAAGTTCGGCAATCCCGGCCGTGCGAGCTCGCTCGTTGCCATGATCAGACTCCGGTGTTTCCTGCGCGATTCCCCCGAGTCGCCCTCTTGCGCAGCCAAGGGCCAACCCCCAATGCTCGCCTGGCCCCCGACGATGGCGCGGCTAGTGGCGGGTGCCGCCCGTTCCGGCCGCGAGCCAGCCCTGCGGTCGCGGGGCTGTCTGGCCCTTCGTGCTGTCGAGGACCAGTTTCTGCACCGCCTGGCGCAACGGCCCGAGCGGCACCGGCTTGTTCACGAAAATGGTGATGCCGAGCGCCTGCAGGGTCTCCTCGGAGAGCCCGTCGATGCGTCCCGACATGATGAGGATGGCGGCCGACGGCAGCAGCGCGCGAAGAGCCTCCGCGAGCTGTACGCCCGTCATGTCCGGTAGGTTGTAGTCGAGCAGGATCACTCGGGGCTCGAATCTGGTGGCGCTGTGAAGCGCCGTCGCCGCATCGAATGCCGTCTCGACGACGAGATTCACGTGGCGGAGATAATCCGCCATTTCAAGGCATTGGATGGTGCTGTCCTCGACGATGAGGACATCGCACCGCGCGTTTGCGGCGATGGTGGACTCCTGTGTAATGTCCTTAAGGGTCATTATAGCTGAATCACGAAGACTTTGCGGCATACCTGACCGCATGGTTGCGGCGGTAACAATTTGCGGTTCTTAGGAAACAAGGCGGGCGCTGGGTGCCAAAGCAAAAAAGGGGTCCCTCGCAGGACCCCCTCGACACCTGTCCGAACGCCGCTGGCTAGTAGCTGCTCTGGCGCATCGGGATGATCTGGCCGCTCGCGTTGATCCGGTTGCCCTGCGCGTCGTAGCGGTTGCCGAATTCGTCGCGCATCACCGCCTGGTTCTGCGCCGCCGGGTAGTAAGAGGACTGGTAGGCCGGCGGGGGCGGATAATAGGCCGGTGCGGGCGGATAATAGGCCGGTGCGGGCTGGCCGGCGATGCGGTAACCGTTGGCATCGATGCGATAGCCTTGTGCATCGATTCGGTAGCCTTGAGCATCGACCCGATAGGCCGGAACGGCGGCGGAGTCGCGGTAGGTGCGGGCGTCTGTCTCGCGGGCGACGCAGCGGTCGTAGGACGCCGTGCCGGCCGTCAGGCCGTAGGAGTAGCAGGCGTTCCGCGAATCGCTGACGATGAGCGAGGGCGCATAGCCCGGCGTCGCGCGATAGTTGAGGCGGGCCTGCTGCTCGCTGGTCACGCAGCGGCTGTAGGCCGCCGTGTTGGGCACGAAGCCATAGTCGACGCAGGCCTGGTTGGACGAGGCATAGATGCCGGTGCCAGTGGCGGCACTGACGTTTCTGTTCTCGTAGGGGCTCGAGCAGGCGGCCGAGAGCAGGCCGACCGAAACGGCGGCGAGGAGATGGAGACGCATGAGGGAATTCCCTTGTGAAAGACGGTCCGCTGGTAATGCGGGCTCTTTGTTAACGTGGGTTCTTCCAAAGGGTTGCGGTGGCCGGCTCCGCCTATTTTCGCGCCAGCATCTCGGCCGCGAGGCTGTTCCACTCCTCTTCCAGCGACAGGACGGGGACGGGCCGGCCAACGCGCCGGTACCACCAGCCGGCGTTGCTCATGTCGCCTTCCTGGCGGTGCAGGTGGGCATGCACCCGATCGCAGTCGGGCTCGCCTTCGTGGCTCTGGACGCATTCATGCGCCCGGCCCCAATCGCCGCGGCGCGCCCACCCCAGCGCCCTGCAGGGCGGGCCCGACGTCGGGCGGCGCCGCCGCCTGGGACGCTGCTCCGGAAGGCATCGATCGTCGTCATGGCCGTACGGTCCTGCTTGTCGAATGATCGTCGACATGTCCGTCATTCAAATTCCACTCAGCTTCTCATGCCTGCTGCTGGGCGCAGATTGCCGCCGGCCTTTTCATATCTGGGCGCTGGATGATGCTACTATGGCTCCATTCCCATTCCCTGACGCCCCAGGAACCGCTCTCATGACCAACCGCGCCCATATCCTTCTCTGGACCGACCAGCCCAACGCCTATCTCGATGCCGTCAAGGCCGCCGGCCTCGACCACCGGGTCGCGATCGACACGCTGCCACGCAAGGACAGGCCCACGGCCGACCAGCTCGCGCACACCGAGGCGCTGATGACCTATGGTGTGCCGCCAGGGCTGCTGCCGTCGATGCCCAAGCTGCGCTGGGCCCAGGCGATGAGCGCCGGCGTCGAAGGCTGGATGGCGCTGCCCGACCTGCCCAAGGGGCTGACGCTCACCTGTGCCCGCGGCACCCACAAGGAATCGATGCCGGAGAACATCATCGCCTCGCTGTTCTATGTCGCCAAGCCGGTGGCAGTGGCGGTCGAGAACCAGAAGAGCGCCAAGTGGGTCCACACCGTGCTGCAGCCGCTCACCGGCAAGACGCTCGGCATCCTGGGCCTCGGCGTCATCGGTCAGGAAGTCGCTCGCATCGCCACCGCGCTCGGCATGCGCGTGATCGGCACCAAGCGGCGGCCGGGGCCGATCGAGAATGTCGTGCAGGTACTGCCGCCGGAGCGCACCAACGAAGTGCTGGCCCAGTCGGACTACTTGTTGCTGCTGTTACCGGCGACCCCCGAGACCGACAATTTCATCAACGCCGAGCGTCTGGCGCTGATGAAGCCCACCGCCTGGCTGATGAACTTCGGCCGCGGCCACACCATCAAGGATGCCGACCTGATCGCTGCTGCAAAGAACAAGAAGATCGCCGGTGCCGTGCTCGACGTCTTCCGCCAGGAGCCGCTGCCGTCGGAGCATCCGTTCTGGAAAGCCGAGGGCATCGTCGTGCTGCCGCACATCGGCGGACCCCATCCGCAGCGCGACAAGTTCGTCGCCCGCCTATTCGTGGAGAACCTCGAACGGTTCCTCGACGGCCAACCCCTCAAGGAAGTCGTCGACCGCGCCGCGGGCTACTGACCCCTGCGAAGTGAATAGTACCTCCCCTTCGCGGAACTCGCGAAGGGGAGGGTTGACGGTTGTTACTTCTGGCACGCCGACGCCGGCGCGCCCCGCAGAGCAGCCGCGTTCAGGCAGTCGATCGGGGACGCATAGGCACTGGCGTCAAAGGAAGGCGCCAGGGCCGCCTGGGATTGAGGCTGGGCGGGGGCAGAGTAAGCATAGTGATTGGTCTGCCCGATCTGGCCGTCCTCAACGACGTCGGCCGTCGCAGCGCCAAGGCTGATCGCGCCGGCGCCGATGGCAATAAGGAAGAACAGCGGCATGGTTCGTCTCCTTGTTTGTCTCGTGGCCGGGCACCACAGGGACGTGGCGTCCGTCAGAGAAAAACGCAAGACGAATGGCGCTGGATGCGCGGCAGATTGGGGCGATCTCGAGGCAATGCGACAACAGGAGCGCGCAACCAGGCGACCCCTTCGGCATTACGCGGCGCACAAATCCACTTCGCTAGTTAAGCCGTGCCGCCTGCGCCATCACCTCAATCGCCTCGGGCTGGCGTGACCGCACGTTCAGCGTATCGGCGCCGCAGTCCTCCCAGGCGCGGTAACGCTCGCGGATGCGGGCGGGCGGCCCGACCAGCGACTTCATGTCGACCCACTCGTCGGGCACCGTGGCGACGGCCTCGTCCTTGTGGCCGGCAAGGTAGAGTTCCTGGATGCGCTTGGCGGCGTCACCGAAGCCGCGGCGCACCATGATGTCGTTGTGGAAGTTCTTGGTCTTGTGGCCCATGCCGCCGACATAGAGCGCCACCTCGGGTTTCAGGCGAGCGAGCGCCCCCTTCACGTCGTTGTCGACCTCCACGTGCACGTTTGCCGCGATGGCGAAGTCCTTAAAACCCTTGCCGTTGCCGGCGCGGCGGAAGCCTTCCTCCAGCCACGGCCGGTACTCGTCCATGGCGCCCGGCATGAATCCCATGGGCAGCCAGCCATCGGCGATCTCGGCCGTCAGCTTCACCGTCGCCTCGTTGCCGGTGGCGAGATAGATCGGAATGTCGGGGTTCATGTGCAGGATGGATTTCAGCGGCTTGCCGATGCCCATGGCGCCGGGCCCGGTGTAGGGCAGCGAAATCTCGCGGCCTTCGTGGGTAACGGGTGCTTCGCGCCTGAAAATATTGCGCATGATCGTGACGTAGTCGCGCATGCGCCAGTAGGGCTTGCCCCAGGGCTGGCCGTACCAGCCCTCGACGATCTGTGGGCCGGAGACGCCGATGCCGGCCAGGAAGCGGCCACCGCCGGCCATGGCGTCGACGGTGGCGGCCGACATTGCGGCGTTCGCGGGCGTCCGCGCGGCGAGCTGCATGATGCCGGTGCCGAGCTTTATGCGCTTGGTGTGGGCGGCGAGGAAGGCGAGCGGCGTCACCGCGTCGGAGCCGTAGGCTTCGGCCGTCCAGACGGAGTCGTAGCCAAGCTCCTCGGCGCGCTGCACGAGGGCCACCGGAATATCGAGTTGGGCGCGGGAATAGCCGATCGAGAGACCCAGCTTCATTGTCGTTTCCTCCTCCGGGGCCGGACCGTACCATCCGCGGACGCCGGCCGACCAACAAGGATCCTGTCTTGAAATCTGTCCTGCGATTTATCGGCCAGGCACTCGCCGTCGGAACGATCACCCTGGTGCTGGATTTCATCCTGACGGCGGCGTCGTTCCCCAGCCTGAAGAAATCCTGGGCCGAGGCGGCGCGGCCAGATGTCTACGACGGCTTTGCGCCCTTCTTCCGCGATCCGGCAAACGTAGCGATCGCCCAGCATTTCATCGCAGGCGACGTAGGGCGTGCGGCGATCTGCACCCGGTACCTAGGAAACCAGAACGTACCGGCCCTGGGCCACATGGCTGTCGTCGCCACCAGCCGCCTTGACCCGTATCCTCTTGGCTTGGACGTCGACAGAGGCGCCGGCGTCCACCCGGATCGTCCGTGCCGCTCCGTCGACCTCGACGATCAGGCCGTCTATCGCCTGGAGGCGATAGACCATGGGCTTGTCGCGTGCCTGCAGCACGGTCTGCCAGCGGACGCGGCCGGCGGCGATCCGTCCGACCGGCACCTGGATGCCAACGGAAGGGGCGGGGAAGTTCTGCGCTTGTCTTGCCATCGCATTCTCCCGTGCCGTCAGATGCCCCGCGCACCCAGTCGCTCGAGCAGATGATCGCCGACTCGCAGCGCGTTGGCCATCGTCGTCAACCCGGGATTGACGGCGCTGATGCTCGGAAAAAAGCTGGTGTCGACGACGTAGAGATTGTCCACCTCATGGGCCCGGCAGTCGGGATTTAGTACCGACGCCGCGGGGTCGGTGCCGAAGCGGCAAGTGCCGGCCTGGTGGGCAACGCCGGCGACGGAAACGTCGTTCTTGAGATAAGCGTGGCGCGGCAGCAGATGGTCCGTCTTCATGCCGAGCTGGCCCAGCATCGATTTCAGCTTCGCGTAGAGCTGTTGCTTCGGCACCTGGTTGTTGGGCGTATAGGCAAGGGTGATCCGGCCGTCGCGCCCGAGCGTGACGCGGTTTTCCGGATCCGGCAGATCTTCGGTCGACAGCCAGAAGTCGACGGCGTGGCGGGCGATCCAGTCGAGCGACCACATCGGCGCCAGCAACGTTTCGATCGGTCGTTCGCCGCGGAACATCGGCGCCTGCGATTTGCCTACCATCTGGATGTTGCCCAACGGGTAGTCGAACTCCCTGCCAGCGAAGTAGAAATCGTTCAGCCCGAGCGTCTTCTGGTAGATGGTCGGGTTCTCCTCCTCCGACAGCGCCAGCACCGCGGCGCTGTTGTGGAACATGTAGTGCCGGCCAACCATGTCGGAGCCGTTCGCCAATCCCCTGGGATGCTTTTCGTTGGCCGAGGCGAGGAGCAGGCGAGCGGAGTTGGCCGCCCCGCAAGCGACCACCACGATGTCGGCCGTCAGCGTTTCGCTCGCGCCAGCGTGTTCGACGATGACGCCGGTGACGGCGCGGCCCGACGCACTTGTCTCGAGCTTGACGACGTGGGCGTTGGTGCGCAGCGTCACGTTGGGATGCTCCAGCGCCGGCCGTATGCCCAGCACCTCGGCGTCGGACTTGGCCCCCAGCACGCAGGGGAAGCCGTCGCAGTTCATGCAGCGCACGCACTTGCTGTACGGCATGTTGGCCGCGTCGAGCATGACGCCGCAGGGCGAATGGAAGGGATGGTACCCCGCCTTCGCCAGATCGTCCGCCAGCCGCTGGATGCGCGGCTCGTGCGCGAGCGCAGGAAACGGGTAGGGCGCGCTGGCGCTGGGTTCGGTTGGATCCTCGCCGCGCGCGCCATGCACCTGGTACATGTACTCGGCCTTGGTGTAGTAGGGCTCCATCTCATCATAGGTGATCGGCCAGGCAGGCGACAGGCCGTCGTGGTGGTGCAGTTCCCCGAAATCCTCGCGGCGCATGCGGTAGAGCGCGGCGCCGAACATCTTGGTCGCACCGCCGACGAAGTAGTGGCTCTGCGGCTGGAACGGCTTGCCGTGGCCGTCGTACCAGGTATCCGGCGAGACGTAGCGGTTCTCGACGAAGACCTTCTCCGAGAGCCAGTTCTCGGGCTCCCGCCGCAGCCAGTCGCCGCGCTCCAGCAGCAGGATGCGTTTGCCCGACGGCGCCAGATGCCGGGCCAGCGTCCCGCCACCGGCGCCCGTTCCGATGATGATGACGTCGAAGCGGTTCATGTGAACTCCCCGAGCCGTTCTGCGTAGATGATGCGGGAGGCGGCCTCGATTAGCGCCAGGTGAGAGAAGGCCTGAGGAAAATTCCCGAGATGCCGGCCGGTCGCGACATCGAACTCCTCGGCATAGAGCCCGAGTGAGGAGGCGGCGCGCAACAGGCGCTCCATCAGATCGCGCGCGCGCCGCGTCTCACCGATGATCGTGAGTGCCGAAACGAGCCAGAAGGAGCAGATCAGAAAGGTGCCCTCCTTGCCCGACAGGCCATCGTCGGTCTCCTCGGTGCGATAGCGCAGTACGAAGCCGTGCTCGTCGAGCCCGTCGGCGACAGCCAGCACGGAATTGCGCAGTCGCGGGTCGTCGCCGGGGAAGAAGCCCAGGATCGCCGCCAGCAGGGTCGAGGCGTCGAGCGAATCGGTGGCGTAGTGCTGGCGCAGGACGCCTTCGGCGGTCAATCCGTGGGCCAGGATGTCGGCCCGGATCTCGTCGGCGATGACCTGCCACTTCTTTGTCAGGTCGGGCGCGCCGCGAATCTCCGCCAGCCGGGCGGCGCGGTCCAGTGCCACCCAGCTCATCAGCTTTGACGACACGTAGTGCTGCGGTGCGCCGCGCGCTTCCCAGATACCCTGGTCGGGCTCGCGCCACGCCCGCGCCGCACATTCCGCCTGCGCCTGCACGACCGGCCACAGCCGCCGGGGCAGTCGCTGGCTCCGTCGCGTGTGCAGCAGGATCGATCCCAGCACGGCGCCGAAGACGTCGTTCTGGCGCTGGTTGTAGGCACCGTTGCCGATGCGCACGGGGCGCGCGCCGGCGTAGCCGGACAGGTCGTCGCGCGTCGATTCGGCGAGGTCGCGACGGCCATCTATGCCGTACATGATCTGCAGGGCACCGTCACCGTTGGGTTCAAGATCCGCGACGAACTCCATGAACTCGTTGGCTTCCCAGTCGAGATTCAACCAGTGCAGCGCTTGGAGCGTGAAGGTGGAGTCGCGCATCCAGCAATAGCGATAGTCCCAGTTGCGTTCGCCGCCGGGGGTCTCGGGCAGCGAAGTCGTGAGCGCTGCCACGGTCGCGCCCGTCGGCATGTAGGTCAGCCCCTTGATGGTTAGGGCGGACCGCATGATGGAGTATCGCCAGCGGTGGTCGGGGATGCGGGCGTGTGCAAGCCAGCCGCGCCAGAACCGGGTCGTCGCCACCATGCGGGCATTGGCCTCATCGAGATTCTGCGGCGAGTCCAGGCCTTCGGCCCATGACAGCGAGCAATACAGCTCCTCGCCGACGGTCAGCATGTGGCGACCGCGCACGCTGCCGCCCTCGATGCCGAGATGCATGCTGCTTTGCAGCCGGAGTTTCAGGTCGCCGGCAGCCGCATCTGCCACTCGGTTGTCGCCGTCGAGAAGAGTCCATTGGACCGACGTGCGGCCGTAGTCGAAGACCGGCTCGCAGGCCAGCTCGATTTCGACCTGGCCGTCGATACACTGCACGGTACGGATGAGCATGTGGTCGGCACCGTTGTCGGATGGGGGACGGGTAGACGGGGTGACGCGATCGGGGCCGAGGCGCGGACCCATAGTGAGCGCGTCGCGTACCACCACCCAGCCGGCCGGCGTGTTCCACGTCGTGACGAGAGTGTTCGTCCCCGGCTCGTAGGTCCGTGTATTCGGGACGGTCACGCCGAACGGGCCCAGCCGAAAGCCGCCGGCTTGGCGGTCGAGCAGCGCGCCGAACACGCTGGGCGCGTCGAACCTCGGCACACAGAGCCAGTCGATCGATCCGTCCGGCGCGACGAGCGCGCCGGTATGACAGTTCGACAGGAATGCGTAGTCGGCGATCGGGGGAAATGGCGACGGAGCGGCCGCGCTCTGCGTTTGGGGACTGGAGCGCTGCTCGTTCATGACTCGATCCATGGGCCGTGCCATCCGCCGTAGTCGGCCACCAGCGCGTCGGCGGCCGCCGGACCCCACGATCCCTTGGCATATGGATGAACGGGCGAGGGCGCGTCGAGCAGCGGCTGCATGATGCGCCACGTCTCCTCGACACCGTCCTGACGGGTAAAGCGCATTCTCTCGCCGATCATCGCGGCATGCAGCAACACCTCGTAAGGCGTTGCACCCTCGCCGCCTTCGTTGGCGAACTCCATGTCGAGCGTGATGGCCTCGGGCTGTGCAGCGTCTGCGCGATGAGCGTCGAGAACGTATCGTATACCCGTCGAAGGATCGAGCTTCACGATGATTGCATTGGGTTCCATCTGCGGTTTCTGGAGCCGCGCAAAGCCGAGCCTGGGCGGTGGCCTGAAGATGAGCCGCACTTCCGTCTGCAGTACAGGCAGGTGTTTGCCGGTACGGATGAAGAAAGGCACGCCGGACCAGCGCCAGTTGTCGATGTCGAGACGCAGTGCCGTGTAGGTCTCCGTGGTCGACCTCGCGGCAACGCCCTTGGTGTCGAGATAGCCGTCGTATTGGCCGCGGACATAGTGGGCTGGATTCGCCGTGTTGATCGCCCGGTACAAGGCGAGCTTGGAGTCGCTCAGCGTGTTCGGGTCGCCGCCCGACGGCGGTTCCATAGCGGTTGCTGCCACGACCTGCATCAGGTGGTTGACCACGACGTCGCGAAGCGCGCCGACGGGGTCGTAGAAGTGGCCGCGAGTTTCTACACCGAAATCCTCGGCCATGGTGATCTGGACGCACGCGACATAGTTCCTGTTCCAGACCGGCTCGAGGATGGTGTTCGCGAAGCGAAGGAACAGGATTTCCTCGAGTCCCATCTTTCCCAGAAAGTGGTCGATGCGGAAAATCTGCGACTCGTCCAAGTACTGGTGGAGTTCTATCGCCAGGTCGCGGGCCGACCTCTGATCATGGCCGAACGGTTTTTCAACGACGACGCGGGCGTGCTGCGTGAGACCGGCGCCGCTGAGACCCTTGACAACCGTGCCGAAAAGGAACGGCGGCACCTCCAGGTAGAAGACCGGCGCCTTGGCCGCCTTGATGGCGGTTCCCACCCGCTGAAAGGTCGCCGGGTCGGCGAAGTCGCCCGCCACATAGGAGAGGCGGGCGGCGAACCGGTCGAACGTAGCCGTGTCGAGCTTCTCTCCCGTCGCCGTGATCGCTTCGCGGGCCCGTTCGATCAGACGTTCGCGGGTCCAGTCGTCGGCTGCAACGCCGACGATCGGACAGTCGAGCAGGCCGCGCGCTTCGAGGCGGTAGAGCGAGCGAAACGTCATGACCTTCGCGAGGTCGCCCGTAATGCCGAAGATCACAAGGACATCTGCCGGTGGCGTTGCTCGTTTTCCCAGTCGATCGGTCGCGGTCATGGCGTTCCTCCCAAACCTTGCATTTCCTTGGCGTTGTCGCGAAACCTCAATTCTGGACGGATTTGTCGAGGCCGCCCTGTGGACAAACGTCTTGCGATCAGGCGTCCGCGAGCGACAGGAACTCTCGAACTTTCGTCACCGCATCGGCGAGACCCGTGCGCTCGATCGCGACACCGGGCGGGAAGGCGCCAAGCAGGCGGCTCGGCAGGCGCGAATCCAGTATCACGAAAACGCCACGGTCATCAGCGCGGCGGATCAGCCGGCCATAGGCTTGCTTCAGCCGCAGACGCGCCAGCATGTCGTCGTAGGCGGTCGCGCCGGCACCTGCCGCCTTCCAGGCGGCCTTGCGTGCTCGATGGAGAATGTCGGGCCGTGGCCACGGCACGCGGTCGAATACGATCAGTCGCAGCGAACGGCCCGGCACGTCGACGCCGTCGCGGACCGCATCGGTGCCGAGCAAGCAAGAGTGCTCCTCGGCGCGGAAGATGTCGACCAGCGTCGCCGCATCCATGCCGCCGACATGCTGAGCGTAGAGCGGCAGGCCCGCCTCCTCGAGTGCTGGCGCGATCCGCTGGTGCACGGCGCGCAATCTTCCGATGGCGGTGAACAGGCCAAGCGCGCCGCCGCCCGAGGCCAGGAACAGCTCGCGGTAGGCTGCCGCCACTTGGTCGGAATCGTCGCGCCTCACGTCCTTTACGATCAGCACCTTGGTTGCCTGCGCATAGTCGAACGGCGAGGCCATCGACGCGCGCATCGCGGGCTGGAGCAGATGTCTGGTGCCGGTGCGTGCCTCGGCCACCATCCAGTCGGCGTTGATATCCGGCGCTTCGTCGTTGGCGGCGGCCGGCACGCCCAGCGAGTCGCGGAGTGTCGCCGAAGTGATGACCGCGCCGTGCGACGGCCGGATCACCGAATTCACGAACGGCTCAGTGGGATCGAGATAATGGCGGTACATGCCGACATCGACCTCGCGCTGTTGGCTGCGCTCGACTGCGAACCAGTCGACGAAGGTGGGATCGGGGTCGTTGTGCAGGCCGCGCAGCATGGCGCGCCAGGCTTCGAGCGTGAGTTCGCAGCGGTTGGTGAGCGAGCGCGCCACGCCTTCGATGCGGCCGCGTTGTCCCGAGTCGAGCGCATCGGCCTCGGCTTCGAGCTTGGCACGGAGCGCCTGGCGCAGGCGGCGCACTGGCACCAGTATCTGCTCCAGCGATAGGGCGAGTTGGTCGGCCGCGTCGATCAGGCCGGGATTGAGCGGTCGCACGTCGCATTCCTGGCCGAAGCCCTGGTCGTCGCCAGGTGCGCGGGCGCGGACCTGCTGGCGCACCAATGCCAGGAACTCCTCGGCCGGGCCCAGCACTGTGCCGTCCGCCAGGCGCGTCTGCCAGTTGGTGCCGGGCAGGCGTTGCGCCAGATCGAGCAGGCGCTTCAGCGCGTTCAGCGCTTCCACGTCTTCGCCTAAAAGATCGCTGACGCGGCGTTCCAGGCCGCGCGCCCGGCTGCCGCGCCTGCCCTCGGCGCCCAGGAGCCAGCGCCGGAGATCAGAGGCTTCGACGCCGCTCAGATGCGCCCCGAAAGCGCCGTCGGCGGCATCGAACAGGTGATGGCCCTCGTCGAACACGTAGCGCAGCGGTCGCGTCGCATCGTCCAGTCCGCCCATGGCGGCCTGGATCATCACCAGCGCGTGGTTGGCGATCACGATGTCGGCCTGGCGGGCGCGGCGGATGGTGCGTTCGACGAAGCACTTCCGGTAGTGCTCGCAGGCCGAATAGATGCACTCGCCGCGCCGGTCGGCGAGGCGGGTGACGC
>JAUXWB010000381.1 GCA_030684475.1 Reyranella sp. | reverse complement strand
GCCGCCGTCAACGACGTCTTGCCGTGATCGACGTGACCGATCGTTCCGATGTTGCAGTGCGGCTTGTTCCGCTCAAACTTCGCCTTCGTCATGGTGCAACGACCCTCGTGATGCTTTCAGCTTCTAGACAGACCGACATAGCCAAATCCTGGAGCGGGTGAAGGGAATCGAACCCTCGTCATAAGCTTGGAAGGCTTCTGCTCTACCATTGAGCTACACCCGCAATCGCCAAACAGAGCCAATCTCGCGCTAAGATCCGCTGGTGGAGGGGGAAGGATTCGAACCTTCGTAGACGCGAAGTCGGCAGATTTACAGTCTGCTGCCATTGACCGCTCGGCCACCCCTCCGAACCTGCGGCGCGCAGCGCGAGATATAGCCTGTTCGACCCGCCTAAACGGGCGCGCGTTGCTCGCAAATCCAATGGGTTACGTCAAGGCCCAAATCCCCGACGGCGAACGATGGGTGGCGGATTTGCCGCCAACGGCGGCACACAATACAAGCCTTCGCCATGCGTCCCCGTTCTCCTCGCCTCCACAGGCCGTCCCGCGGCGGCCACCAGTCGGTGTGGCTCTATGGCCATCACCCGGTGCTCGCCGCGCTGGCCAACCCGGACCGCAAGGTCGAGCGCCTGCTGGTCACCAAAGAGGCGGCCGAGCGTCATGCCGCTGCTTTCGCCGCCGCAGGTGCTGCCCAGAAGATGGCGGTGATGTCGCGCGACGACCTCTCCCAGCGCCTGCCGGCAGGCGCCGTCCACCAGGGAATCGCGGTCCTTGTTACCCCCCTTGAAGATCCGGCGTTCGAGGATCTCCTGGCGCGCTGCGGCGACAACGCTCTCGTCCTGGCCCTCGACCAGGTCACCGACCCGCACAATGTCGGCGCCATCCTGCGCTCGGCCGCGGCATTCGGCGTCGCCGGCGTGGTGGTCACCGAAAGAAACGCGCCGGCCGATACCGGCGTCCTGGCCAAGGCCGCCTCCGGCGCCCTCGAGGTCGTGCCCCTGGTGCGCGCGGTCAATCTCGCGCGCGCGCTCAAGCAGTTGAAAGAGGCGGCCTTCTGGCTCTACGGCCTCGACGAACGCGGCGACGTTCCCATCAGCGGCCTCGATCTCGGCGGCCGGGTCTGCATTGTGCTCGGCGCGGAAGGCGAAGGCCTGCGGCGGCTGACGAGCGAAAAGTGCGACCGATTGGTGACCATTCCGACGAAAGCGGCCCTGGCCGCGCTGAACGTCTCCAATGCCGCCGCAGTTGCCGCCTACGAGTGGGCTCGGCGCAGGGGCTCCTGAATCGGAAACGACAATTTCCTTTATTTTCAATGGCTTCGGAATGATAATTCCTGAGAACGTCGACTTGGGCCGGGTTAGCACAGTGGTAGTGCAGCGGTTTTGTAAACCGAAGGTCGGGGGTTCAAATCCCTCACCCGGCACCATTTCCAGGGGCGCCTCTTTCAGGGGCACATCGTGAGCCGCACCGTTCTCGTCGCAGGCGGTGCGGGCTATATCGGCAGCCACGTCTGCAAGGCTCTCGCCGACGCGGGCAGCGTGCCGGTCTGCTACGACACCCTCGAGAAGGGCCATGCCTGGGCGGTGAAGTGGGGGCCGCTGGAGCGCGGCGACATCGGCGACGCCACCCGCCTCGACGAGGTCTTCATCCGCCATCGGCCGGCCGCCGTGGTCCACCTCGCCGGCTATATCGAGGTCGGCGAATCGGTCAGGCAGCCCAAGCGGTACCTCGCCAACAATGCGGGCAAGACCGACGCGCTGATCGCCGCAGCACTTCGCCACCATGTCGAGGCCTTCGTCTTTTCCAGCACCTGCGCGGTCTACGGCATCCCCCAGACCGACCTGCTGGCCGAGACGCATCCCATCGCGCCGATCAGCCCCTACGCCGAGTCCAAGGTGCGCGTCGAACGGGCACTGACCATCGCCGCCGGGCACGGACTGCATGCGGCCTCGCTGCGCTACTTCAACGCCGCGGGCGCCGATGCCGGCGGTGAAATCGGCGAGGCGCACGATCCCGAGACGCATCTGTTGCCGCTCGCGGCCGATGCGGCCCTGGGGCTCGGCCCCGCGCTCACGCTCCTGGGCACGGACTATCCGACACCGGACGGATCCTGCGTCCGCGACTTCATTCACGTGAGCGATCTCGCCCAGGCCCATCTCAAGGCCCTCGACTGGCTGGTGTCGGCGCCGAAAGGCGGCGTCCACGAGATCTTCAATCTCGGCTCCGGCACCGGCTACAGCGTCCTGCAGGCGGTCGCCGAAACGGCACGGATCGCCGGCCTCCCTGTGCCCCACAGCTTCGGGCCGCGCCGTCCCGGCGACTCGCCCAAGCTGGTCGGCGATGTCACCAAGGCCCGGCTCGGCCTCGGCTGGCAACCGACACGCGACCTCGCCACCCAGATCGAGGACACGCTGCGCTGGCGGCGCAAGATGCCGCGATGACGCCGCCCGATTAAATACTTACAAGTTCAGCAGGTTTTCGGTATAAAAACATATAGAGTGGGTGTCGTGTACCCACCGCCCCGAACGCCCGCCGGACCACAGGGCGGAGTTTACTCTGCCCGATCCGCGGGCGTTTTTCTTTCGCTGCTGGCGACCGCAGGGCCGCTTTCTGCGCGAATTCGCGCGCTCCGGCTCGGTCGCCGCCGCCGAGCTGCGGGCCAGGCGCGCGCAACAAGGAGAAATCCGATGATGCCGAGTAGACGGGCGCGGTGGCACAGCCGATCGGGGGGCGATTCGCTCATTCCCTCAAGGGCTTGGCCACGATCCGTGGCACAGGCAGCGGCACACCCCGTGGCACAACGAGGTGTGTCACGAAATGGTCCACTTGATCGCCTTCAACCCAGACGCAGCGGCAGGCTGCGCAGCCGCTTGCCGGTCGCCGCGAAGATCGCGTTGGCCACCGCCGGCGCGATCGGCGGCGTGCCGGGCTCGCCGACGCCCCCGAGGACGGATGCGCCCGTGTCGACGAGATGCACCGACATCGCCGGTGCATCGGCTAGGCGCACCGCGTCGTAGTCCGGGAAGTTGCCCTGCTCGACCGCGCCGTCGGCCAGGGTGATCTCACCATAGAGCGCCGCCGACAGGCCGTAGATGATACCGCTCTCCATCTGCGCCCGCACGATCGCCGGATTGACGACGGGGCCGCAGTCGACGGCACAGGTGACCTGCTTCACCTGAAGGGTCTTGCCGTCGGCTACGGCGACCTCGGCGACTTGCGCCACGACCGAGCCGAACGAAGCCCTGAGCGCAATGCCACGCCCCGAGCCCGGCGGCAGCGGCGATCCCCAGCCGGCTTCCTTCGCCGCGGTGTCCAGCACCTTGAGGTGACGCGGCTTGCCGGCCAGCAGCTCGCGGCGGAACGCGAGGGGATCCTTCGCCAGCGCATGCGCGAGTTCATCGACGAAGCTCTCGTCGAAGAAAGCCGTGTGCGAATGGCCGACCGAGCGCCAGAAGCCGACCGGCACCGAGCCGTCAGCAACGATGGCGTCGAGCCGGTAGGAGGCAAAGGCGTAGGGCGGATTCTCGACCGCATTCCCTTCGGGTTTGCCCTGGGCCGGCAAACCGATCGTGCGGGTCGGAAACTGATCGGTCGGCGACTGCGCCACCTGGCGTTTGGCGACGCCAGCAAGTTTCGGCACCGGTCCCGTCATGTCCAGCTCGGCCCGCCAGCGCGCCAGCGCCATCGGTCGGTAAACATCGTGGCGAATGTCTTCCTCGCGCGACCACAGCACCTGGACCGGCCGCTCCGGCATCGCGAGCGCGCAGGTGACGGCCTGGCGTACCAGATCGACCTCGGCGCGCCGGCCGAAGCCGCCGCCCAGGAAGGTCGTGTGCACGGTCACCTCCGATTGCGACACGCCGGCCGTGTTGGCCGCCGCGAGGCGCATCAGCGTAGACGACTGATTGGGCATCCAGACTTCGAGCCTTTGCTTGCCTGCTTCGGGCGCCCTGATCTGGGCCGTGCAGTTCATCGGCTCCATCGGCGTATGCGCAAGATAGGGCGCTCGGTACGTCGCCGTGAGCGCCCGGACCTTTGCCGGTGTGCTCTCGCTGCCGGCCGTGCGCGTCAGCGCCGGCTCGCCGCTCTCGAGCAACTGTTCGTAGCGCTTCCAGAGAGACGCGCTGTCGAGCTTGGGCTCCGGCCCGGCCTGCCACTGGACCTCGACCCCCTCGCCGAGGAACTTGTCGGCACGCCACCAGCTCCGGCCGATGGCGGCGATTCCGCCCGGCACAATGACGACCTTCTCGACGCCCTCGGGCAGGCCGGCCTGCTTCAGCTTGAAGCCGTTCGCCGCGCCGCCGAAGGTCGGCGCGTTGCGCACCGCGGCGTAGAGCATTCCGGGCAAGCGCACGTCGATGCCGAATGTCGCGGTGCCGGTCACCTTCGCTGGCACATCGGTCCGCGGCGGCGACGTGCCAATCAGCTTGAACTCGGAGGGCTTCTTCAGGGTCGGCGGCGGCCTGATCGCAAGATCGCCGATCGAGTCGACCAGTTCGCCGAACGTCGCCACCTTGCCGCCGTCGCGCCGGCGAACCTCTCCTTCGGCAACGACCAGGTCGGCGACGGGGATCGCCGCCTTGCGGCTGGCGGCCCGCAGCAGCAGGTCGCGCGCCACCGCGCCCGCGGTCCGCATCGGCAGCCAGGCGTCGCGCACCGATGTCGAGCCGCCGGTCGCGCTGACGCCCAGCACGCCTCCCAGCTTGCCCGCCATCCAGTGGGCGACATCGACCACGGTGCCCGTTTCCTCCGGCGAGAACGGCAGGCCGTCGATCAGGATATCGACATTGCGGTAGACGCCGTCCTCGGGCGGATCCTCGACGCGAACCTGGTCCCAGCGTGCGTCCATCTCTTCGACCGCCAGCATGGCGAGCGCCGTCCGCACGCCCTGTCCCATCTCTGCCCGCGGCACGGCCACGATCACGGCGTTGTCCCGGGTGATCTTGACCCAGCCGCTGAGCCCTGCCTCGCCGGTCTTGACGTTGAACAGCGTACGGCTGCCCAGACGGTCGCGCTCGCGGGCGAACCAGAAGCCGACGCCCAGGAGTCCGCCGCCGACGATGCCGCCGATGATCGCCTTGCGCCGGGTGAATTTCACGGTGCGCCGCCCAGGATCGCCGCCGCGCGATGCACGGCACGGCGAATGGCACTGTAGGTGCCGCAGCGGCAGATGTTGCTCAGCGCGTCGTCGATGTCGCGGTCGCTGGGTTTCGGGTTGGCATTGAGCAGCGCCACCGTGGCCATGATGAAGCCGGGCTGGCAGTACCCGCATTGGGGCACCTGGCTCTCGATCCAGGCGCGCTGCACGACATGCAACCCGCCATCGTTCCCACCTCCGCTGAGGCCCTCGATGGTGATCACCGATTTGCCGGCGACATCGCCCACCGCCATTGCGCAGGATCGCACCGGCTGGCCCTCGACATGCACCGTGCAGGCGCCGCAGGCGGCGACACCGCAGCCGAACTTCAATCCAACGATGTTCAGGTCCTCGCGCAGAACCCAGAGCAACGGCTTGTCGGGTTCCGCATCGACCTGACACACCTGGCCGTTCAGGGTGAAAGAAATCATCGTTCGATAAAGGTATCACCCAGGACGAGGACGTCCATCTTGGTGCGCAGGAAACAGTCGATCGCCTCCTCGGGCTTGCAGACGACCGGTTCGTTCTCGTTGAAGCTGGTGTTGAGCACGATCGGGACGCCAGTGAGATCGCGGAAGGCCTGTATCAGGCGGGCATAGCGTGGATTGCCGGCCCAGGTGACGGTTTGCAGCCGCCCCGTCCCGTCGACATGGGTAACAGCCGGAATTTCCGCCCGCTTCTCGGCGCGAATCGGAAAGACCTGCATCATGAACGGCACGTCGCCGTCGGTCTCGAACCACTCGGGCACGGCATCGCGCAGGATCGAGGGCGCGAACGGCCGGAAGGATTCGCGGCGCTTGATCTTGAGCTAGAGGATGTCCATCATGTCGGCGCGTCGTGGGTCGCCCAGGATCGACCGGTTGCCCAGCGCCCGCGGCCCCCACTCCAGCCGGCCCTGGAACCAGCCGATCTCCTTGCCCTCGGAGATCGCCTGAGCCGTGCGCCGGCAGAGCGCCGCCTCGTCGCCGATGCGCTCGATAGTGCAGCCTGCGGCATCGAAATCGGCACTGCGCGCGGCGATCGCCGAAGCGATCTGATCCGGCGTCGCCGATGGTCCCCAGTAGGCATGGTCCATCACGAAGTGGCGTTTCGCCGCGGCGCCGCCCAGCCTGTGCCAGGTCGCGAAGGCTGCACCGATCGCGCCGCCGGCGTCGCCGCCGGCCGACTGGACATAGAGCTTCTTGAAGGGCGAGCGTTCGAGAACCTTGCCGTTGGCGACGGAGTTGTAGGCGCAACCGCCCGCCAGCACGACGGCATCGGTATCGTAGCGCCGATGCAGAGCCTGGAGCAGGTTGAAGAAGGCGTTCTCGTAGGTCACCTGCGCCGACCGGGCGATGTCGCGATGACGATCCTCCAATGGCGCCGCGGGATCGCGCGCCGGCCCGAGCAGGCCCGTCAATGCGTCGCTCCACAGTCGCCCACCCGACGGAATGCCTTCCTTCACCGAATAGTTGGCGCCCTCGCCGGAGGCGTGGCGGAAGTAACGGAGATCGAGGGCGAAGCTGCCGTCGTCCTTGAGCCTGACGATCTGCTTCATCTGCTCGACGTAACGCGGCTCACCATAGGGAGCGAGACCCATCACCTTGTACTCGTCGCCGTAGTGCGGGAAGCCGATGAGCTGCGTCATCGCCTCGTAGAAGACGCCCAGCGAATGCGGAAAAAAGACGCGCCCATCGACCTGCAACTCGCCGTTCTGGCCGAGGCCCCACGCCGCCGAGGAAAAATCGCCGAAGCCGTCGACCGACACCGCGACCGCCTTGTCATAGGGCGACACCAGAAACGCCGACGCGAGATGGCAGAGATGATGCTCGACCGCATGTACGGTGCCGCGGAAAGCGTGCTCCGGCAGATGTTGTTTGAGGTTGCCCGCAATATCGGCGCGTTCACCCCGCTGACGCAGCCGGCTCAGGACGTAGCCGGAGCTGACGCCCGAGGTCAGGACGTAGGCGAGCTTGCGCCAACGGTTCGCCCGATTGTCGCTGTTGACCGCGACGTGGTCGATGTCGGCCAGCGACAGGCCCGCTTCGGCCAGGCAGTAGCGGATCGATTCGGTGGGAAAGCCGCCCCAATGCTTGACCCGGCGGAACCGCTCCTCTTCAACAGCGGCCACCAGTTCTCCATCCTTCACCAGGCAGGCCGCCGCATCAGCGTGAAAGGCGTTGAGGCCGAGAATGTACGTCATCCGGAAGACTTCCTGGCTCCGGCACGCTCGAGGTCGCGACGCAGCAGATGCATGGACAGAATGAGGTCAGCAGTAATGCGCTGAGCCGTATAGATAAGTCCCGCCTTGCCGTCGAACACCAGTCCCTTGAACAACAGGCAATGCAGCGCCACCGCGGGCGGCCCGAGAACCCGCGTGCAGCGGAGGCGATCGGCCCAGCCGAGCTCGGACCAGGATCGCGTGGTGAGCTTCTCTGCTTCGTGGGCTTGGTAGCGGACCTGCGACTGCAGCCAGCGATCGAGGCTCTTGCGATCGTCGTGCAGGAGGCGATTGCCCAGCCGACCGGTCGGGCCGTCGATACGCAGCTTCTCGGTGTGGCCATCCGGCTCGAAGCGCGCGCGCCCCCGCCGGAATAGAACCGGCAACGGCGGATACAGTGATGCCCGCAGTGGACGGCCATCGATACAATACGAAAAGGCGATTTCGTAGGCTGCCAGCCCGGCCGCCGGGACGAGTGCTGCGATCTCATCTCGCAGCGCAGGCTCAACCATGTAGTCGGCATCCAGACGGAGAACCCAGTCCGTTGTGACCCCTGTCTCGCCGGCAGCGAAACGCCACTGCTGGGCATGGGTGTCGAACGGCCGGTGAACGGTCCGGACATTGGGAAATCGTGCAGCAATCGCCAGCGTCTCGTCGGTCGAGCCGCTGTCGACGATCACGACCTCGCGAGCCCAGGACAGTCGCTCCAGCGACCGGCCGATGTTCGCCGCTTCGTTGTAGGTCAGGATGACGGGGGTGATGTCGGCCAGCACGGCGCAAAGACGATAAGGGAATCAGCTATGTGTTTGGTATAAATGAATTTTTTCCGAGAGACCATCGCTATTGGCTCCCGATCGACGCACCGACTGTGCGCCATCTGCACGGTGACTGCGGCGCGGCGGTGGCTTGACGGCGAAGCTTCAGGCGAGCAAACGCTGCCTTGCGCGCCAATCCCGGCCCAGCCTCGATCACGGGGCAGTGGCGATGGGGTCGAGCCGCCGGATGCGCGCGACGAGGAGAACCAGCCCGTCTCGCAAGTCTTTGAAAAGTCGGTTAAAACGCCCCCTCGCGTCGATTGAAAGGCTCTTTCATGTCCAAGAATGATCTCGTGGTCGTCACCGGTGCCGGTGGTTTCATCGGCGGCCATCTGGTCCGCGTCCTGCAGCAGCGGGGCCACACCAAGATCCGGGGTGTCGACGTGAAGCCGCTCAACGAGTGGTACCAGAAGACCCCGGGCGTGGAGAATCAGGTCGGCGACTTGTCGCTGCTCGAGCCCTGCCGGGCCGCCGCGAAGGGCGCCAAGATGATCTACAATCTCGCCGCCGACATGGGCGGCATGGGCTTCATCGAAACCCACAAGGCCGAGTGCATGCTGTCAGTGCTGGTCAGCACCCACATGCTGGTTGCCGCCAAGCAAGCCGGCACCGAGCGCTCCTTCTATGCCTCGTCGGCCTGCGTCTACAACGGCGACAAGCAGACCGATGCCAATGTGACGGCGCTCAAGGAAGAAGACGCCTACCCTGCCCTGCCGGAAGACGGCTACGGCTGGGAGAAGCTCTTCAGCGAGCGCTTGGCGCGCCACTATCGTGAGGACTACGGCATCGCCACCCGCGTCGCGCGCTACCACAACGTCTATGGCCCGGAAGGCACCTACGACGGCGGCCGCGAGAAGGCTCCAGCCGCGATGTGCCGCAAAGTCATCGCCGCCAAGCTGTCGGGCAAGCACGAGATCGAGATTTGGGGTGACGGCGAGCAGACCCGCTCTTTCATGTATATCGACGACTGCACCCAAGGCACGATCAAGCTCGCAGAGAGCGACATCATCGAGCCGCTGAATATCGGCAGCGACGAGTTGGTCAGCATCAACACGCTGGTCGACATGGTCGAGAAGATCGCCGGCATCAAGCTCAAGCGCAGCTACAAGCTCGACGCCCCCAAGGGCGTGCGTGGCCGCAACAGCGACAATACGCTGATCAAGAAGCTGATGAACTGGGCCCCGTCCATCCGTCTCGAGGACGGCATGGAGAAGACCTATAAGTGGATTCACGACGAGATGACCTCGGGCAAGGCCTCGGTCGTCAACGCCCTGCCCCGCGCCGTCGCCGCCCAGTAGGATCGCGCGTGCGTCGCGTCGGTCCTAGCGGCCGACGCGGCTCATGGCCTTGTTGCTCTTCAGCAGGCTGTCGAAGTAAGCGATCGTCTTCGTCAGGCCCTGATCCAGCGGGACCTTCGGTTCCCACTTCAGCTTCTCACGCGCCAGCGCGATGTCGGGGCAGCGCTGCATCGGATCGTCGACCGGCAGCGGTTGGAAGATCAGCTTCGACTTGCCGCCGACCTTCTCCAGAATCTTCTCGGCGAGATGGCGGATCGGCATTTCTACTGGATTGCCGATGTTGACCGGACCGGTAAAATCGTCCGGCGTGTGATCCATCAGGCGCAGCCAGCCGTCGAGCAGGTCGTCGACGTAGCAGAAGGCGCGGGTCTGCATGCCGTCGCCGTAGATCGTGATATTCTCGCCCTTCAGGGCCTGGACGATGAAGTTCGACACCACGCGCCCGTCGTTGGGATGCATGCGCGGGCCGTAGGTATTGAAGATGCGCGCCACCTTGATGCGCAGCTTGTGCTGACGATGATAGTCGAAGAACAGGGTCTCTGCGCAGCGCTTGCCTTCATCATAGCAAGCCCGCGGACCGATCGGATTGACGCTGCCGCGATAGCCTTCGACCTGCGGGTGGACCGTCGGGTCGCCATAGACTTCGCTGGTCGAGGCCTGGAAGATCTTGGCGCGCACCCGCTTGGCCAGGCCCAGCATGTTGATGGCGCCGTGCACGCTGGTCTTGGTCGTCTGCACGGGATCGTGCTGGTAGTGAACCGGTGAGGCCGGGCAGGCCAGATTGTAGATCTCATCGACCTCGACATAGAGCGGGAACGTCACGTCGTGCCGCATCAGCTCGAAGCGCGGATTGCCGAGGCAACCCATGATGTTGTGCTTGGACCCGGTGAAGTAGTTGTCGACGCACAGTACGTCGTTGCCGGCATCCAGTAGCCGTTCGCAGAGGTGCGAGCCGAGGAAGCCCGCGCCGCCGGTGACCAAGATACGCTTGCTCATGATGCCCCTGAAATGCCGCCTCGCCTTCGTGCGCGACAGTAGGCGATCAAGCTCTTGAAATCACTCCCAAATAGCCGAAGGATGCCGCCGCTACACACCATCGGTGCGGCCAGGACTGCAAGGGAACCGTCAAATGGGCATCGAGATCGGGGGTCTCGCCGACATCGTCCGGACGCACGCCGTGGAGCGGCCCCAGGCCGCCGCCATCATCTACGAAGGGCGCACGACGAGCTACGCCGCCCTCGATCGCGCGGCAAGCCAGGTGGCCAACGGCCTGATCGCCAAAGGCCTCAAGCCCCAGGCGCGGGTCGCCCATCTCGACAAGAGCAGCGACCTCTTCTTCGAATTGCTGTTCGGCGTAGCCAAAGTCAACGCCGTGATGGTTTCGGTCAACTGGCGCCTCGCCCCGCCCGAAGTGCTCCATATCATCAACGATGCCGAGGCCGAGATACTCTTCGTGGGCGAGGAGTACTTCGCCGTCATCGAGAAAATCCGCGACGGCTTGAAGACAGTCCGCGAGATCGTGACACTGGGCGGCCGCCACCGCGCCTGGGACTCTTTCGCCACTTGGCGCGACCGGCACCCCGTGACCGATCCTCTATTGCCGGTCAGGCCACAGGACACGGCGGTCCAGTTCTACACCAGCGGCACGACGGGACTGCCCAAGGGCGCGGAGCTCACCAACGCCAACTTCGCCTGGATGTTTCCGCTGTGGACAAAGACCTGGCTGCTGGCGCCCGGCGTGCCCAATCTCGTCTGCCTGCCGATGTTCCACATCGGCGGCGCCGGCTGGGGCATCGCCGGTCTCTTCGCCGGCGCCACCAACCATGTCGTGCGCGAATTCGTCCCGGCGGTGATCCTCGAGACCATTCAGCGCGAGCGGCTGCAGGTGATGCTGCTGGTGCCGGCGATGATCCTCTTTCTGGTGCAGGCCCCGCAGATCCGCGAGACCGACCTGTCGAGCCTGCGTCTGATCGTCTACGGCGCGGCTCCCATTCCCGCCGATCTGCTGAAGCAGGCGATGGCCATCTTCAAGTGCGGCTTCCAGCAGGTCTATGGCCTCACCGAGACGACCGGCGCGATCACACTGCTGCCGCCGGAAGATCACGATCCGGCCCATGCCGACAAGCTCCTGTCCTGCGGCTATGCCCAGACCGGAGTCGACCTTCGCATCGTCGGCGACGACGGCACCGATCTGGCGCCCGGCCAGGTCGGCGAAATTGCCGTGCGCTCGCCCCAGGTCATGCATGGCTATTGGAACCTGCCCGACGCCACCAAACGCGCCATCGACGGCGACTGGTTCATGACGGGAGACGCGGGCTACCTCGACGACAAGGGCTACCTCTACATCTACGACCGCGTGAAGGACATGATCGTCTCGGGTGGTGAGAACATCTATCCGGCGGAAGTCGAAAGTGCCTTGTTTGGCCATCCCGACGTGGCCGATGTGGCCGTGATCGGCGTGCCCGACGAGCGCTGGGGCGAAGCGGTCAAGGCCATCGTGGTGAGGAAACCGGGCGCCGGCGTCACGGCCGGTGAATTGATCAACTGGGCGCGCGAGCGCATCGCCGGCTACAAGCTGCCGAAGTCGGTCGATTTTATCGAGGCACTGCCGCGCAATCCGACTGGCAAGATTCTGAAGCGCGAGTTGCGCCTGCCGTACTGGGGGAACAAGCAGCGACAAGTCAACTGACCGCCATGCGGCTTCTTTCGCAAACGTGCCTCGAAAATCCAGCGACACGGTTCTAGAAACATCCCATGTCCGACCTCCCCGAGAACCTCACGCCCGTTCGCGAGGCCCACGCCTTCGATCAGGCACGCTTGGCCGACTTCATGAAGTCGAACGTCGACGGCTTTGGCGGGGCGCTAGGCGTACTGCAATTCGAAGGGGGCCAGAGCAACCCGACTTTCCATCTGACGGACGGCGGCGGGCGCATGTATGTTCTTCGCAAGAAGCCACCCGGCAAGCTGCTGCCCTCGGCGCACCAGGTCGACCGCGAATACCGAGTGATCAAGGCGCTGTCGGATCACACCAACGTCCCGGTCCCCAAGCCCTATGCGCTCTGCCAGGACGATTCGGTGATCGGCACCGCCTTCTATCTCATGGAGTTCCTGCCTGGTCGCATCCTGGCCGACCCCAAGATGCCGGGTATCTCGCCGACCGACCGGGGCAAGATCTTCGATTCGATGAATGACGTCCTCGCGCGTATCCACAATGTCGACTATCGCGCGGTCGGGCTCGGCGACTTCGGCCGCGAAGGCCAGTACATCCAGCGCCAGATCGCCCGATGGACCGGCCAATACGACCTCGCCCGAACGGACGACGTCGAGTCGATGGAACTATTGAAGAAGTGGCTGCCGGCCAACCTCCCGCCGGGCGACGAGACGCGGATCAACCACGGCGACTACCGGCTGGGCAACACCATCATCCACCCAACCGAGCCACGCGTCATCGCCGTGCTCGACTGGGAACTCTCGACGCTCGGCCATCCGCTGGCCGACCTTGGCTACAACTGCATGATGTATCATTTCGGCGAGGGCTTCGGAGCTTCCGCAGGCTATGCCGGAGTGGATCTCGAAGCATTCGGTATTCCAACCGAGCAAGAATACCTCGCCGCCTATGCGCGCCGTACCGGCCGCACGGAAATTCCTAACTGGAATTTCTTCGTAGCGTTCTCGTTGTTCCGGCTCGCGGCCATCGTTCAGGGTGTCTACAAGCGCGGCCTCGACGGCAACGCCTCGTCGGAAACCGCCAAGCAGTATGGCAACCGCGCCCGCGTGCTGGCCGACCTCGCCTGGACGCTGGTCAAGAACCGCGTCTGAGTGTCAGGCATCTACTCGTCGGTGTAGGGCACCATCGAGGTGTCGTTGCCTTTGGGACAACCTTCGCTCTCAACGATGGCGTTGGCCGGATTGCGGTAACGCCCGATGTCGTAAGGCGCGGCGTCGCTCGGCGGGCGTGGCGGCGGTGTGCGTAGCGTCCACGAAACAAGCTGCTTGATGACGCTGCCAAGAGCCTGATCGAACGCTTCCACGACTTTCGGCACCTTGTCGGCGTGGGCGCGGACGCAACGCTCGAACGACGCCACACCGATGATCTGGCGATCGGGCATGCGCACCAGCTTGGCGATGATGCGGACCTTCACGATCGGCGGCTGGCCGTAGAAGTACATCGCCTCGAAATTGCGCAGGTCGGGCTGCAGCAGATAGTTGGCGCGCAGGGCGATCGACTCACGTGCCACGGCCACGATCTTGCGGGTGTTTTCGAAGGAATCGACAATCCGCGTCTGCACCATGAGCGGCGCCCGATCCGTCCACGCCACCTTGGCATAGTAATCGGTCGAGGTGTGCGTCATGGCGATCGCGATACGGCCAGTGTTGAGGCTGGCCGCCGCGACCGGTGCCTCGACAGCGAGCTGCCAGTACACCGGCGGCAGGTTGGGATCGAAAGTGCTCTTGGGGGAAACCGTGTAAAGGTCGGTCTGTTCCGTCGCGGCGTCGATGAGCTGGCAACCGGCGAGCAAGGCGGCGGCGGCACAGGCGGCCAAACGAGCAATCATTTCGGCGTGTATCCCTGCTTGCCGCTGAACACGAAGGCGGCCGGGTCGCGTTCGACCTTGGTGATGATGATGTTGAGGTTTGCGGTGAGCTGACGCAGTTCGCGGACGGCCAGCGAAAGCTCGGTCAGACCCGTCTCGGCGAAACCCTTGATCGGCCCCTTGCTGTCAACCACAAGCCTGTTGAGCTGGACAGCCGCCGCATCGATGTTGGAAAGCGCCGTGCGTGCCTCGACAATGGTCTTGCCCAATTCGCCGGGGTCCTTGCCGGCCAAGGCCTTGCGGCTTGCGGCGTCCTGCGGGCCAAGCTCGAGCGCCATCAGATTGAGAGAGTCCGCCAGCCCGTTCAGCTTGCCGAAAGTCTGGCGGATTTCGGTGATGGCTCCCGGCAGTTCGGCCAGCGTCGTCTGGATTGCCGCATCCTGTTTGGCGAACGCAGCCGTTGCCGTCGACAGATCGCGCAGCGTGTCGCTGACGGCGCCGATGTTGTCGGGGCTGAGAAGGTCGTTGAGCCGGTCGACCGTGGTACTTGCCTTCGACAGCAGCTCCTGAGCCGACGTCGACGTTGCCTGGAGGAAGGACGCACCCTCGCGGATCTCCGGGTAGGGCTTCTCGCCAAGCTTCTTCTTCGGCTTGATCTGGTCGACGTCAAGGCGGCCGACGATCTGGATGAACGGCGAGCCGGCTATGAACGGCTTTTCAAAGACAGCGTAGGAGCGTTCCCGGATGTCGATGTTCCAGTCGACGGCGACGGTCACCTCGATCTTTTCCGTCAGCCGCTCGCGCCCGGTGGCCCGTTGAGTGTCGACCCGTGAGGTAAGCTGGATGTTCTGGACCCGGCCGACACGCAAGCCCCGGTAGAACACAGGCGAGTCCTGCGTCAGCCCCTGCACTTCGCCGGAAAAGAGAATGTCATAGTAGGCATAGGCCGTCCGGTCGCCCGCCCGCAGCTTCCAAACGACAAAACCCGCGACAGCGACAATAAACGCGATCATCGCCGCGCCGATCAGCACGTAAGGCGACTTTCTTTCCATCCGACGTTACTTCTGCTCCTGTCGAGCCGCCCGCCCGCGCGGACCGTGAAAATATTCCCGGACCCATGGATGATCGTATGCCAGCAATTCCTCCATCGTACCTACCACCACGCGCTTGTCGAGCAGGACGGCAATGCGGTCGCATATGGCGTTCAGGCTGTCCAGATCGTGAGTCACCATCAGAATCGTCAGCCCAAGGCTCTGGCAAAGGCCCTTGACGAGTTCGTCGTAATGGGCCGCACCGATCGGGTCCAGGCCGGCGGTCGGCTCGTCCAAAAACAGCAGCTCGGCATCAAGGGCAAGTGCACGGGCAAGGCTCGCCCGCTTGCGCATGCCGCCCGATAGTTCCGATGGTTTCTTGTCACCGGTGTCCGGCGGCAAGCCGACCAGGGCGATCTTGAGGGCGGCGATGTCCCGCATGGTCTCCTCGTCCAGACCCGCATGTTCGCGGATCGGCACGATAATGTTCTCCGAAACCGTGAGCGAGGAGAACAGAGCGCCATCCTGGAACTGGACGCCGGTACGAGCCTGCATGGCGCGCTCCGCCTTGCCGTGAAGGGTACGGGTGTCGACCCCCAACATCTCGATGGCGCCGCTCGTCGCCCCATTGAGACCGATGATGGTGCGCAGCAACACCGACTTGCCGGTTCCCGAGCCGCCCACGAGCCCGACGATCTCGCCGCGGAAGACGTCGAAGTCGAGCTTGTCGTGGATGACGTTGTTGCCGAACTGCGTGCGCACGCCGCGCAGCCGCAAGACGACGTCCCGGCCGTCGCTGTGGTCGACGAGCTGACCGCCTTCGGCCATCACACGTTCGCCAGCAGGAAGATGATCGAGAAGACGGCGTCCAACACGATGACGCAGAAGATCGACTCGACGACCGCTTTCGTCGTGAGCTGGCCGACGCTTTCGGCGCTACCGCGCACCTGCAGACCCTCGAAGCAGCCGATGACCGCGATGACCAAGCCGAAGACCGGCGCCTTGATCATGCCTGTATAGAAATGCCAGATGCCGACCGTGTCGCGCAGCCGGTCGAAGAACTGCGCGAACGTGAAATCGAGATAGAACGTGCAGGCGACCGCGCCGCCCAGCAGACCGGCGATGTTGCCCCAGAATGTCAGCAACGGCAGCGAAATCACCAGGGCGACGATCCGCGGCAGCACCAGCCACTCGACGGGGTTGAGCCCGATGGTGCGCATGGCATCGACTTCCTGGTTGACTTGCATGGTGCCGATCTGGGCGGTGAAAGCGCTGCCCGATCGGCCGGCGACGATGATGGCGGTGAGCAGCACGCCCAGTTCGCGGAACATGCCGATCCCGACCGCCTCGACCGTAAAGGTCTCGGCGCCAAACTGCTTGAGCTGCTGCACGCCCTGATAGGCAATGACCACGCCAATCAGGAAGCAGAGGACACCGACGATCACCAGCGCCCTGATCCAGACCTCGTACATCTGGCGAACCACGACGTTAATGCGGAACCGACGCGGGTGCAGACAGGCCTCGACGAAGACCACGAGGATCTCGCCGAAGAAGGCGCAAAGATTGACGACCTGATGATAAAAATCGACCGTGCTGTGCCCGACTTCCTCAAGCCAATGGGCCAGCCAGTTCACGTGCCGCTCGGGCATCGCCTCGCACATGTTCTTCTGGACGACCTCGAACAGGTCGGCGTGATCCTTCTCCCGGGTCGTCACCTCGGTGTCCGGCCCGCCGCCTGCCAGCAGCAGGATTTCCAGCGCACCCGCCGTGTCGAGCCGCTCGACGCCGCTCGCATCCACCGTGCGCGCCGCGTGGCCGGCGCCGGCGGCAGCAAGGGCCTGCGCGGCCTTCTGCCGAATGCCGCGGAGGTTGAGCACCGTCCAATTGCCGCCGATCTCGACGACCGGCTTGCCGGTGCGCACCGTGTATTTGATGGTCGGTTCGACGTCAGACATTGGCGAGATTAGTCGCGGGCGCGGTTCGCGCTGTCAATGTTCTCGCGATCATTGCCCTGCTTGCCGGTCGCTGGCACCCTCCACGGGTGGAGGAATCAATGGGCAAATGGCCGATACTGGACGAGATCGAGATGATCGACCGTCCAATCGACGAGGAAGACTACGAACGCGGGCTCAAGAACCTGCAGAAGAGGCTGCTCGACCTGAAGACGCATCATCGGCTCACCGGGACACGGGTCGTCATCGGCATGGAAGGCTGGGACGCCGCCGGCAAGAGCGGCCTCATCTCACGCCTGGTCACCGGCCTGGAACCGAAATCGGTCCATGTTTGGCGGATCGGCACCCCCACACCCGACGAACAAGGCCGCCACTACCTCTGGCGCTTCTGGCAACACCTGCCGGCACCAGGCAATTGGGCGATTTTCGACCGTACCTGGTACGGCCGAGTCCTTGTCGAACGCATCGAAGGCTTCTGCGGCGACGATGCCTGGAAGCGTGCCTATCGCGAGATCAACGAGTTCGAACGCCAACTCACCGACGACGGCGTCCACGTCGTCAAGCTGCTCGTCCACATCAGTGCGGAAGAGCAGGAGCGCCGGATGATCGATCGGTTGAGCAAGCCCTACAAGCGCTTCAAGATCTCCCTCGAGGACTTCCGTAATATCGCCAAGCGCAAGGAGTATCTCCAGGCCTACGACGACATGCTCGAGCGGACGGACACCGACCACGCCCCCTGGCACGTCGTTGCCAGCGACGACAAGATGCAGGCGCGGCTGAAGGGGCTGGACATCATTGCCGATGAGCTAGGTCGCGGCATCAAGCTCACCGAGCACGAGCTCGATCCCGCCATCGCCGAGGCTGCCTATGAAGCCTGGGGCTGGCGGCTTGGCGACGAAAAGAAGAAGAAGAACAACAACAACAAGAAGGATAGCGACAAGAAATAGTGCTTCGGTATCGACCGAACGATTGAGCATGGTGCGCGGTATTGCTCCACCCTAGCTTTCCATCATGACCGAGAGCGAGAAATGACTTCCGCGCGTCCGTTCGCCGGCTGGTGGGTCGTCGCGGGCGCCTTCCTGTGCATGATGACCGGCTATGCGGTGGCCTACTCCTTTGCCGCGTTCTTCGGCGCCCTCGAGACGGAGTTCGGCGCCCGCCGTGGCGAGACGGCGTTGGCCTTCTCGATTGCGGCGTTCCTCTATTTCCAGCTGGGCTTCCCCGCCGGCCTGATCGCCGACCGTACCGGGCCGCGCCCTCTGGTGGTTGGCGGCCTGCTGCTGGTGGCGGCGGGTCTTGTGGCCGCCTCGCAGGCGACGGCCCTGTGGCAGGTCTATCTCGGCTACGGCCTCGGTGTCGGTGTCGGCGTCGGGCTATCCTACGTGCCGAGCATCGCCGCGGTCCAGCGCTGGTTCGTCCGCCGCCGCGGCACGGCAAGCGGCATTGCCGTGGCCGGAATCGGCGTCGGCACGCTGATCGGCGCCCCACTCGCCCACGAACTGATCGCCGACCTGGGATGGCGCCAGACCTATCTCGTGCTGGCCGCCCTGACGGTGGTCGGCGCCATCGTGAGCGGCCTCCTGGTCCGCTCGGCGCCGGAGCACTACGGCCTCGCCCCTGACGGTGATGCGCCCTCACCCGGCGGCGCGTCCGCGATCCCCGCCGGCCTCACCCTGGGCGGGGCGATGCGCACGGTGCCCTTCTGGACGATCTATATCGGCGCTCTGCTGATGTCGTTCGGCCTGTTCGTGCCGTTCGTTCATCTGGCGCCCCATGCCAAGGATCTCGGACTCGGCGAGGGCTTCGGCGTGCTCTTGATCGTGCTGCTGGGCGTCGGCAGCACGGTCGGCCGGTTCCTGTTCGCGAGCGTCACCAACTGGCTCGGCCGCCGCATCTCCTTCGCCCTGATGTATATCGGCGCGGGCCTCATGCTGGTGATGTGGTCGGTCTCGACGGCTGCGCCAGCGCTCATCGTCTTCGCCCTCGTGTTCGGCGCCTTCTACGGCGGGTTCGTGGCCATCGCGCCCTCGCTCGCGGCGGACTATTTCGGCGGCCGGGCGCTGGGCTCGATCATCGGCGCGCTCTACAGCGGCGTGGCGTTCGGTGCCCTGCTGGGCGCGCCCGTCGCCGGCTACGCCTACGATTTCTTCGGCTCCTACGCGGGCGCGATCCTGGCCGGGGCGGCGCTCTGCCTGGTGTCGTTCGCGATCACGGTGGCGACGCCGGAGCCGGCGAGTTGGCTGGCGGCGCGGAAATCGTCGCCCTGACGCCGGGTCCCAGGCACCGGGCGATCCAGGGCAGGGCCTCGGCCATCGCCTCCTCGAAGCGCCACGGCGGATTAACCACGGCGAGGCCGCAGGCGGTGAGCTTGCCTGTCCCGACGTCGCCGCCGAGCCGCAGCTCCATGACCAGACGTTTGGGAGCCTCCAGCGAATCCACGAAGGCCGCAGCCGCCGCCTCGTCCTTGATCGGATACCAGATCGCATAGCAGCCAGTGGCGAAGCGGCGCAGGCCCTGGCGCACCGCGCGCGACAGCCGCTCGAATTCGTCCGTCGCCTCGAAGGGCGGATCGATCAGCACCAGGCCCCGGCGCTCGGGCGGCGGCAGCATCGCCTTCAGCACCTTGTAGCCGTCGGCCTGCCGCACCTCGACCGCGCGGTCGCCGGCGAACTCGCGCTTCAGCGCCAACGCGTCTTCCGCATGCAGCTCGCAGGCGATGAAACGATCGCCCGGCCGCAGCGCCGCCCGGATCAGGCGCGGCGAACCGGGATAACGCCGCGGTCCGCCTCCGGAGGGGCCGAACTTTCGGTCGTAAGCGGCAACCGCGGCGAGATAGCGCGCCACGGCGGCCGGCATGTCTCCGCGCGGCGCGGCGGCGAGGCGAGCGATGCCTGCTGCGGCCTCGCCGGTGCGCACCGCCAACTGGCCGCCGAGGTCATAGCCGCCCGTGCCGGCATGGGTATCGAGGACGAACAGCTTCTTGTCTTTGGACAGCAGCAGCCTCAACAGCTCGCACAACGCCGTGTGCTTGAAAACGTCGGCGAAATTACCGGCATGGTAGCCGTGACGGTAGTTCATACCCCGGCTATAGCATCGCCCATGGATTTGGGGGCACGGTATGTGCTTCAACCATTGCGTAAGAATGGGAGACCGCATGGCTACGCATGAGCTGCATTCCTCGCCCGAGACCTGCCATTGGGGCTATTTCGACAGCCAGCTGAAGCCCCAGCTCAGCATCAAGTCGGGCGACATCGCCACCATCCACTGCGTGTCCGGCGCCGCCGAGATCCTGCCGCAGCCGCCGCTGAACGTGCTGCCGGAGCATCGCGAGATCCTCTCCACGCTAAAACCGCATCTCGGCCGCCACATCCTCACAGGCCCCGTGCATGTCGAAGGCGCCGAACGCGGCGACACGCTGGCGGTCGAAGTGCTCGACATCAAGTTCCGCACCAACTGGGGCTGGAACGTGCAGCGCCCCTTGATGGGCACGCTGCCCGAGGACTTCCCCTTCTATCGCCTGACGCACATCCCGATCGATTCGAACCGCGGCGTCTGCACCATGCCGTGGGGGCTGGAGATCCAGCTAAAGCCGTTCTTCGGCATCATGGGCGTGGCGCCACCGCCGGAATGGGGCCAGTGCAGCTCGGTCGAGCCGCGCGCCTTCGGCGGCAACATCGACAACAAGCACTTCAACGTCGGCACCACGGTCTAC
>JAUXWB010000379.1 GCA_030684475.1 Reyranella sp. | reverse complement strand
CATGCCGCCCATCTCGATGGCGCCGAACTGGCCGAAGCCGGTCATCATCGGCAGGGTGTTGTCGGGAAGCGGCATCTCCATCTCGCCCATGTCGGCCATGCCGGCGCTGCCCATCGCCATGTAGTCGGGCACCAGCCGCTTCATCTGCCTGGAGAACTGCTTTTTGTCGACGCCGATGAACGTCCGAATGTCGTGACCCATTGCGTTCATGGTGTGATGCGACTTGTGGCAATGCAGCGCCCAGTCGCCGGGGTAGATCGCGTCGAATTCGTAGGCGCGCATGGCGCCGACCGGAATGTCGATCGTGACCTCGGGCCAGCGCGCCTCGGGCCGCACCCAGCCGCCATCGGTGCAGGTCACCTCGAAGTCGTAGCCGTGCATGTGGATCGGATGGTTGGTCATGGTCAGGTTGCCGACCCGCACGCGCACGCGGTCGCCCTTGGCGACGACAAGGTGGTCGATGCCCGGAAACACCCGGGTATTGAAGGTCCACATATTGAAGTTGGTCATCTCCGCGACCTTGGGCACGTAATTACCGGGATCGATGTCGTAGGCGGAGAGCAGGAACACGAAATCGCGGTCGACCCGGTGCAGCTTGGGATCGCGCGGATGGACGACGAAGAAGCCCATCATGCCCATCGCCATCTGCACCATTTCGTCGGCATGCGGGTGGTACATGAAGGTGCCGCTCTTCATGAGCTGGAACTCGTAGACGAAGGTCTTGCCGGGCTTGATGTGTGGTTGCGTCAGGCCGCCGACGCCATCCATGCCGCAGGGCAGCAACTGCCCGTGCCAGTGAATGGTGGTGTGCTCGGGCAGGCGGTTGGTGACGAAGATGCGGACCTTGTCGCCCTCGACCGCCTCGATGGTCGGGCCGGGGCTCTGGCCGTTGTAGCCCCACAGGCGCGCGATCATGCCGGGCGCCATTTCGCGCTCGACCGGCTCGGCCACGAGATGGAATTCCTTCCAGTCGCCGTTCTGCCGCCACGGCAGGGTCCAGCCGTTGAGCGTCACCACGGGCTGGTAATCCGGTCCGCTCGTGGGGTAGAGCGGCGGCTGCATGGTGTTGGTCGTGGTGGTCGGCGCCTCGGGGATCGATTGCGCCTGGACGCGACCGCTGACGGCGGTGGCGCCGAGAAGAGCGAGGCCCGAGGCCCCGACGAGATCACGTCTGGAGAGAGACACGTCCTTCTCCTTTCCTAAATGCCGAGAGGGATGGTTTCGGGCGGGGGTGTCGTGTTGATGACCCCCGATGGCGGGACAGTGCCGCCGACGATGAGGGCCGCCTGGAGATCGGCGACCGCCAGATGGTAGTCGCGCAGCGCATCCAGGGAACCGAGATTGGCCGCAATGCGTTCACGCTCATCGATCAGGAGTTCGAAGACGTCGACCAGCATGCCGTTGTAGCGCAGCAGCACCTCGGCCGAGATCTGACGGCGCAGTGGCACGATCCGGGTCTGATAGTAGCGCGCGATATCGTGGGTCGCCCGATAGGTAGCGTACGCAATGCGTGCTTCAGAGCGGGCGTTTACCGACCGCTCGGTCAGGCGATTGATTGCCCTCATGTAGGTCTCGCGGGCGCCTGTGACCCTCGCCTCGCCGGTGTCGAAGATCGGTATCACGATGCCCAACTTGAGGCCGTAGCGATTCTTCGATTCCTGCTCGCCGGCGTCGTTGGTCTCGACCTCGTTCCTGTAACCCAAACCCAGCTCGAGGAAGGACATGTAGCGGGTCGCGTCGACGAACCCTACCGACTTGGCCAGCGTGACGATTTCGTAGCGCAGGATGATGAGATCGACCCGCCGGCGCATGGCCTCGACCTCGACGTCGGCCAGCGTATCCACGGCGGCAGGCAACGCCGGAAGCCGCGGCGGCAGCTTGTAACCCAGGTCGGAGCCCCACAGACCCAATATCCGGTTCAGCGCTTCCCGCGTCCCGGCGACGCGCAGCCGGGCCTGGGCGACCTGGGCACTCAGATCGGCGTAGAAGGCCGAGACGCGTGCCTGGTCGAGCTTGTTCGCGGCACCGGTTTCGCCGAGTTGCTTCATCAACCGAGCCGAAGCGTCGGCCGCCTGTCGGGCTTGCTCCAACAGCGCAAGGCGCTGCTGCGCGGCTATCGCACGGATATAGGCACGACGAACGTCCACCGTCAGACTGAGTGTCGTCGCGACGGCTCGATAGCGTGCTTCCTCGAACTCGCGCCTGGCGATTTCCGTCTTTCTCGGAAGAGTGGCGAATGCCAGAAGGTTCCCGATGAGCTGGAATCCGACCTCGGCGAAGCCACCCGTGCCGAAGGTGCGTCCTACGATGATCGCAGGGTTTGGTGGCAGGCTCGTTTGAACGTATTCCGCTTCGGAGATCCCGAGGTCGTTGTACGCAGCCTGCAATCCGCGATTGTTGAGCAAGGCGATCTGTACGGCAGCGTCTTCATTGAGCGGTTCAGACAGCAGGGCTTGTACACGCTCGCGCGCCCGTCGAGCTTCCTCGGCTGAGGAAAGTTTCACGGCATCCTTGCCGATTTCCTGGCGGA
>JAUXWB010000377.1 GCA_030684475.1 Reyranella sp. | reverse complement strand
CAAAGTGGGTCAGCCGATCATCCTCTATATGCCGATGGCGCAGCTCGCCGACATCACCGCGGCGCTGGCGCGGGGCGGGATGGCCTCGGACACGCCGGCGGCCATCATCCAGGGCGCGAGCACGGCCGAGGAGCGTGTCGTCGAGAGCAGCCTGGCGACGCTCGCCGACGATGCCCGCCGTGAAGGGATCGGCGCACCGGCCATCGTGGTCATCGGCAAGATCGCCGGCCTGAGGCAAGGCCTGTTGTCGTCGATGGTCGGCTGGCAATGAACCAGCCCGTTGATCCGGGCGGCCTGGTCGTGGCGGCACCGCGCTCGGGCGCCGGCAAGACCACTGTGTCCCTCGGCCTGATGCGCGCGCTCCGTCGCCGCGGGCTTGCCGTCCAGCCGTTCAAGTGCGGCCCCGACTATATCGATCCGGCATTTCACGCCGTGGCGGCTGGCCGGCCGAGTTACAACCTCGACACCTGGGCGATGTCTGCCGGCACCCTGTCCGATCTCGTCGCCCGCCATGCCAGCGGCGCCGACATGGCCGTTGCGGAAGGTGTCATGGGCCTGTTCGACGGTGTCGCCGATCCCGGCCAGACCGCGCGCGGCGCGACGGCCGATCTGGCCGCGCTGTTCGGCTGGCCGGTGCTGTTGGTGCTCGATGTCTCGGGACAGACCGAGACCGCTGCCGCCGTGGCTGCGGGCTGCGCCCACTATCGCGACGATGTCGGCGTCGCAGGCGTCATCCTCAACCGGGTTTCCAGCGCCCGGCATCTCGCCCTGATTGCGCCGGCCTTCGAGCGGATTGGCCTGAAATTGTTCGGTGCTATCGCCAGCAATGATCAATTGACGCTCCCCGAACGCCATCTCGGGTTGGTGCAGGCCGGCGAAACGGCCGACATCGAGCGCCGTCTCGACAGCTTCGCCGATGCGATCGAAAACGCCGTCGATCTCGACGCCATTCGCCAGGCTGCACGGCCCGCAGTGCTGCGGCCATCGACGGGTTCCGCATCCGGCCTGAAGCCGCCCGGCCAGCGCATCGCACTGGCGCAGGACCAGGCCTTCTCTTTCATGTATCCGCACCTGCTCGATCGCTGGCGGTCGGCCGGCGCCGAGATCGTTCCCTTCTCGCCGCTCGCTGATCAGGCGCCGGATCCGAGCGCCGACGCCGTGTGGCTGCCCGGCGGCTATCCCGAGCTTCACGCCGGCGTGCTGGCGGCGGCGCAACGGTTTCACGGCGGTCTGCGGGCGCTCGCCGGCCGGTCGGTGCCGATCCATGGCGAGTGCGGCGGCTACATGGTGCTGGGCCGCGGCATC
>JAUXWB010000348.1 GCA_030684475.1 Reyranella sp. | reverse complement strand
CCCGCGAGCTGCTTGTCGAGCACGCCGTAGAGGCGCTTGGCCTCGTCGACGTAGCGCTTCATGCCGTACTCGATCTTGGTCGGCGCGGCGCGCAGGAAGTGATGCGCCTGGCCCAGCATCGGACCGAAGCCGCCCATCTGCCACATCAGCCACTGCAGCGCGTCGTAGCGCTTGGCGGCATCGGTCGGCATGAACTTCTTCGTCTTGTCGGCGAGGTAGATCAGGATCGCGCCCGATTCGAACAGGCTGTAGGGCTTGCCGCCGGGGCCGTCGGGATCGACGATCGCCGGAATGCGGTTGTTGGGGCTGATGCGCAGGAACTCGGGCTTGAACTGCTCGCCCTTGGAAATGTCGACCTTGTGCACGCTGTAGGGCAGCCCGCACTCCTCCAGCATGATGGAGATCTTGCGGCCGTTGGGCGTGCCCCAGGTATGAAGTTCGATCATCTCGGCATTTCCCCGTTCATTGTGAAATTCTTACAAATCAGATCAGGCGAAGTCGTCGCCGCCGCCCATGTCCTGCCCCATGTCCTGGTCGTAGGAGGCGGTGTCGTAGTCCTCCGGTGCACCACCATCGGCTGCCTGGCCGTCGTCCTGCGCCATCGCCTGCTGCTGCTGCGCGTCGGGAACGGCGCCCGGCTGAGCCGCGGCTGTCTGCTGGCCGAACGGATCGCTTCCCATCATGCTGCGAATGCCCTCGAACAGCAGGGCGCCGCCGGCAACGCCGGCTGCCGTCGCCATCGCTGTGCGCAGGAAGCTGCCGCCCGCGGGCTGGGGCGCCACCGCGGCCTGCAACGGCGAGCGTGTCGAAGGCACCAGGGACGGCCGCGTCGGCGTGCCACCGGCTGGCGAGCCCCAGGGACTGACCTTCGGCGCGCTACCGAGGAAACTTGTCGACGACGCAGGCGTTGGATCCACCTTGGCCTCGAGCTCGGCGATGCGCTCCTGCGCCGCCTTGAGCGCCTGCTCCTGGACCAGCACGGTCTGCACCAGCAGGTAGGGCGCTGCCGGTTGTCGTGCGACCGAACCCGCGATTAGGGCCTCGGCCTCGGGATCGCGCGGCTGCGTCTCGAATTGCTGAATCCGGCCGAACAGGCCGGAAATAAGGTCGCGCTCTTGGCCTTGCATCACAGTGCCTCCCACCCCTCCCTACCACGTCGGGGCTAGGCCAAAGTGGTTGTCCATCAGCGGAGCGTCAAGGGCCACTCCAATCGACCAGCTTTCGATACGACCGTTTCGCTGCGATCTTGCCGTCCCGGACCGTCATGACGTCACAGGCCTGAAACTTCGCCGGCCTGCCGTCGGCGAGTGTGCCGGTCACCAACAGCTCGACCACCACGAGATCCTGGCCGAAGCTGCTGTGGACAGGCTCATAGTGAATATCCGGCATTGCCCTGAAGGCTCCAGCGATCGCCGCACGAACTGCCTCCGCCCCTTCGATGCGAGTGCCGTGCGGCTCGGAGCCTCTGGTGATCTCCCATACGCAGTCGTCCGTCATCAGGGCCAGCGCACCCTCCACGTCGTGATCGTTCCACGGCTCGAGAAACCTGTCGACGAAGGTCTTGTCATGAATTCGCATCCCAACTCCTAGAGCCGTGTGAAATCCATGGTCCAGTTGGTTTCCCAGTTGTTGCCATCGTCCGCCGAGAAGCCCTGCTCCCAGCGCGCCGCACCGCGCGTGATGCGAGACCAGATGAAGCGCACGCGGATCGGCTTTTCGCCGAGCCTGTCCTCGCCGTAGAAGATGCCGATGCCATTGTCGAAGCGACCGACAACAGGCGGATCGATGCGGCCGGGTCGGCGGCTGTCGAGCCAGTAGATCGACCACATCTCCTTGTCGGGATCGTAGGTCCGCAGGCTGACACCTGTGTAGCGTCCCGCCGGCAGGTGAATGTCGTTGTCGTCGATATTGCCGAAGCCGTCGAGAATCTTGCGCATGGAACTGGTGCCGTGGAACTCGATCCAGTCGGCGCAACCCGCGAGCCGTCGCACCAGGTAGCGATGGCGGCAGGACCAATCGCCGGCGAAGAAATCGAAAGCGCTCTGTTGTGACATGGCGGATCTCCCTCATTCCAAGAGATCTCGTCATACACCCGCATACCTGACATCTTACGTCATGATTTCCTGATATTGTGTGTGCATGCGCTCGAGCCGACTGCTGTCGATCCTGATGACCCTGCAGACCCGTGGTCGCATGACGGCGGAGGCGCTTGCCGCCCAGTACGAGGTCTCGGTGCGCACGATCTATCGCGACATCGACGAATTGAGCGCCGCCGACGTGCCGGTCTATGCCGACCGCGGGCCGGGTGGCGGCTTCCAGCTGCTCGATGGCTACCGCACCCGCCTCACCGGCCTCTCGCCCGCCGAGGCGGAGACGCTGTTCCTGGCCGGCCTCCCCGGTCCCGCCGCCGAACTCGGGCTCGCCGACGTGCTGACGACGGCGCAGCTCAAGTTGACGGCGGCCCTGCCGGAGCGCGCGCGAGCGAGCGCGCAGAAAGTGGCAGCGCGCTTCCATCTCGACCCGGTCGACTGGTTCCGCAGCGCCGATGCCGCGCGTCTGTTGCCTGAGATCGCCAAGGCGGTGTGGAACGACACCTGCGTCGATATCCGCTACAAACGCGACGCTGGCGCGATCGCCCGGCGCCTGAACCCACTCGGTCTCGTGCTGAAGGCCGGCACCTGGTACCTCGTCGCCCGCGTCGGCGAGCAGACGCGCACCTATCGTGTTGCCAATATCCTCGATCTCATCGTCACCGATCAACGCTTCGAGCGGCCCCGCGACTTCGACCTGGTTCGCTTCTGGACCTCCTCCACGCGGGCCTATGAGATCGGCGTCTACCGCACCAATGCCGTTCTTCGCCTCTCACCGCAAGGCCTCTCGAAGCTCGACGGGCTGGGCACCGCCGTGCAACAGGCGGCCCGGGAGAGCGCCGGACCGCCGGAAGCCGATGGATGGGTGCGCGTCACCATCCCGATCGAGTCGATCGATCAGGCCGCCGTCGAACTCCTGCGACTCGGGACCGATGCTGAGGTGATGAAGCCGGTGGCGCTCCGGCGCCGCCTGGCAAAGGCGGCTCGGGCGATCGTACGACTCTACGGTTAGCGGACAACGGACGCGGTCTGGCCGAACAGAATCTTGCGCTGTTCCTCGGTGTTGATGCCCGGTGTCTGACGCAGCTCGGCGCCGGCGGCCTGGCCCTTCACCACCGCGGGCCGCTTACCGGTTTCCCGGAACCACTTCTCCAGGTTCGGGAAATCCTCGAGCTTCTGTCCGAAATTCTTGTAACCCACGCCCCCTGGCCAGATCGCCATGTCGGCGCTCGAGTAGTCGCCGGCAACGAACGGCCGATCGGCCAGCCGCTTGTTCAGCACGCCGAACAGGCGGTTGACCTCATTGCTGTAGCGGGCCTGGCCGTAGGTGAGCTGTTCCGCCGGATTGAACTGCGGTGCATACATGTTGAAGTGGTTGGCCTGCCCCGCCATCGGGCCCAATCCGCCCATCTGCCAGTTCACCCACTGCAGCACCTCGTACTTGCCGCGCAGATCCTTCGGGAGAAACTTGGCCGCTTTCTCGGCGAGGTACTGCAGGATCGCGCCCGACTCGAAGACCGCGACGGCGGCACCACCACCTGGCGGCTCGTGATCGACGATCGCCGGCATGCGGTTGTTGGGGCTGATCTTGAGGAACTCGGGCTTGAACTGCTCGCCCGTGCCGATGTTCACCGGCACCAGCTTGTACGGCAGGCCGCATTCCTCGAGCATGATGGAAATCTTCCAGCCGTTCGGCGTCGGCCAGTAGTGAAGGTCGATCATGAAGGTGTCTCCCGGAGAGGACGTGGATTGGCGCGGAGACTAGACCAGCCGGCGCGCCGCACGAAACGGGGAAGCGCTAATGCCCTCATGAGGAAACGGTTGTTTCGCGGCCGTGGCCGGTGAAAATATTCGCCAAGGAGGATCTTTCATCATGGCCGTTTCACTTTACGATCTCAGCGTTGCAACCTATGTGCAGGTCCTGGGCGGCCTGGAAGGCGTCCTCGGGCGCGGCCTTACCCACTTCCAGGAAAACAAGACCGACCCCAACGAGGTGCTCGAGGCCAGGCTCTACACCGACATGCTGCCGTTCCGTGTCCAGGTACTGGTTACCGCGCACCATTCGCTCGGCGCAATACGGGGCATCGAGGCGGGACTTTTCCAGCCTCCCGGGCAGTTGCCGGCACTCGACTATGCTGGCTTGCAGAAGACGGTGACGGAGACGCGCGAGGCGCTGCAGAAACTCGCACCCGCCGACGTGAACGCGCACGAAGGCAAGGATGTGGTGTTCCAGATCCGCGACACCAATATCCCGTTCAGGGCCGAGGATTTCGTGATGTCGTTCTCGCTGCCCAACTTCTATTTTCACGCCACGACGGCCTACGACATCCTGCGCCACAAGGGCGTGCCGCTCGGCAAGCGCGACTTCCTGGGCAGGATGCGTCTGAAGACATGACGAGCCCCAAGCATATCGGCATCGTGGCCTGTTCCGCCGAGGGCGCGTCCCTCTGCTACAGGACGATTTGCGTCGAGGGCGCCGGGCTGTTGGGATTGCACGCGCATCCCGAAGTCTCGATGCATACGCCCTCGCTCGCCGACTACATGGCGCACATCTATCGCGACGACTGGCAGGGCGTGGGCGAGCTGATGTTGGCCTCGGCCGGCAAGCTCGCAAAGATGGGCGCCGACTTCCTGATCTGTCCCGACAACACCATCCACCAGGCGCTGCCCTACGTCGTGCCGCACTCGCCGCTTCCCTGGCTGCATATTGCCGAAGTTGCCGCCCAGCATGCCGTGGAGCGCGGCTTCCGCACCGTCGGCCTCACCGGAACGCGCTGGCTGGTCGACAGCGAGGTCTATCCGGACAAGTTCACGGCGCGCGGCCTCAACTACGTCCGCCCAAGCGCTGCCGAGCGCGACGAGTGCAACCGCATCATCATGGACGAGCTGGTCTGCAGCACCTTCAAGCCCGAGTCGGTCGCCTACTTCCAGCAGGTCATCGGACGGATGAAGGACCAGGGATGTGACGCGGTCGTTCTGGGTTGCACTGAAATCCCGCTGATCCTGAACGACGCGAATTCGGCTCTGCCGACGCTCGACTCGACGCGCCTGCTGGCCCGGGCAGCGCTCCGGCGCGCGATCGAGGGAACGTCGAAACCGGCAGTAGCCGCTTAGTTCACCCCAATCAATTCACCATCGCCTGATAGACCAGATCGCGTATCAGGTAGCGGTAGCGCAGACGCGCCGCAGGTGACTGCATCATGTAGACGACATACAGGCGCTCCTTGGGGTCGTGCCAGAAGTAGGTGCCATAGGCACCGCCCCAGTAGTAGTCGCCGGGCGTTCCCGGCAGCGGGTTGCGGCCGACGTCGGTGCGCACGGCGAAGCCCAGGCCGAAGCCCTGGCCCATGCGGGCGCTGGGCTCGAGCGCCGCAAAGCGCCACATGTCGGCGCCCATCTTGATGTCCGGCGGCAGGGCGTCGGCCGTCATCAGGTCGATGGTCTTGCGCGAGATCACGCGCACGCCGTCGAGCTGACCGCCGTTGGCGAACATCTGCAGGAAACGGGCGTAGTCGGCCGCGGTCGAGACCATGCCGCCGCCGCCCGACCGCCAGGTGAATTTCTCGGTGACGTCAGGGACGGACGGAACCTCGTTCTTCGGCCCCTCCTTCATCGGCCGGGCGCCGCGCGCCTTCTTGTCGGCCGCGACCTCGAAGCCGGTGTCGCCCATCTTCAGCGGCTTGGTGATGCGCTCCTCGATGAACTTGTCGAGCGGCATGCCCGAGGCGACCTCGACGACGCGGCCCAGGACGTCGGTCGACATGGAATACTCCCAGGTCGTGCCGGGCTGGTAGAGCTGCGCCAGCTTGGCGAGCTTGTCGGCCATCTCGGCATTGGTCTGGCCACGGTCGTTGACCTTCATGTC
>JAUXWB010000342.1 GCA_030684475.1 Reyranella sp. | reverse complement strand
AGCTCTTCGACGCTTGGATCGCCGCCTACAACAACACGCCGCGAAAGTGCCTGCAGTTCAGGACCCCGGCTGAAGTCTTTCTTGCTAAACTGTTGCGCTTCGAACGTGAATCCACACCCTCGCTTCGCTCGGGATGACAACAATATCGGGGCGACACCAATATTGTCATCCCGAGCGAAGCGAGGGACCTTTTTCGTTATCCGACGAGAGCCACAGCCTTCGCCAACGGCACCGGCGCGTCGTCGAGCAGGAGATCCATCGCCTCCTGCTCCCACGGCGATTCGTTGAGCGACAGCGGGTCCTGCGGGGAGAGTCGATGCTCGATCACCAGGCGCGATAGAAGCAGGCGGCGGGCATCGCCACCCTGGGCGCCGAGGGTGGCGCCTTCCCAGGCCAACAGCGCAGCCGTCGTGGCATGATAGAGCGCGCCGGCGGCGAGGCGCGAGCGCTTCTCGTGCTTGGGATCTGACGCGACGGCCTCGGCGAAACGCTCGACGCGGTCGAGCGTGGCGCCCAGCAGGCCTTTGTACTGGCCGGGCAGCGCGCCGCTCGGCTCGTATTTGGCTTTGAGTGCCGCGCTCAGCGTCTTGTGACCGCCTGATTTGCCGACCGCGCGCTGCACAACGTCGAGCGCGTTGATGTTGGAGGTACCCTCCCACAGCGTGCCGATCTGGGCATCGCGCACCAGCCGCGCCGTCACCCATTCCTCGATGTAGCCCAGGCCGCCCTTGACCTCGAGGGCGGCGCTGGCGACCGGGATGTTGTCGCGGCAGGCGCGGAACTTGTAGACCGGCGTCAGGATGCGCAGCAGGTTCGTGGCCTCTTTGTCTCCCTTGTCCGCGCGGCCCATCGTGTCGGCAGAGAAGGCGTACATGGAGAGCGCCTGCTCGGTCGGCAGCATGATCTTCATGAGTTGGCGGCGGAGCAGCGGGTATTCGCTGGTGGCGTGGCCGAAGGCGCGGCGGCCGCGTGCCGCGGCCAGCGCCTCGTTGAGGCAGCGCCGCATCATAGAAGCAGCACGCACGCCGTGGCTGAGGCGCGACAGGTTGACCTGCTCCATCATCTGCTTAAAGCCGCGGCCGACGTCGCCCACGGCGTAGGCGATGGCGCCGTCGAGGACGATCTCGCCCGAGGCCATCGAGCGCGTGCCGAGTTTGTCCTTCAGCCGCACGATGCGATAGCTGTTGCGGCTGCCGTCTTCCAGTCGCCGCGGCATGGCGAACAGGCCGAGCCCCCGCGTACCAGGCGCGGCACCGCGCGGACGGGCCAGCAGGACGGCGACATCGGCGTCGGCGTGGCTGCAGAACCACTTCTGCCCGTAGAGCTTCCAGCGCTCGACGCCGTCGGGGCCGACACCCACGTACTCGGCCTCGGTCTCGAGCGCGCCGACGTCGGAGCCGCCGGCCTTCTCGGTCATGAACTGCGTGCCCTTGAGCATGGTCGCCGGGTCCTGGCTCAGCAGCCGGTCGAGCAGCAGTTTCTTCAGGGCATCGGAGCCGTAGCGCTTGATGATGAAGTTGGAGGTGTCCGACACCGAGACCGGGCACATCAGGCCGAACTCGCCCTGCACGAACAGATAGGTGATGCCGTACTTCACCAGCGGATGCGCCGGCTTATTGAGGCCGAGCACGCCAGCGCGGTGGCTCATGGCGTGCATGCCGTAGTCCTCGAAGGCGATCTTCTCCATCTCGCGATAGGCGGGATGGTAGTCGATCCAGTCCTCATCGCGGCCGAAGCGGTCGCGGGCGTGGAGCACCGGCGGGTGCTTGTCGGCCGTCATGGCGAGGTCGTCGAGGTGCCCGCCGGCGAGTGCGCCCAGCCGGTCGAAGTGCGGCGTCATTGCGGCGCGCAGGCCGGGCTCCAAGTAGAGAGACATCAGGTCCTGGAACTGGCGGTCGATGGCGTAGAAGTTCTGGCCATGGACGTCGGGCGCGATGTGGTGCGCGCCGTGCGGCACCTTGTTCATGTCGCGCGTCCGTTCGGACATCGTGTCGGGCATTCGCTTCTCCTCTGCATTGTCAGCCCGCTTTACCAACCGCCGGGCTTCCAGCCTTCGGCCAGGATGCGGTCGACGTAGGGCGGCACGATCCGGGTGGCGGGGCCGTAGACGTGTTCCTGGAACAGCGGCTGGTTCTCGGTCGGCTCGAGATTGAGCTCGACGGTGCGGGCGCGGGCCCGGCGCCGGACATGCAGCACGAAGCCCGCCGCCGGATAGACCTGGCCGGAGGTCCCGACAGCCACGAACAGGCCGCATTTCTCGAGCGCCGCGTAGATCTCGTCGAGATGCATCGGCTGTTCGCCGAACCATACGATGTTGGGCCGCAGTTCGCCCGCGGCGCCGCACTTCGGGCACACCGATTCAGGCGACAGGTCGGCGTCGGACGGGAACACCATACCGCATTTCATGCAGCGCACCTCGCCCTCGCGGCCGTGCATGTGGATGACGTTCTTCGAGCCCGCCATCTCGTGCAGCGGGTCGATGTTCTGGGTGACGATCGTGACCTCGCCGCCGTATTTCGCCTCGAGGCGGGCCAGCGCATCGTGGGCGGCGTTGGGCGCGACCTGGGCGGCGCGGAACAGGCCGCGCGCCTCGTTGTAGAAATCGAGCACCTTCTTCTTGTCGCGGTGCCAACCGTCCAGGGTGGCGACGTCCTCGAGGTTGACCCGGCTCCACAGCCCGTCGGGGTCGCGGAAGGTGTCGATGCCGCTTGCCTTGGAGAGGCCCGCCCCGGTCAGCACCACGATGCCGGGCGGGCCATATTCCTGATGCATGTTGCGAAATCTAGCGCCGTGCTAGGGTGGCGGCCATGGCCATCAAGGTCCTCTTTGTCTGCACTGCGAACCTCTGCCGCTCACCCATGGCCGAGGGCGTGTTTCGCACTCTGGCTGACCGGGCGGGCGTCGCGGATGCCTTCGAAATCGATTCGGCGGGGACGTCCGAGGCGCATG
>JAUXWB010000327.1 GCA_030684475.1 Reyranella sp. | reverse complement strand
GGGCCGCCGAAGAGGGCGTGCGCGCCGTGTTCGTCGACGAGGGCGGTGTCGGTGCCGGCGTCGTCGATCGCCTGCGGCAGTTGGGCGTGCCCTTCGTCTTCGGCGTCAATTTCGGCGCCGCCGCCGAGCGCTGGGATTCCGCCGGCGCCAAGCCGCTCTACGCCAACAAGCGTGCCGAGATGTGGGGCAACATGAAGGACTGGCTGGCCGGCGGCATCGTGCCGCCCGACGCCGAACTGCGCGCCGACCTCTGCGGCGTCGAATACGGCTTCAACGGCAAGAACGAGATCCAGCTCGAAAAGAAGGACGACATGAAAAAGCGCGGCCTCGCGTCACCTGACTTGGCCGACGCCCTGGCCCTCACCTTCGCCCATCCCGTGACCAGCGGCTCCTGGGACCTGCCGCCCACGCAGCAATTCTACAAAACCGACTACGACCCCTTCGCCAAGCTCGACGAGGACTATTGGTGGGGCGACGACAACTGATCTTCTCCTCCCCCGTCTTCCTAGCAGGGCTAACGCATGTGAGCTCTTCCGTCGTCCTGAGCGGAGCGAAGCGTAGTCGAAGGACCTCTTTTCCAGTCGATGGACCACGGAAAAAAGGTCCTTCGACTGCGCCGCCCTTCGGGCGGCTTCGCTTCAGGGCGGGGGTTACCCCGCCCGAGACGACGAAGGGAACGTCACATGCGATAGCCCTGCGCCTCGGGGGAGGTGCCCCCGAAGAGGGCGGGGGGCAGTGCATTTTCCGTCGTCTCGACCGAAGCAGCGCGCAGCGCTGCGAAGTGGAGAGACCTAGCCGTTTCAAATCAACCCAAGGAGACAACCATGTGCCTCTTCTCGATGCCCGCCATGCCCGCCCCGTCACCGATGCCGCCCGCACCGCCGACACCGCCCGCGCCACCGGTCTCACCGACCCAGGCCGATCCCGCCGTCAAAGCCGCGCGCGAGGACGCGCGCCGTCGTGCGGCCGGCTTGCAGGGCTATCGCAGCACCATCGCCACGTCGGGGCTCGGCCTTTCGGCTCAACCGGCGGCGGTAACCACGGCGCTGAAAACTCTTCTGGGCCAATAGGCGCACCGTGCTGCAGCCGCGCGGCTTCGCCTTCATGTAGCGGCGATTCGAGTGTGCCGATCTCGCCCGCCCCCTGGTGGCTGGCTTCAAATCGAGCGCTCGAATTCACAATCTCCGATAGAATTGTTAAGATATATTCTAGTGCAACGGGGGAGGGCAACGTGATCACAGTCGATATCGTCGACGACACCCAGATCGATAGCGGGTCGGTGTACGTCACCGGACACGGCATTCCGGGCAGCACGGACGGGGGGCAGCCGAGCTCGCTGAACGTTCTCGGCTCGCAGGGAAAGTTCGTGCAGGCGGCCGTCGTGATATCGGCGGCCTCGTGCAGCGGCACGACGGCGACGATCACTACCGCCGTTCCAAACCAGGTCGCCGCGAACCAGACCGTCTTCGTGTCCGGCGTCAGCGTGCCGGGCTACAACGGTGTCTTCCAGGTCACCAGTGTCAGCGGCACGTCGATCAACTACACCGTACCCGCTGCGTTGCCGCCCGCGACCGGGGGCGTCGTGTACCTGCCGGTTCTCATTTCCTCGCAGAAGATCCAGGCCGCGACCGGCAATGGCGGCATCGTCACGGCGACCTTGCAGGGGCCGGCCAATCTTCCGCTCAACTCGCCGATCCAACTGTTCGGCCTGACCGGCAGCGGTATCAACTGGAACGGCGTGTGGGCCGTCTCGCAGAATCCCTCGACCAACCCCGCCCTCGGTCCGAGCCAGTTCCAGGTCGAGATCAGCGGTGCCAGCGGCAACGCCGGGGTTGCGATCAACGCGTATGCCTCGATCGTCTCGCTCGTTCCGACTTCCGTCGCCGGGCTTCCGCAGGACAGCGCCACGTACAAGCCCTGCATCCAGCTCGATCAGAACATCGCAACGTTTTCCGCGCAGCTCGTCGTGATGGTCACCCCGTCCGGCGAGGCGCCGTTCCCGATCGGCGTCACGCCGGGCACGGCGAGCCTCAGCAACCTCGCCGTCCCGCCGTTCGCGCCGGGCCAGCAGGCCGGCAATTCCGTGGCCGATATCGTCGAGTTCTATTACGCCGGCAGCACCGGCAACTCGACCTTCGACGTGAGCCAGGTCGACGGGTTCGCGCTGCCGCTGACGTTGCAATCGTCGACCGTCAGCTCGGGCCCGGCCCAGGTCGGCGTCAACGCGGCCCTGACCGGCGTCAACCGCCGCACGATCGGGCAGGCCTTCACGTCGTTCCTCCAGAACGAACCCACCGACGTCCAGAGCGTCGGCCAGTTCGGTCGCCTGCTCTACACCGGTGCGGTCAACGCGAACCCGCTCGCCATCGCTCCCGCCTCGCAGCAGGGCACGGCGCTCGCAAACGTGCAGCTCGCTGCACAGGTTTCCCAGAGCGCCGTCGTGCTCGCCACGGCAGCCGCGCCGCACGGCCTGGTGCCCGGGCAGGCAATAACCGTCGCCGGGGCCGGCGCCCCCTACGACGGCAACCAATCCGTCCAGAACACCGGCCTCACGGATTCGTCGCTGACTGCCCAGCAGTTCACCTTCGTTGCCCCAAGCAGCCCCAGCAACGCCTCCAGCGGTTCCGTCACGCCCACGGAGTCCGGCGTGATCGCGTCCAGCGCCACCACTCTCGTCGCCGAGATCACCTCCGGTACGGCGCCCTCTCCGGGCGCCGCGGTGCAGTTGAGCGGCGTGCCGATGGGCAGCTTTTCCAGCGACATCAATGCGCCCTATACGGTGCAGACGATACCGGCCATCGCCGGTCTTCCTGCCACGGCCGTCTCGTTGGCGACGATAACGGACCAGACCTTCACGGTCGGCAGCACTTCAGGGGGTGGCATCCTCGCGACGCCGGTCTTCATCGCACCGCCCAGCGTGCCCGGCGGGGAGTTCTACGTCATCGCCGCGCCGAAGGACTGGCTCGCCAACCAGACCGTCGCGACGGCCAACGCCGATGCGATGGTCACATGGTGGGACGACACCATCGCTGCCTTCTTCGCGTCGGGCAATTACCTGCAGGTGGCCATCGGCACCACGACGTCCTTTACCGGCGTCAGTAACGGGACGCAGTTCGCTTTCTACACCGGGCTGAGCACGACGGGCACGCCGGCCTTCTCCATTCTGAAGCCCGTTCCCTCGAACGGGCAGACGCAAAGCCTCGCCAACGCGACCTGGGTGTGGGCGCAGGCCGGCATTCCCGCCAACCAGCAGGGAACGGTCTGGGACCAGATCGTGCAGGCCTTCTGCCGCGGCGTCGCGATGGCTGGCGTGTCGACATCGGTTCCGACGACGACCGGGCAGAGCAACACGGCCTGGACCAGCACGGCCAACTGGTACACCGGCACAACGAGCACCTCGAGGTACTGCCCGTTCTCAAAGTTCCTGCACTACAGCACGCTGCAGGGCACCACGGCGCCGCTGGCCAGTTCGATCTACACGAGTCAGCTCGCTTACGGCTTCTCCGAGGACGAGACGCCGCTCGGCACGAACGGCGCCGCGATCTCCACCGGGGTGCCCTCCAAGATGGATGGCACGGTGCCCGACGGCGCGACCCTGACATTGACCGTGGGTTCCTTCGGCGTGAGGGCTCAGGCATACGCCGTCATGGAGGCGGGAATCGTCATCGAGGTCGTCATGCTCGATCCCGGCAGCGGCTATGTCGTGCCGCCGACCGTGGAAATCACCCCACCGGGGCCGAACGGCATGACCGCCACGGCCGTCGCGACCGTCGCCAACGGACAGGTGACCCAGGTGACCATGACCAGCCAGGGCAGCGGCTACGACTTCGGTCCCCAGGTCTCCTTCCTGAGGTGAGCGGCGGGTCGCCGTCACCTTGAAAGGTTCGACCTTCGAGCATGTGCAGCACTGCTGCATGCGAACTATTTTCTGAGTGCAGGCACGTCGCCAGCACACTTGCATTCGGGGGGGCCGGAGTTCAACTCAGGCGGCGCCTCAACGTGAAGATTGGACCGCTCTAGGCAGCCCGCTTCTGCGGCCGGGTCGGCAGCTTGGCAATGGTGCGGCCCACTTCCTTGGATGCCACGCGCAGATCGTAGGCGGTCTGGAGATTGAGCCAGAATTCGGGACTGCTCTTGAACCAGTGGCCGAGCCGCAACGCCGTGTCGCCGGTGATGGCGCGCTTGCCCTGGATGATCTGGGAAATACGGTTCGGCGGCACACCGATCTGCCGCGAAAGCTCGGTCGGCGTGATGCCGAGTTCGCCGAGCTCGTCGGCAAGGATTTCACCGGGGTGGATGGGAGGCCTGCTCATCTGGTGTTCCTTCATCAAGGGCGCATATGCGGATTGACGAGAGACGTCAATCGTCAATGCCGTTTCACTTTGCGACCTCTTCAGCTCATGCACCTCGCCCCCGCTAGGGGGAGAGGGCGGGTGAGGGGGTTACGCACGGCCATCGACGCCCCCTCACCTAGCCTCTCCCCCTAGCGGGGGAGAGGAACTCGAAAGGACACAACATGCAAACTCTCGACCTGCGCCGCCATTGCGAGCGGCGCCTGGGCGCGCTCGATCGTGAGCGTGCCTCATGGTTCGCGCACTGGCGCGACCTCTCCGACAACATCCTGCCGCGCCGCGGCTCCTTCCTCGGCCCGGTCCACCGCGCCGGCCGTGGCGCCAAGGTGAACGCCAGGCTGCTCGACTCCACCGCCATGCTGGCCGCGCGCACGCTCGCGTCCGGCCTGATGGGCGGTCTCTCGTCGCCGGCGCGGCCATGGTTCCGCCTCGGCATCGGCAGCCCGCAACTCTCGGAAATTCCCGAGGTGCGCCTGTGGCTCGACGACGTGACGCAACGCATGCTCCGCGTCTTCGCGCGCTCCAACCTCTACAACGCGCTGGCCGTCGTCTACGAGGAGCTGGGCGTGTTCGGCACCGCCGCCATGGTGGTGGTCGAGGACACAAGGGAGATCGTGCGCGCCTATCCGCTGACGGCGGGCGAATACTGGCTGGGCGCCTCGGAGCGGCTCACCGTCAACACGCTCTACCGCACGCTGTCCATGACCACCTTCCAGCTCGTCGAGCGCTTCGGCCGGGGTGCCGTCTCGATGCTGGTGCGCGAGCGCTACGATCGCGGCGACTGGGACCGCGAGGTCGAGGTCGTGCATGCGATCGAGCCGAACGAAAATGTCGGGAAAGGGGGCCGCCCGGTCACGCGGCAGCTCGGCCCCGACGCGCCCTTCCGCTCCGTCTGGTTTGAAAAGAGCGGCGCGGGCGACGCCCTGCTCGCGGTCGGCGGCTACGAGGAGTTCCCCGCGCTCTGCCCGCGCTGGCACCTGATCGGCAACGACGTCTACGGCCGCTCGCCCGGCATGGATGCGCTGCCCGACGCCAAGAGCCTGCAGCTCATGCAGATGAGCTTCGCCCAGGCGCTGGAGAAGATGATCAATCCGCCGATGGTGGCGTCGCCCAGCCTGCGCGGC
>JAUXWB010000313.1 GCA_030684475.1 Reyranella sp. | reverse complement strand
AGGGCGAGTGGGCCAAGGCGCGGCCGATGCTCTACCAGTTCCCGCGCCTGATGGGCATGACCCTGGGCTTCATCTCGTTCGGCCATGTCGCCCGCGCCGTCGCCAAGCGCGCCGCACCCTTCGGCTTCCAGATGCTGGCCTACGATCCCTACATCGAGGAGCTGGTGATGTCCGACTACGGCGTCCAGCCGGTCGGCTTCGACGAGCTGCTGCAGCGCTCCGACATCGTCTCGATGCATGCGCCCGGCACCAAGGACGCGCATCACCTGATGAAGGAGCCGCACTTCAGGAAGATGAAGAAGACGGCGCTGTTCGTGAACACCGGCCGCGGCTCCACCGTCGATGAGGCGGCGATGATCAAGGCGCTGCAGGAGGGCTGGATCGCCGGTGCCGGCCTCGACGTGCTCGAGACCGAGCCGGTCGGGAACAACAATCCGCTGCTCGGCATGGACAACGTCATCCTGACGGCGCACGTGGCCTCGGCGTCGATCCGCTTCGACGTCGCGCGCAAGCGCCGCGTCGGCGCCGAAATGGCGCTGGTGCTGGGCGGCAAGTGGCCGCGTGCCTGCGTCAATCCCATGGTGCTGGAGAAGTCCAAGCTCCAGCGCTGGCAGCCCTTCTCGATGGAACGCGGGCCGGGGAACTGACGCGCCAGCGTCACCCCGAGCGAGGTGAGCGAAGCGAACGCAGTCGAGGGGTCTCGTCCTGACACGCAGGGCCCATCGCGTTGAAGCGAGGTCCCTCCACTCGGCCCTCCGGGCCTCGGTCGGGACGACGGTTGACGTCAGACTCCCCTCGTCGGTTGTAGCCGGTCGCGAATCGCTCGTTCGCACAAGGCAAGGCTCTCGAACGGGCCCAGGATGACACGGCCACCGTCGTCGACCGCATACCAACCGGTCTGGGTGAGATTGTAATCGCCCAGATCCTCGGTCGGAACATGGACGGCGATCAGGTCCTTTGGAGTATGCATGCGAGCACCGTAGCCACCCGGCACGGCTTTTCAACCACGCCGGCGCCAGGCCTAAGTAACGTGGGCTCGGGTAACTGGCGCAGCCGACGGGGTCACCAGGGCAATCCGGTCGTGGATCGCACGGTCGCATTCGCCGAGGCTTTCGAACGGACCAAGCACGGCCTTGTCCGCTTCATCGACGGCGTACCAGCCGCCTTCGGAGACATTGTACAGGTCGACCTCGTCGTCAGGGACGCGAACGGCGGCCAAGCCAGGGGATGTATCTACGGATTTGTCCATTGTTCGCCTCCTTCCTTCAGTGCGTAGGGATAACGCACGCACCGCGGGAAGGTTTCGAACGCCTGGTCGACTAAGGCCGGCGCGTCCAGCGATCGAGATTGGCCGCGCCCGGCGGCACCTCGCCCTTCACCAGCGCTTCGACTTGATGGACGGTGTCCATCGCCTGGCTTTCGCTGGCGGGCGGCGTCAGGCCGCCGACATGCGGCGTGGCGATGGCGTTGGGCAGCCGCGCCAGGTCGGGCGACGGCATCTGGTCCGGTGCGCGACCGACATCCATGGCGGCACCCGCGATGCGGCCTTCGGTCAGCACTTTCATCAACGCCGCCTCGTCGACAAGGTTGCCGCGCGACATGTTGATGAAGAAGGCGTCCGGCTTCATGCGGGCAAAGGCCGCCGCATCCAGCAGGTTCTCGGTCTCGTCGTTGGCGATGGCAAGGCAGACCACGTAGTCGGCGCGCGCCAGCAGGTCGTCCAGCGGCAGCTTGGTGAAGCGGCGATCGTCGATCTGGGCATAGGGATCCGACACCAGCACCGTCATGCCGAGGCCGGCCAGCAGCGGCGCCAACGTCCGCGAGATGCGGCCATAGCCAATGATACCGACCGTGCTGCCGCCAAGTTGCCGGCCGACCCGAATTTCGGGCATCCGGCCGGCATGATAGTCGGCCGAGGCGCGCGAGACGCCGCGCGAAAGATCGACCAGGAGTCCCAGGGTCAATTCCACCACCGACTGCACAAAGCCCGCTTCGGCATGTGTTACCAGAACCCCTGCCCTCGACGCCGCCTCGACGTCGATGTTGCGGATGTCGATGGCGCTACGCATCACGACTTTCAGCCCGGGCAATGCAGCGAAGATCTCACCCGGCACGGAGGTGGAGCGGTCGGCGATGATGAAATCGACGTCGCGCGCCGCCGCGATCACCCCGGCGGGATCGAGCGGGGCGTCGCCCTCGTGCAGCGTCACCTCGACCAGTGCCTGCAGCCGCGCGAGCGCCCGCGCACCGTAGTACTGCCGTCTCGCAAGCGGCATGTGAGTCAGCAGAAGTTTCAATTCGTCCCTTGGGCTTTTATGACGTCTTCATGGGCGTCGCCTCGCCGATAAGCGAGACGTGCGCGGCTACGATACGCCAACCCTCCGGGGTCCGCATCCAGGTATGGCTCTGCCGCCCGGTCTTCGTGGCGCCGTGGCGGCGGAACTCGCAGTTGGCGGTGCCGAAGTCGCGGCCGTAGGTGACGACCCAGAGCTTGAGGAGATCCCGGTTCAATACAAAGCCCGGGTCGCGGCCGGCGCGAAAGGCCGCGATCTGGTCGTGGCCGTAGAGCTGTTCGCCGATGCCATAGCGCAGCGTATGCGGGCTCTTCCAGAACAAGCCGTCGAGCGTCACCACGTCGTTGGTGTTGAGCGCCTTCTCATAGAGATTGAAGGCAGCCGTCACCTCTCCCACGACCTCGGGAATATTGATTTCCATGTCCTCCTCACTTCCTGTTGCCCACCCTTCGAGACGCGGCCCTTCGGGCCGCTCCTCTGGGTGAGGTGATAGCAAACAGCCTCATGGTGAGGAGGCCGCGCAGCGGCCGTCTCGAAGCATGGGCCACAGCATGGGCCACAGTCAGGCGGGTGGGGCGCTGGCGATGCCCTGCTTCTCCAGAAAGGCGGCCACGCGCAGCGCCGCCCGTTCGTTGTAGGGCTTGGCGATGACCTGGACGCCGATCGGCAGGCCGCCGGGCCGCTGCAGCGGCGCCACCACCACGGGCAGGCCGATGAACGAGACCGGCTGGGTGAACAGGCCGAGATTGGCGCGGACCGGCAGCTCGACGCCGCCCAGCTTCATCATGGTTTGGCCGAGCCTGGGCGCGGTGCAGGGCGTCGCCGGCACCAGGATCACGTCGACCTCGTCAAACAGCTTCAGCACGTTGGCGCGATACTGGCGGCGGAAGCGCTGGGCCTTCACGTACCAGGCGCCCGGCAGCAGGGCCCCCGCCATGAAGCGCTCACGCGTGTCGGGATCGAAATCCTGCGGCCGGGTGCGGAGCCGCGGCAGGTGAAGCTGCGCACCCTCGATGGCGGTGATGACATAGGCCGCCGCCCGTGCCGCCGCGGCCTGCGGCAACACGATGGTCTTCGTGGCGTCCAGCGCCTTCGCCACCGTCGCCACGGCCTCGAATGCCTCGGGTTCACCGCCGCGCGCGAAGTAGTCGCCGGCAATGGCGATGCGAAGCCCGCCGATGCCCTCGCCGAGATGTGGCAGGCTGGGCTCCGGCGGCAGGTGCGTGCACACAGGATCGTCGGGATCGGCGCCCTGCATGGCATCGAACGACAGCGCCAGGTCCTCGGTCGACCGCGCGATCGGTCCGAGATGGTCGAAGGCGTCGACGAAGGGGAACGAGCCGGCGCGGCTCAGGCGGCCATAGGTCGGCTTCAGGCCGAACAGGCCACAGAGCGAGGCCGGCACGCGGATCGAGCCGTTGGTGTCGGAGCCCAGCGCCAGCGGCACCACGCCCGCCGCGACCGCGGCCCCCGACCCGCCCGACGAGCCGCCGGTCATGCGCGTCGTGTCGCGCGGATTGCGCGAGGGGCCGTAGTGCGCGTTCTCGCCGGTGAAGTCGTAGGCGTACTCGCCCATGTTGAGGCCGCCCACCAGGATCGCGCCGGCCGCCTCGAGCTTGCGGATCAGCGCGCCGTCACGGGCGGCCCTGGGTCCGTCGACGTTGATCCTGGAGCCGGCGCGCGTCGGCAGGCCTTCGATGTCGAACAGGTTTTTTACCGCAAACGGCACACCCGCCAGCGGCCCGCGATGATGCTTGCCGGCGTCGACCTCGGCCGCACGCTTGCGTGCACGGTCGGCCACGACGTCGGTGAAGGCATTGATCGTGGGTTCGGCCGCCGCAATCCGTTTCAGCGCGGAGTCGATGACGGCGACCGCCTTCGCCTTGTCATGGGAAACGGCGCGCGCGATCTCGGCCGCGGTCGCGGTCTTGGAAAGCGGATCGCTCATGGCCGGAACACCGGACCGGGCGTCAGCTCGTCGTCGAGTTCGACCTCGAGCAGCGGTCGCGCGATCATCAGGGATCGCTCATAATTCAGGATCACGTTGGCGCGGTACTCAGGCGCGATCGGCAGGCCGATGGCCTTCGCCGCCTCGTCGACCAGGCGCGCAACGTCGGGCTTGTCATCGGCCATTATTTTTCCTCCAAGTCCATGCGAGATGTCATCCCGAGCGCAGCGAGGGACCCTTGGTCATACATCGCAAAAGATCCCCCTGAACTCACAAACGAAGTGCAACACCAGACTAGGGTGTTGCCATGGGGAGACATTACGGCCACCTCACCCTCGAAGAGAGGTGCACGATTGCCCAGCTTCACCAAGCCGGCCAGTCGGTCCGCCAGATCGCGGCAGCTTTGGATCGCTCGCCATCGAGCATCTCTCGCGATCTGAAGCGCAACAGCGGCACCCAGATCGGCTACAAGCCGAGCTACGCTGCGGAGCAGGCGGCGGCCCGGCGCTGGAGCGGATCGCGCCTGGAACGCGACGTCGAGCTGCGCGGCCTCGTCCTCGACCAACTCCGTCGCGGTTGGTCGCCCGAACACATCGCCGGCCGGCTCAAGCGGCAGCATGCCCGAGTGACCATCAGCCATGAGAGCATATACCGCTTCATCTACGCCCAGATCCGTCGCACCAACGACGGCTCCTGGCGCAACTACCTGGCCAGACGCAAGTACAGGCGCGG
>JAUXWB010000309.1 GCA_030684475.1 Reyranella sp. | reverse complement strand
CGGCGCGGCTTCTTGGGGTCGTCCTCGATGGCGGCGCGGATGCGGCTGATGTGGACGTCGACCGAGCGGTCGAAGGCTTCGAGCTTCTCGCCCTTCAGGAGGTCCATCAGCGCGTCGCGCGACAGCACGCGGCCGGCGCGTTCGGCCAGCATCAGCAGGATCGTGAACTGGTACGAAGTGATGGCGCGCTCCTCGCCGTCGATGCGCACGACGCGGGCGCCCTTGTCGATTTCGAGGCGGCCGAAGCGCAGCGTCTCGGACTTCGCCGGCCCACCCTTGCGGCGCAGGATGGCGCGCAGTCTGGCCTGCAGCTCGCGCGGCTCGAAGGGCTTGGCGAGATAGTCGTCGGCGCCGATCTCGAGGCCCACCACCTTGTCCATGGGTTCGCCGCGCGCGGTCAGCATCAGGATGGGCACGTCGCTCGAGGCCCTGAGCTTGCGGCAGAGATCGAGGCCGTCGGCGTCGGGCAGCATGAGGTCGAGGATCACCGCGTCGAAGGTCTCGCGCTTGAGCAATGCCTCGCCGTCGCGGCCGGTGCCGGCCACCGTCACACGAAAGCCCGCCCCGCCGAGATAGTCTGAGACCATCCCGGCGAGGCGGTTGTCGTCGTCGATCATCAGGATGCGCTCGGCCATCGTTTCAGTATCGGGCCGGCCCACCCTCATGTCATCGGCCTGGTGTCACTGGCCTTTGCCCATTAGCCCTTGCGGGGGCCATGCTTGCGCTCGTTCCAGGCCTTGAAGAAGGCCTGGCGCTGTTCGGCGTTCAGCACGTTGCCGGCGTCGATCAGGGCCTTGGTGAAGCGCTTCGAGCTGTCGTCCATCATCTTCACCTGCTCGGTGCGGATCGCCTCGATCTTCGCCGGGTCGATAGTGGGCGCGCTCATCGCCTCCTGCAGGGCCTTGCGGACCTCGGCGCGCTTGGCGTGCGTGCCCTTCATGTCGCCGAAGGCGGCCTGGAGGATTTCCGTCACCTTCTTCTTCTGGTCGGCGGTGACGGTGGTGCCGTCGAACGCCTTGTCGACGCGCTTCTCGAGGCGCTGCTGGAACTTGGCCGGGTCCATGCCCGCGCCGTCGGCCCGCGCGAAGGCGGTGCCGCCGGCGGTCATCGCGAGGCTGCCGGCCACGAGGGCCGCCATCGCCGTCTTGATGCTGAGGGTCTTCAGGCTGAGGGTCGTCATGTCTTTCTCCATCTGGTTCAGGTCAATGTCCCCGTTCCAGCGATATGGAGCCCGGCGGTTTCGCCGTCGTCTCGCGCCGGTAAAGTTGTGTAAAGATCGTGCCGCGCCTGCGTGCCGTGATGGGCCGGCTACGACCGCTGGACGGTTTGCGCCGTCACTTCCTCGGCGACGCTCTTCATGTCGCGGGCGAGCTTGAGCGAGGTCGCGCGATCGAGCTGGTTGCCGAGGCCGACGGCGGCGAGGCTGTGGGTGATCCTGCCGCGGCCGTTCAGGATCGGCACCGCCACGATGGTGACGCCGGCGATGTAGTTGCCGCGGTCGATGCTAAAACCCTGGCGGCGTGCCGCGTCGACTTCCTTGTGCCAGGTCTCGTAGCTCGGAGCGTTGTGCCAGGCGAGGCGGCGAAACCGCTTCTCGATTTCGCTCCAGGGATGCTCGCTGAAGGCGGCAAGGCAGCGGCCCGTGGCGCTGATCAGGGCAGGAAAGCGACTGCCGACATCGACATGCAGGCGCACCGGCGCCTGGGAGCGCGCCAGCGCGACCACGATCATGTGGTCGAGGTCGGGCAGTTCGACGCCGATCGCGGTCACGCCATAGCGCCTCGAGAGCTCCTCGAGCTTGGGCCGCACCAGGTTGGGGAAATCGCTGTTCTCCAGGACGGCGCGCGCCAGGGGAAGCATGCCCACGCCCAGGCTGTACTGTTTGCTGACCGCGTCCACGCGGACCAGCTGCTCGGCCACGAGCGCGCGCAGGATGTGCAGCGCCGTGCTGGGCACGAGATCGAGAGCCTGGGCGATGGCCTTCAGGGTGAGTGGCGTGCGGCTGCGGCTCAGCAGGCGAAGCACGGCGATGGCGCGCGTGACGGCGGGAACGGCCCGGATCCTGGGGGTAGGGCGAACGGTCATGTTGTCCATATACAATCAAGGAGATGGCCGGACGATGGGGAAAGACTCGCCGTCGCCCTGCTCCGGCAAAGTTGTGTAAGGATTGCGCCCATGACGATCCTGATGACCGAGCGCCTGACGCTCCGACCGCTCTTGCCGGACGACGCCCTGGCCTACGCCGAGATGCGCTATCACCCGGAGGTGGTGAAATGGCTGCCGGCGGCCCCGGGGAATTTCCAGGCCGGCGACCCGGTCGAGGCGGCGCACGGCACGATCGAGCGTTTTGCCCGCGCGTGGGACGAGCGCCGCTATGCGCCGTGGGGCGTGTTCCGTGACGGCCGGCTGATCGGCCACGGCGGGCTGAACCATGTGCCCGAGTTCGGCGAGACCGAGGTCTTGTGGGCGCTGCACCCCGACGCCTGGGGCAAGGGCTATGCGACGGAAGTGGCGCGGGCCGCACTCGCCCACGGCTTCGAGACCCTGGGACTCGGGCTGATCTTCGCCATCACGCTCCCCGACAACCTGGCCTCGCAGGCGGTGATGAAGCGGGCGGGCCTCGGCTACCGCAAGCGCGTCGACTACAAAGGCTTTAGCGACATCGTCTGGTTCGACGTGTCGAGGCTGGACTTCTCGCGGAGCCGCTTCACCAACGCGCCGTAGGGGACTCTTGGAGCGACGAAGTCCCCTTCGGCAAAGCCCGCGTCCCGCGGGTGGAGAGGTGTCTTCGAGCGAAAATGAGGTCAAAAGATAAAGTTGCAAGTTTCGCAGGTTTCTGGTAGAAAACATGCCATGATCGCGGAACGTCCGTCCGCCGCAACCCCACCGCCCGCCCGACCCCAGAAGCCCGGCGGGCTTTTTCATGCCTGAAACCAGGAGTTTTCCATGCCTCGATCGGCCCTGCGCGGCTGGACGCGGGCGCCACGAGGAGCATCGGTTCGACGCGTAACGCCTCGCCCATCAGGCGGTGAGGAAGACGACACCACCAGCCGGCGGGGAAACCCCGCCGGTTTTCTTTTGCCTGAAAGGAAACGATCGCATGAGAGGAATCCTGATCCCGGGGCAGCTCTTCGGCAATGAAGAGTCGGAGCCCGCGGCCGATCCCTGGCCGGTCGACAAGCACACCATCCGCATCGACGAGATGTTCGCGCGCCGGCTCGACAACGAGTTCTCCGCCGGCGTGCGCAGCCTGCTGCACGATCCCGAGACCGGGGTCTCGGCCCAAAGCGGCGAAGCGGCGCTGGAGGCCATCGCCGGCGCGCTGCCGGCGCTCAATGAGATGAAGGACCGCACACTTTCTCAGGCCTTCGGTCCGCGTCAGCGCAGCATCCTGGAACCGCTGATCGAGACGCGGCTCGACTGGGCCGCCGGCACGCTGGGCCAACTGGCACAACGCGCCACGGTGGAGGTCGACGACGCCAGTGTCGCCGAGCGCATCGCCGGCCTGAACCGGGACGCGGCGGCGGCGTGGCACGACCCGGCCCATCTGCGCCGGCTCGGCCGGACCGCGGTCGAGGAACTGCGCTATCAGGGCGAGCGCCGCGGCTGGGATCCGGCGGAGACCGACGCCAAGGTACGTGGCGGCCTCAGCGACCTCTATGCCGGCGCAGTCGAGACCGCGATCGGCCAGAACGACCTCGACGGCGCAGTGGCACTCTACGACCACGCCCGCCCGGTCATCGACCCCGAGCGCCAGGCCGCGCTCGATCGCCGCTTCGTCCGGGCCCGCGAGACCGCCCTCTACCGCGACGTCGACCGCAACATGGCCGGCATCCCGATCGAGGCGGCGGGACCACCGGGCGCCGACGTCTTTGCGGAACGTGCCGCCGAGTTGACGCCCGACGATGCGAGCGACGAGGTGCGCGCCGGCATCGCCGAGGTCGCTGCGCACGCCCAGCGCCGCGCCGAACGGCAGTGGCACAAGCAGCAGTCGGAGGCCGGCGTCGCCGCACTCGACTGGTTCGAGAAAAATCCCGAAGGGTCAGTGTTGGCGATACCGCCGGACATCCGCGACTGGCTCGGCCCCGACCAGTGGCAGGACCTAGAAGCTCTCTTCATCGAGGGCCGCCTTAGGACCGACCATGACCTGTTCGAGCGGTTGGACCGTCAGATGGTCTATGAGCCCGGCCGCTTCGCCGCCCTCGATCTCGACCGTCATCGCCTCTCGCTCGACGACGAGGACCACGCGCGCTTCGCCGGCGCGCAGAAGGCGATCGTTGACGGCACCTCGGACTCGGCCTTCGTCCGCTACCGGCGCGCCCGCTTCGATGCCGATCGCAAACTCGAGGCGAAAGGCATCGATGCTGACGGTCCTGAAGCACGTGCCGTTCGCACCGCCATGCGCGACCGGCTGCAAACATTCTCGTCTGTTGAGGGCCGAGAGCCGGACATCAACGACCTGAGGGGCATTCCTCCCCCCACGCCCCGCACCAGAACGTTGAGAGCTGTGAAGCCTGTTGTGTCTTTGCATTGAATACAACCAAAGTTAGCAGTACCACTCTTCAGGAGATGTCGATGGCCGACGAACTCGAACTGTCAGAAGACGAATTGACTGCTGAACTCGCGGGGCCACCGTTGGAACCTGCGGCGGATGAGCGACCGGGCGCCTTGAGTCCGACCTTCGCCGCGGAATGCCTGGCTGGCATCAGAACGCTCCCATCATCCGAGCGATGGGTGCTGGGAGCGGAGTTCGTTACCCATTGTGACCAATGGGGCGATATCTACCGTGTCGATTTCGAACTCGAAGGTGAATCGTCCAGTCCGCTCGTGAACCGTCTGATGAATTGGCGGAGAGCCGATGGCACGATACCCGTCGTCATTGCGATCGGACAGAAAGTGCCGCCGCTGGTGGTCGACAGGAAGTGAATACGGGATGAGTGCCATGTCAGTATGGAAGATTGGCAAAGGCGTCGGCATTCTGATCGGCCTGCCCCTGATATAGTCGCCGTCGTCAGTCGATTACGCCGGCAAGGTGGCGTTTGAATTCACCTTGCCCCGAAGAGCAACCCGTCCGGCCCGCTCCTTCCAGCGGGCTTTTTCATGTCTGAAACCCAGGAGTCCCTCATGCCCCGACCGGCCCGGCGCCGGCGCATCGACGCGCCGGCGATGAAGAAGCTCGGCACCTTCCTCCGCCATCTCGCCCGCACCGGCTCGGTGGCCTTTGCTGCCGACTTGGTGGGGCTCAGCCGCAACACGCTCTATCGCCGCCGGCAGACCGACCCGGCCTTCGCCGCCGGCTGGGCCGAGGCGGCCGCGCGCGCGGCCGATCGCCTGAACGAGGAAGCCATGCGGCGCAGCGTCTCGGGCAATGGCCGCGCGGCCTTCCGGCGCGGCCGGCGGCTGGGCTCGATCCGCGACTACGACAGCGGCCTGCTGATCCGCCTGCTGCGCCTGCATTGGCCGGCGACCTACGACCGGCAAGGCGGCTGGACCGGCACGCCGCGCGATGTGTGGGCACGTTTCGGGCGGAAGTAGACACCAGTGGACACGCCGGAGTGGACACGAAGGGATGACAGATTCCGTGTCCCGCTTTAGCGGCCAAGTGCCTGAGGTGCTTCGGCTTTCGGCCGATCAGGGCACGCCGGCGCAAGGCCCCGTGTCCACTCGTGTCCACCCATCAGCCGGCCAAGACCTCCATCGCGGCGCGATGGACCGCCGGATCGCCCGCCGCCAGCACCGAGCCGTCGGACTGCATGTCGAGCGCCTTGCCGCGCCAGTCGGTGATCAGCCCGCCGGCGCCTTTGACGACCGGCACCAGGGCCGCGAAGTCGTAGAGCTTCAGGCTGGCCTCGACCACCAGGTCGACGTGGCCCGACGCCAGCAGTCCGTAGGCGTAGCAGTCGCCGCCCCAGCGGAAGAGCTTCACCTTCCGGGTGAGCGCCTCGTGCGGCCTCTCGTAGGCGCCCGGGAACATGATCGGCGCCGTCGAGTACATGTAGGCGCGGTCGAGGGACGGGCAGGCGCGGACGGAAATCGGCGTGCCGTTGAAGGTCGAGCGCTCTCCCTCAACGCCCAGCCAGCGTTCCTTCAGGATCGGCTGGTCGATGAGGCCCAGGACGGGCTTGCCGCGATGGAGGAGGGCGATCAGCGTGCCGAAGATCGGCAGGCCGGTGATGAAGGCCTTGGTGCCGTCGATCGGGTCGAGCACCCAGACGTACTCGGCATCGGTCCTGACGGCGCCATGCTCCTCGCCGAACACGCCGTGGTCGGGCACGTGGCGCTGGAGCAGGTCGCGCATCGCCGTCTCGGCCTCGCGGTCGGCAATGGTGACCGGGCTGTTGTCGGTCTTGTCGTCGATCGCGACAGGGGTGCGGAAGTAGCGGGCCGCGATCGGCCGCGCGGCATCGGCCAGCGCGTTGGCCAGTTGGACGAAGCGGGGCTCGACCACCTAGGCCAACGACTTAGGGCAGCGGCTTGGGCGTTTCGGCGAGGGTGCGCAGGTAGGCGACCACGTCGGCCCGATCCTTCTCCTTGGCGAGGCCCACGTAGGCCATCTTGGTGCCCCTCACGAAGGCCGTGGGCTTCTGGATCATGTGGTTGATGTCGTCGTAGCTCCAGTCGCCGCCCTTGGCCTGCAGTGCCGAGGAGTAGCTGAAGCCCGCATGGCTCGCCATCTTGCGGCCGACGATGTCCCACAGGTTGGGGCCGACCTTGTTGGCGCCGCCCTTGTCCGTGGTGTGGCAGGTGAAGCACTGCTTCATGAAGAGCGCCTTGCCCGCCTCGACGTTGGCGCCGGCGAGCTGCGGGCCGATCGGCGCGAGTTCGGCGGCCGGGGCCGCGGCCACCGCGGTCGGCGCCTCGTCGGCGACGGCGAGCGCCGGCTTGTCGAGCTTGTCCGGATGGACCAGGGCGTTGGAAACCTTGCCGACCACCATCGCGAAAAGGGCCGAGGCCAGAATGCAGCCCGCAACAGTGTTGAAATTGGCCATAGTCGGTTCCCGGATCGGCAATATTTTCGGACGTTGCTGTAGCACGCCCTCACCGCCGCCAGTAGTATCCGATCGCCGCCACGGGCTCGCGCGGCGGAACGTCGCAAGTCACGGATTTTGCGGGGTTTTTCGCCTGTCGGCGGGCCTCGGGTCGGGAGATGGGGAGAGATCGGGACATGGCGAAGGCGCGGGTCGGCAAGGGGAGCAGCAAGGGCAGGGGTAGCAACGTCATCGCCTTCCAGGGCGAGCCGGGGGCGAACTCGGACATGGCCTGCCGCGCCGCCTTTCCCTACATGACGACACTGCCGTGTCCGACCTTCGACACGGCCATGGCGGCCGTCCAGGCGGGACGGGCGGAGCTGGCCATCATCCCGGTCGAGAACTCGATCGCCGGCCGGGTCGCCGACCTGCACAGCCTGTTGCCGCATACCCGGCTCAAAATCGTCTCCGAGCATTTCCAGCGGGTCGAGCATTGCCTGGTGGCGCTGCCGGGCGCCAGCCTGCGCACCATTCGCACGGTCAAGAGCCATGTCCAGGCGCTGGCCCAGTGCCGCAATTTCCTGAAGAAGCACCGCCTCCAGCCGTTGGTTCACGCCGACACCGCCGGCGCGGCGCGCGAGATCGCCGAGATCGGCGACAAGAGCGTGGCCGCGATCGCCTCCTCGCTGGCGGCCAGGATCTACAATCTCAAGGTGCTGGCCCGGAACATCGAGGACGCCGATCACAACACCACGCGCATGCTGGTGTTCTCGCGCGACGAGGTGCCTCTCGACTGGCGCACCGTGCACTGCATGACCGCCTTCCTGTTCCGGGTGAAGAGCCGGCCGGCCGCGCTCTACAAGGCGCTGGGCGGCTTTGCGACCAACGGCGTCAACATCGTGAAGCTGGAAAGCTACCTCTCCGGCGCGCGCTTCGAGCAGGCGCAGTTCTACGCCGAGGTCGAGGGCCATCCCGAGCAGCGCGGCCTGCACCTGGCCTTCGAGGAACTCGGCTTCTTCTCCGAGGAGTTCAAGCCGCTCGGCACGTTCCCGGTGAATCCGTTCCGGCGCAAAGGCTGGGAAGCACCGACCCGTCCCGGCACCTGAGGCCCGCCATGCAGCAGCCCGTCCGCATCGCACCTTCCATCCTGTCGGCCGATTTTGCCGCCCTCGGCCGCGAGATCGAGGCGGTGACGGCAGCCGGCGCCGATTGGATCCATGTCGATGTGATGGATGGTCACTTCGTGCCCAACCTCACCATCGGGCCGATGGTCGTGAAGGCGCTGCGCAAGCACAGCAGGCAGCCCTTCGACGTCCATCTGATGATCTCGCCCGTCGATCCGTTGATTCCGGCCTTCGCCGACGCCGGCGCCGACGTGATCTCGTTCCATCCCGAGGCCGGGCCGCATGTCCATCGCACCCTTCAGCTCATCAATAGTCTCGGTAAGAAGGCGGGCTGCGTGCTCAATCCGGCGACGCCGCTTTCAGCCATCGAAAACGTGTTGGCCGATCTCGACCTCGTGCTGGTGATGAGCGTCAATCCCGGCTTCGGCGGCCAGGCCTTCATCGACAGCCAGCTCGCCAAGATCGCCGCGCTGCGCAAGGCGATCGATACGCTGGGCAAACCGATCGACCTCGAGGTCGACGGTGGCGTCAATCCCGAGACGGCCCGGCGCTGCATCAAGGCCGGCGCCGATGTTCTCGTGGCCGGCACCGCGGTCTTCGGCGGCGGACCCGACAAGTATGCGTCCAACATCAAGGCGCTGCGCTCATGACCGATATCGTCCTGCACCATTACGCGGGCTCGCCTTTCGCCGAGAAGGTGCGCATCGCGCTCGGCATCAAGCAGGCGGCCTGGAAGTCGGTCGACATTCCCAATGTCATGCCCAAGCCCGACCTGATGCCGCTCACCGGCGGCTACCGCAAGACGCCCGTCATGCAGATCGGCGCCGATGTCTACTGCGACACGCAACTCATCCTGCTGGAACTGGAACGGCGCGTGCCGACGCCGCCCCTTCTGCCCAAGGGACGGGAAGGCGAGGTGCGCGGCCTCACGATGTGGATCGACCGCAACATCTTCTGGTCGGCGGTCGGTCTGGTGATGGGGCAGATCGGCGACAAGCTGCCCGAGGCGTTCAAGCAGGATCGCAGCGCTTTCTCCGGCCGCTCGTTCGACCCGGCGGCGATGCGCGCCATGATTCCCGTGACGCGCGACCAGACCTACGCCCAGCTCTGGCTCGCCGAGACGATGCTGGCCGACGGCCGGGCGTTCCTGACCGGCTCCGCGCCTTCGCTCGCCGACTGCGCGCTCTACAATCCGGTGTGGTTCATCCGCGAGCGGATCGGAGCGACGGCGAGCCCGCTCGACAGGCTGCCCCGGATCACGGCGTGGGCCGAGCGCATGAAGGCGTTCGGCGGCGGCAAGCGCACCGACATCAGGGCGACCGAGGCGCTCGATCTCGCCCGGGCGGCCGAGCCCGCGCCGGTTAGTGTCGATGCGCACGACCCCAGCGGCCTGAAGGCGGGGCAGAAGCTCAGCGTCACGCCGGATGATACCGGCAAGGTGCCGGTGAGCGGCGAACTGGTGGGATTGGAGCCGGACCGGGTTTCGATCGCGCGCAACGATCCGCGGGCGGGCGATGTCGTCGTCCATTTCCCGCGCGCGGGATATATCATCCAACCGCTATAGCGAGACTTCGCCCCGGAACACGGGCACGCAGCCGCCGCCGACGGCGGCCCGGATGCCATCGGCTGCCCGGTGCGCCGAAGCCAGCAAGAGGCTCGGCCGGCCCATCTCGACGCCCTGGACGATGTCGTAGCGTTGCGTCTGGTCGCCCGTCAGCGACAGCAGCAGGGCGGCAAGCGGCGTTGCAGCGCTTCCCGTGGCGGCATCCTCGACGGTCCCCGACAATGGCGAGAACATGCGGGCGCGCAGGCGGATGCGATTCCCGACCTCGCCATTGCGGGCGTAGAGATAAAGCGGCAGGCGCCGCGGCCCCAGGGCGGGAAACGCCGCATGGGCCTCGCGGAAGCGCGCAATGTCGGGAATGGCGCGGGTGAGGGCTTCGGGGGTCACTTCTGCCACGACAAAAGAGTTTCCAACCGAGGCCATGGCCGGCCGGTGCGCCGCCACGACGATCTCGGTGGGCGCAAGGCCGACACAGCCAGCCAGCAGATCGACGGGCATTTCGGCACCAAGGGACAACGGCTGAGGTGCCGCGATCGTCACGCCGTTTTCCTCGACCTTGACCTCGACCAGCCCGGCGATTTCCTCGAAACGCAGCATGCCGTCTTTGGCCCGACCTCGGCCGGCCAGGACCCAGCCGGTGCCGACGTTGGGATGGCCGGCGAACGGCATCTCGGCGGTGCGATTGAAGATGCGCACGCGGGCGGTATTGGCCGGGTCGTCCGGCGGTAGCACGAAGGTGGTCTCGCTCAGATTGAACTCGGTGGCGAGGGACTGCATCTCCGCATCCGACAGGCCCTGCGCATCAGGAAAGACGGCGAGCGGGTTGCCGCCGAAACGCCGGTCGGTAAAGACATCGACAGTGACGAATTCGTAGGTTTTCATCGCGGACTCACTAGACGATCTCGGCGCCGATCTCGCCGGCGATGCGGCGCAGCGCGGCAACGGAGCGCGCGGTGGCGTTGCGGCCGTCGCCCGTGCAGTGGGTCTCGATGCTGGCGAGCACTTCGGGCACCTTCATGCCGCGCAGCAATCGTCTCAGCTCGTCGGCCCAGGGAATGTCGCCGTCGCCCAGCGGCACCGTTCGCTTCGCCGTCATGTCGCGGTCCTTGAGGTGGATGGCGTCGGCATGCTCGGCGAGCGTATCGATGTCGGCGTCCGACGGCTTTCCGTCGATCGACCAGTTGTTGGCGATGTCGATCAAGGGCTTCAGAACAATGGGGCGAGGTTCGGGATAGTGGTTGAAGAACGCGGCGAGTTCGGCCACCGAACCGACGTTGCAGACGGGTTCGTTCTCGATCTCCAGATCGATGCTGTAGGCGCTGGCGAGATCGGCCAGGCGCTCGAACTGGGGCACGAGATCGAGCGGCTGATACCCCGGATAGCGCAAATGCGTGAACACGCGCAGCCGCCGGGCATCGAGCACGGTTGCCACGTCGAAGGCGTGCGCCAGGGGATCTTCGACCGGGCAGGTCGCCGGGTCGAAAGCGAAATCGACCTTGCCGCCCGGCGACTCCTTGCCGGCCGCCGGCCATTTCAGCAGCGGCGAGACGAAGGTCGGAACCTTGAGCCCGGCCTTCTCGATGGTTCGGGAAATGCCGGCGACCTCGTCGAGCGTCATGCCCATCAGGTTGCGACCGCCGACCGTCCTCATGTCGAGGCGGCGGACGTCGTGCTCGACGCAGAACGAGAGCATGTCGTCGAGGGTGGGGCCGATTTCGTCGCCGATCACGGCGAGGGCGAGGCGGGGCAATGTCATGCGGCGACCCTACTATCGAGCAGTGTCTTTGGCTAAGGTCCCGTTGACGATCGAGGGAGGCGGCATGAGCGACGAGGCGGCGATTTTCGTGGGCGCGAGCGATGCCGACCAGTATCTCCTCCTGAAGTACGCCAACCGCCACGGGCTGATTGCCGGCGCGACCGGCACCGGCAAGACCGTGACCCTGCAGACGCTGGCCGAGGGTTTCTCGTCGCAGGGCGTGCCGGTGTTCATGGCCGACGTGAAGGGCGACCTTGCGGGCATCAGTCAGCGGGGCGGGGACAATCCGCGGGCGCAGGAGCGCGCCAGGCTTCTGAAGATGCGCGACTACGCCGGCCGCGCCTGCCCGACGGTGTTCTGGGACCTGTTCGGCGAGAAGGGTCATCCCATCCGCGCCACGGTGAGCGAGGTCGGGCCGGTGCTGATGGTGCGCCTGTTGCAGCTTAACGAGATTCAGGAGGGCGTGCTCAACATCGTCTTCAAGGTCGCCGACGAACGCGGCCTGCTGCTGCTCGACTTCAAGGACCTGCAGGCGATGCTGCAATGGATCGCCGAGAATGCCGGCGAGTTGACGACCGAATACGGCAACGTGAGCAAGCAGACTGTCGGCACCATCCAGCGCCAGCTCCTGCTGCTCGACCAGCAGGGCGGCGAGGGCTTCTTCGGCGAGCCGGCGCTGGACCTCGCCGACATGATCCGCTGCGATGCCACGGGACAGGGCGTCATCAACGTGCTGGCGGCCGATCGGTTGATGCAGAGCCCGCGGCTCTATTCGACGTTCCTGCTGTGGCTGCTCTCGGAGCTGTTCGAGGCGTTGCCCGAGGTCGGCGACCTCGACAGGCCAAAGTTCGTGTTCTTCTTCGACGAGGCGCATCTGCTGTTCGACGACGCACCCAAGGCGCTGCTCCAGCGTATCGAGCAGGTCGTGCGGCTGATCCGCTCCAAGGGTGTCGGCGTCTATTTCGTCACCCAGAACCCGCTCGACGTGCCGGAGACGGTGCTGGGCCAGCTCGGCAATCGCGTGCAGCACGCGCTGCGTGCCTTCACCCCGAGGGATCAGAAGGCGGTGAAGGTGGCGGCCGAGACGTTCCGGCCCAATCCAAAATTCAAGGCAGTGGAGGCCGTTGTCCAGTTAGGCGTTGGCGAGGCGCTGCTGTCGTTCCTCGACGCCAAGGGCGTGCCGGTTCCGGTCGAACGCTGCTTTGTTGCGCCGCCCCGCAGCCGCATCGGCGCGGTGACGGACGCCGAGCGCAAGGCGGTGATGGCGTCGAGCGCGCTCGCCGGGAAGTATGACAAGGCGGTGGATCGCGAGTCGGCCGACGCCAAGCTGACCGGCCGTGTTGCGGCGGCGGTGGAGGATGCGCCTGCTCGTGAAGCGACGCGCTCGCCGGAGCCCCGACTCAAGAAGGCCCAGTCGCCCAGCTCGGCCCCGGCGCCGCGCCCGCCCGCCGGCCGGCAGCGCGACTCGATCGGCGTGACCGTGGCCAAGGCGGCCAGCCGCAGCATGGCCACCATCGCCGCGCGCGAGGCGGCCAAGGCCATTTTCGGCAGAGGCAAGGCGGGCAGCATCGGCGCCAGCGTCGGCGGCGCCGTACTGCGGGGTGTCCTGGGTTCGATCCTGCGCTAAGTCGTTCAGACCAGCCGGTCGAGTTCCTTGACGATGGCGTCGCCCATTTCCTGGGTACCGACTTTCTTGATGCCGTCGGTCTTGCCGCCGACCAGCAGGTCGCCGGTCCGGTAGCCTGCGGTCAGGACGTTCTCGACCGCCTTCTCGACCAGGTCGGCCTCGTTGCCGAGGTCGAACGAGTAGCGAAGCATCATGCCGTAGCTGAGCGTCTGGGCGATCGGATTGGCGAGGCCCTTGCCCGCGATGTCGGGGGCGCTGCCGTGGATCGGCTCATAGAGCGCTTTGCGCCGGCCCGTCGCGTCGGGCGCGCCGAGTGAAGCCGAGGGCAGGAGTCCCAGCGAGCCGGTCAGCATGGACGCCTCGTCCGACAGGATGTCGCCGAACAGATTGTCGGTGACGATGACGTCGAAGTCCTTGGGCGAGCGCAGGAGCTGCATGGCGAGTGCGTCGGCATACATGTGGCTGAGCGCCACGTCGGCGTATTTCTCCTTGTGCAGCTTGGTCGCTTCCTCGCGCCACAGAACGCCGGTGTGCATGACGTTGGCCTTCTCCGCGGACAGGACCTTGTTCTTGCGCTTGCGCGCCAGATCGAAGGCGACGGCGCAGACGCGGCGGATTTCAGGTGCCGTGTAGCGCTGGGTGTCGAAGGCCTCGACCTCGCCCTTGGCGTTGGTATGGCGGCCGCGCGGCTCGCCGAAATACACGCCGCTGGTCAGCTCGCGGATGATCATGATGTCGAGACCCTTTACGATCTCGGGCTTGAGCGAACTGGCATCGACCAGGGCGTCGAATACCTTGGCC
>JAUXWB010000304.1 GCA_030684475.1 Reyranella sp. | reverse complement strand
GGGCGCGGTCGAGCGCGTGCGGCCGAAGATGATGACGGTGACGGCCATCATGGCGGGACTGCTGCCGATCCTGTGGAGTACCGGCACAGGCTCGGAAGTGATGCAGCGCATCGCCGTGCCCATGGTCGGCGGCATGGTGAGTTCGACCCTGCTCACCCTGCTGGTGATTCCGGCGATCTACGGGCTGGTGAAGGGATGGCGCCTGCTGCCGCGCGGCGCGCACCGAACCGCGGGCGTGCCCCTCACCGCCTGAGGAAGGGCTGGATGGGTCCGGCCAGTTCCCAACCAGCCGTGCGAAAAATTCGCAATTAAATTTCAGGAGGCAGCCAAATGCGGCCCTGGACGTTTGATCCTGCTCAAGGCACCGCGGTCCCACGCCCGCCACGGTCGCCGGTCTGGAGGTAATCGATGTCTCTCAAGAGAATCCGACTGGAACTCGCGCGCACCCCGGACCATCCGGAGGGCAGTCCCCGCCACGGCTATGAATTCATGGCGCCGCTGGATGCCGGCGGCCACCTGGTCCCGGCCGATTGGCAAAAGGCGAAGGATGCCTGCACGGTCCGCCGCTTCTGGGCCGGCGCCGACGACGAGCACGGCCGGCTGATCCATCGCCGCGACGGCAAGTGGGCGTTTTCCTACGCCCCCGGCGACGACGACGACGAACCGATTTTCCGCTTCGACAAGCACGTCTTCCGCCAGGGCGAGTATGTCTCGGTGACCGAGCACGACGGCGTGACGCGGCCCTTCAAGGTGATCGATGTCCGCGCCGCGGTTACCGGCCCGGCCTGAGAATGCTCGACGGTTCCCGCCAGAGGCGGGGCGGCGGAGCGGCATGACGATGACGGCCTCCCTGCACGATTTCTGCGCCCGACGCGGCGACCTCGCCGCGCCATGTCGGCTTTGCGGCGTGCGGGAATTCAACATCTGCCAGGCGCTCGATCCGGCGCAGCAGGACAAGCTGTTCGCGCTGGCGACCCGGCTGCAGCTCGGCAAGCGCTGCCGCCTGTTCGCGGCGGGCGAGCCGGCACGCCATGTCTACAATCTGACGGAAGGCACGGTCTCGCTCTCGCGCAGCCTGGCCGACGGCCGCCGCCAGATCCTGGGCTTTCTCCTGCCCGGCGATTTCCTCGGCCTCGAGGTGGGCGAAGACCATCGCTGCGACGCCGAGGCCCTGACCGAGGCGAAGGTCTGCCGGTTCGAGCGGGCGGCCTTCGACGGCTTCCTGAAGGACAACCCCGAGGTCGCGCTGCGCCTGCTCAAGATCGCCTCCAGCGATCTCGCGCAGGCGGCGCGTCACGAGGTCCTGCTCGGCCGCAAGACGGCGACCGAGCGCATCGCCAGCTTCCTGCTCGACCTGCGCGACCGCTCGGGCGTGCGGCATCTGCGCACCCAGCCGCTGGCACTGCCCATGACGCGCAGCGAGATTGCCGACTACACCGGGCTCACGATCGAGACCGTGAGCCGGGTCCTGGGCCGGCTGAAGTCGGGTAAGGTGATCGAGCTGATCGGCGCCAGCGCGGTGCGCGTGCTCGACGATGCGCGGCTGGAGCGAATGTCGGGGTCTTCTTGACCTGCATCAAGTTCACCCGGACACCGGCGTGACAGGTTTTCGATAACGACCATCAGGAGGATGCAATGGCGTACAAGACCATTCTGGTTCATTGCGATGCGAGCAAGAAAGCGGCGCACCGGCTGGGCGTGGCCGCCGAGCTGGCGCAGCAGCACGGCGCGCATCTTGTTGGCTTCCACGCCCGCACGCCGTTCGAAACGCCCGTCTTCTTCGACGGCGGCTTCCCGATGGACGATTTCTTCAAGTCGTACGAAGCCAGCGTGAAGGCCGACCTGGCCACCGCCTCGACTGCGTTCGAGAAGGCGACCAAGGGCCGGCACCTGTCGACGGAATGGCGGGTGGTCGACGGCTATGTCGACAACGAACTGCCCGTGCAGGCCCGCTACGCCGACCTGCTGGTGGTGGGCCAGACCGATCCGGAGAGCACGCTGCCCACGCCCACGGACCTGCCCGAAGCCACGGCGCTGGCCAGCGGCCGGCCCGTCCTCGTGGTGCCGCATATCGGCGTCACCTCCATGCCCGGCAAGACCGTCCTGTTGTGCTGGAACGCCAGCCGGGAAAGCGCGCACGCCGCCACCGACGCCCTTCCCCTCCTGAAGGGGGCGGCGAAGGTGATCGTGCTGGCGATCGACGCCAAGTCGTCTCCGGCCGGCCACGGCGCCGAACCGGGCGCCGACGCCGCGACGTGGCTCGCCCGCCATGGCGTCAAGGTCACGGTCCAGCGCGATGTCGCGGCCGACGCCGACGTCGGCGCCACGATCCTGTCGCGCGCCGCCGATCACGCCGTCGACCTGATCGTGATGGGCCTCTACGGCCAATCGCGGATGCGCGAGATGGTGCTGGGCGGGGCCAGCCGCACGCTGCTCGCCAGCATGACCGTGCCGGTGTTCATGGCGCACTAGGCGACCAATAAGTCGTCAGCCCCGCGATGCTGCGGGGCGGCTGGAGATGCGGGCAAACTCCCTGCCCGTGTCTTGGCCCGCGTCCCACATGGTTTTTCACGGCCTGAAAGGCCGTTCGATGCCGTGTTTTCACGGCCTTCTCGCATTATTTGTGGACGCCTGAATGTAACGCGTTCTGTCCGGAAACCTGTCCAGAATCCCGCCCAGAATCGCGTCGCAAGCCGGTCGTCCTGGCCGACGTTCGCCGTCGGCGCTGTTTGCTGTTTGGGTCTCGTTCTTCGTCGTCGAGGGCGTGGTCAGGACCACGCCAGGCGCAGGCGCTCTCTGAAGAGCATTTAGGGCACGCCGGGGGGAGACCCGGTGGCACGGACGC
>JAUXWB010000298.1 GCA_030684475.1 Reyranella sp. | reverse complement strand
TGGCGCGTCGACCGCTAGCGGCCGGCGAGGTCCTGCAGGATTGCATCGATGCGCAGATGAAGGCGATCGGAGAGAACCCCGCGCTGGTACGCGCCTTCTTCCGGAACAAGAATGTAGCCTATATTACTGACTGATTAGTAGGTAGCAAATGCACCTAGTCGGGATATGCCGGGACGTAGCCGGGACGATGGCGGGATAGGGGGTGCGAACGCCGTTCGCAGGGAGGGCCCGCCGCGGCAGATTCGCTTGGCGAGGTCATCATCGGCGCGGTGCTTCTTCTGGGTCATCTATTCCCCAATTCCTTCGTGCGTCCGCTTGCCGACTGGCTGAAAGAGAAGTTGGTAACAGGCGCCGCCCTCATGATCGTTGCCACGCCATTTGTGTTGCTCTTGCTCGGCTGGATGTTCTTCGGTGGGCGAACTTACCCGTAATGACTAAGGCCGCTCAGCAGTCCCGGCATATCCCGACTAGGTGCATTTGCTACCTAATACCGTTCATTTGCCGATACAGAAGTCGCGGAAGATCACGTCCAGCAATTCCTCGACCCGGACCGTGCCGGTGATGCGGCCGATGGCACGCAGCGCAAGGCGCAGGTCCTCCGCCGCCAATGCAACCTCGGGCGCCACCAGCGCGCGGCCGAGCGCGGCGTGCGCTTCTCCCAGCGCCTCGCGGTGACGCGCCCGGGTGAGTGGCGGCGCGGTGGCGCCTTTTTCCATCAGCAGGCCGGCGGAACGTTCCAGCCGCGCCAGCAGCGCCGGCAGGCCGACGCCCGACGTCGCCGACAGCGGCACGGCCCCCTCGCCAGGTTGCACCGGCGCAAGATCGATCTTGTTCAGCACCACGATGTCGCGGGCCGGGTCCCAGCGTTCGGTCGAGGCGATGAGATCGCGGCGCGCGCCTTGCCAATCGCCTGACGCATCGAGCACCAGCAGCCGAAGATCGGCCTCGGTGGCGCGGGCACGGGCGCGGCGCACGCCTTCCTGCTCTATCGAGTCGCCCGATTCGCGCAGGCCCGCGGTATCGGCCAGCACCACCGGCCAGCCGCCGAGATCGAGATGGGCTTCGATCACGTCGCGCGTGGTGCCCGCGGTCTCCGACACGATGGCGGCGTCGCGCCGCGCCAGGAGATTGAGCAGCGAGGACTTGCCAGCGTTGGGCGGGCCGATGATCGCGATGTGCAGCCCCTCGCGCAGCCGCTCGCCGCGGCGATCCGCAAGGTGGGCGCCGATCTCGGCCTGCAACTGGATGGCGCCGTCACGCACCTGGCGCGCGATGCCGGGCGGTAGATCCTCGTCGGGAAAGTCGATCGCCGCCTCGAGATGGGCGAGCGTGGCGAGGCCGAGCGTGCGCCAGTCCTCGTAGAGCCGGTGCAGCGCGCCATCCATCTGCTGCAGCGCGAGGCGGCGCTGCTGCTCGGTCTCGGCGGCGACCAGGTCGGCGATGCCCTCGGCCTCGGTGAGGTCGAGCTTGCCGTGCTCGAAGGCGCGGCGGGTGAATTCACCCGGCTCGGCCAACCGGCACAGGTCAAGACGCCGGATGGCTTCCAGTGCGGCGCCGACGACGGCACGGCCGCCGTGCAGGTGCAGCTCGGCCATCATCTCGCCGGTCTCGCTGTGGGGCGCCTCGAACCATACCACCAGGCCGCGGTCGATCGCCTCGCCGCTCAGTGGATCGTAGAGCGTGCGCACGGCCATGCGACGCGGCTCCGGCAGCGCCGGATCGCGCGCCGAATGACCGCGCTCGAAAGCCCGCGGCTCGGTGAGGAAGATCAGCACCTCGGGCGCTCTGGGCCCGCTCAGGCGAATGACCGAGAGTGCGCCCGGGTGCGCCCGCGACGGCGTGGGCGTGCCCAGCGCGTAGATGGTGGCTGCGTCCATCTAGGTCCGCTTTTGCGGCGTCGGGCGGGCCGGTGTCGGCGCCGGGGGTCCGGGCGGCGGTCGCGCCATCACCTTGTCGGCGATCTTGTCGTAGAGATGCTCGGGGATCAGCCGCCGCTCGACCAGCTCGGTCTTGGCGCGGAACGGCCGTGCCCGGATGATGGCGTCGGCCCGCACTTCGCCGATGCCGTCGAGCGTCATCAGATCGTCGCGGCTCGCATTGTTGAGGTCGATCAGGTCGGAGGCCGGTGGCGGCGTGGGCGCCGCGCGCGTCTGGGCGAATGTCGGCACGGCGAAGGCCAGCACCGCCAACGCGATCGGAAGAGCGAGCCGGTTCATCACGCAATCATCGCACGATCTCGTCCCAGGCGGGACTGGGACGCTGGGCGAAGGGCACCTTCCAGCGCCGGCAGTTCGAGCGGTCGATCAGCTCGGCCGGCACCATGATCTCCTGAGGCACCGGTTTCCCGTCGAGGTGCCGCAAGACGGCGCGGGCGGCGATGGCGGCGATGTTGAAGGCGCTGAAATCGACGCTGGCCAGCATGCGGCCGCGTTCGATGTGCTCGATCGCGGCGGGCAGGCCGTTGACGCCGACGACCTGCGCCGTCCGCCCGGCATCGGCCAGGGCCTCGAGCACACCGAAGGCCATGACATCGTTGGCGGTCCAGACACCGTCGATGCGCGGGTGCGCCGCGAGCAGCTCGGCCATCGCCTGGCGCGCGGGCGCCGCCTGGAGATAGCCGATGCGCGACTCCAGCAAGGCGATGCCGGGATTTTCCGCCACGGCGCGCCGCAGGCCCACGGTCCGGTCGCGCGCCGTGCGCGCCGACGGCGTGCCGTCGAGGGCGACGATGTGGCCTGCTCCGGCCAAACCCAGGATCAGCGCCGTGGCCGCCCTGTAGCCCACCGCGACGTCGTCGGATCCGACGAAGGTCAGCACCTTGCCGGGCATGCGGTTGATGAAGACCGCGACCGGGATGCCGGCGGCGGCGAACCGCGCCAGGTCCTCCTGCATCGCCACATCGTCGGTCGGATTGAACAGGACGGCATCCGGTCGCGCCGCCAGCGCCTCGCTCACCAGGACCTTCTGCTGGCCGACGTCGTCGGGCGTCTCGGGCACATAGTGCACGGTCCGCGCGCCGGCATCGGCTGCGATCCGGTCGGCGACCAGCCGGGCGGCGTCATAGGCCGGATTGACCCGGTTCTTGGTGAAAACGGCGAGAATGGGAGGGGGCATGGTCCTATTTTAGACCAGCGCGGCCCTGTAGTATCGCGCCGCCATGGCCAATCTCTACGACCATATCCCCGACCGCCGAAAGATCGTGCGCCGCCGCGCGCTCGAAGAGGCGTTGGCAGCCCTTGTCGAGGATCTGCCGTCGGGCGGCGAGCCGCCGCGGCCGCCGGTGCTGGCCCTGCTGCGCGACGCGCTGACCGCCGGCCGCGCCGAGATCCGCCGCCGCTTCGAAGCGCCGGGACCGCTGCACAATGACGGGCCGGCGGTGCTGGCGGCCACGTCGTACCTGATGGACCAGATCGTCCGCGTCCTGTTCGACTTCGCCGACCGCTACGCCTACCCCGCAGCCAACCCCAGCGCCGCCGAGCGGCTGGGCGTGGTGGCGACCGGCGGCTACGGCCGCGGTGAGCTCGCGCCGCTCTCCGATCTCGATCTCCTGTTCCTGCGCCCCTACAAGCAGACGCCCCGGGGCGAGCAGATCGTCGAGTTCATGCTCTATCTCCTGTGGGACCTCGGCCTGAAGGTCGGGCACGCCACCCGCACGGTCGCCGAGAGCCTGCGCTACGCCGAGAATGACCACACCATCCGCACGGCGCTGCTCGAGATGCGCTACCTGTGGGGCGATCGCGACCTGTACGACGAGCTAGTGCGCGGCTTCGCGCAAAAATTCCATACCGGCGACGGCCGCGACTTCGTCGAGGCCAAGCTCGCCGAGCGCGACCAGCGCCACCTGCGCATGGGTGATTCGCGCTACGTCGTCGAGCCCAACGTCAAGGAAGGCAAGGGCGGCCTACGTGACCTGCATCTGCTGTTCTGGATCGCCAAATATCTCTATCGTGTGAGCGCCCCCGGCGACCTCGTGGCCAAGGGCGTGCTCACCAAGGAGGAGGCGCGGTTGTTCGAGCGCGCCGAGCGCTTCCTGACGACGGTACGCTGCCACATCCACTATCTGACGGCCCGCACCGACGATCGCCTGTCGTTCGACCTGCAGCGCGAGATCGCCGAACGGCTGGGCTACCAGGACCGGCCGGGCAGCCGCGGCGTCGAGCGCTTCACCAAGCACTACTATCTCCACGCCAAGACGGTGGGCGACCTGACGCGCATTTTCGTGGCCGCGCTGGAGGATAGCCACCGGCGCAAGCCCAAGCTCGCTGCCCTGTGGCAGACGCTCCGGCCACGCCAGCTCGAAGGCTTCAAGCTCGACGGCGAGCGTCTCGCGGTCGCGGCGCCCGACACCTTCACCCAGGATCCGGTTGCCATCCTGCGGCTGTTCCATGTCGCGCAGGAAAACGACCTCGACATCCATCCAGCGACGCTCCGGCTCATCACCCAGAACATCCGGCTTGTCGACAAGCTCAGGAACGATCCCGAGGCCAATCGCCTGTTCATGGCGATGATGACGTCGCGGCACGACCCGGAGACGACGCTGCGTCGCCTCAACGAGGCCGGCGTGTTCGGCCGGTTCATTCCCGACTTCGGCCGCGTCGTCGCCCAGACGCAGCACGACATGTATCACACCTATACCGTCGACGAGCACACCATCCGGGCCATCGGCATCCTGTCGCGCATCGAGTCGGGCGAGCTGAAGGAAGACCATCCGTTATCGGCCGACGTGGTGCACAAGGTGCTGTCGCGGCCGGCGCTCTATCTCGCGGTGCTGCTGCACGACATCGCCAAGGGCCGCGGCGGCGATCATTCGGTGCTGGGCGCCGATGTCGCGCTACAGGTCGGTCCGCGGCTCGGCCTCAGCGCCGCCGAGACCGAGACCGTGGCCTGGCTGGTGCGCCATCACCTCGCCATGTCGGGCACCGCCTTCCAGCGCGATCTGATGGACCCCAAGACCATCGAGAATTTCGCTGCCCTCGTGCAATCGCCGGAGCGGCTCAGGCTGCTGCTGGTTCTGACGGTGTGCGACATCCGCGCCGTCGGCCCCAATGTCTGGAACGGCTGGAAGGCGGCCCTGCTGCGCCAGCTCTACAACGCGGCCGAGCAGGTCATGTCGGGCGGCACCCTGGCCGGCGGCCGTGCCGACCGCATCCGCCAGATCCAGGCCGAGGTCGGCAAGCGCCTGGCGAGCTGGACCGACCAGGACAAGGACGAGCATTTCGCCCGCGGCTACGCCCCCTACTGGCTATCGTTCGATCCCGATACCCTGGCGCGCCAGGCCGAGCTGGTGCGCGGCGCCGAACGCGGCCGCCAGCCACTGGCGATAGAGCACCGGGTCGACAAGGCGCGCTCGGTTACCGAGGTCACGGTCTATACGCTCGACACCCACGGCCTGTTTGCCCGACTGGCCGGTGCCATGGCGGTGAGCGGCGCCAACATCGTCGATGCCAAGATCTTCACCCTGGCCAACGGCATGGCGCTCGACACCTTCTGGATCCAGGACCTGGAAGGAAAGCCGTTCGACGATTCGCGGCGCCTGGCGCGGCTTGCCGCCCGGGTCGAGCTGGCGCTTTCCAATCGCCTCGACATACAGCGCGAACTCGACACCCAGCGCAGCTCGTGGCCCAAGCGCGACAGCATCTTCACCGTCGAGCCGCGCGTGCTGATCAACAACAATGCCTCCGACACCTTCACAGTGATCGAGGTCAACGGCCGCGACCGGCCGGGCTTCCTGCACGTGGTGACGCGCGCGCTGACACGGCTCAACCTGCAGATCGCCTCGGCCCACATCACGACCTACGGCGAGCGCGCCGTCGACGTGTTCTACGTAAAGGACCTGT
>JAUXWB010000291.1 GCA_030684475.1 Reyranella sp. | reverse complement strand
AACCCAACCCTACCCGGGATCACCGCGCTGGCCGCTGACCGGCCCGCCATCGCCTGACTCGTGGCGGTCGCTCAGGCGGGCCGATCAGCGGCCTCCTACACCACGTCCTGGGACACGACCCCACCCGGTCGCTGATATCCTCCACCAAATCCTCGGAAATCACCCGTCCCCGGGCCGAAATCCCGGCCTGATGCACGGTTTCGGGGTCGCCCGAGATCAGGGGGTGCCACCAATAGAGGTCCTGGCCCAGGTGAACTAGTCGGTAGCCGCAGGTCTTGGGCAGCCAATCCATCTTTTCCACCACCTTTGGTGTCAGCTGGATGCAATCCGGGACGATCTTCTTGCGGTTCTTGTAGTCCTTGCAGCGCGCCGTCCTGGGATCGAGCAGCTTGCAGCAGGTATCGGTCTGGGCGAGTTCGCCAGTGCCTTCGTATTCGAGCTTGTTGACGCAGCACATGCCGCAGCCGTCGCAGAGGGATTCCCATTCCTGCTTCGACATCTGGGCCAGCGTCTTGCGCTTCCAGAACGGCAATTCGTTGGCGGCGGCCCGCCGGGCCTGCTTGAGGAAAGACTTAGTGCCCATGAAAAGCTTCTAGCATCCGCCGCGCGGCCACGGCAGGTGTTGCGCGGCCGGCTTCGACTTCGCGCTCCAGGCCTCCCACCAGGCGTCTTACCTCGGGGTGGCGACGCAACTCGGCCAGCAGGGTCTCGCCAACCTCGCTCCACATCCAGGCACGCGCCTGCACGGCGCGACGGCGGGCGATGCCCTTCTCGCCGACCGCGGCGATGAAGCGCTCGACCGTTTCCCAGATCTCGATCACCCCTTCGCCGGTCTGAGCCGAGCAGGTCGCGACTTCCGGAGTCCAGCCGGCAGTCGGCGAGCGCAACATGCGCAGTGCGTGCTGATAGTCGGCGGCCGACCGCTTCGCCGTGGTCTTGAGGTCGCCATCGGCCTTGTTGACCACGATCAGGTCGGCCAGTTCGATGATGCCGCGCTTGATGCCCTGCAGGTCGTCGCCGCCAGCCGGCAGCAGCAACACGATGAACATGTCGACCATGTCGGAAACCGCCGTTTCGGACTGGCCCACGCCCACCGTCTCGACGATCACCGTGTCGAAGCCTGCGGCTTCCACCAGCAGCATCGCTTCCCGCGTGCGCCGTGCGACGCCGCCCAGGGTGGCGCCGGCCGGCGACGGCCGGATGAAGGCGGCGGGCCGACGCGACAGCTCTTCCATGCGCGTCTTGTCGCCCAGGATCGAACCGCCGCCGCGCTTGGAGGACGGATCGATCGCCAGCACCGCCAGCGACCGGCCGCGTTCGAGCAGGGAAAGTCCGAAACACTCGATGAGGGTCGACTTGCCGACGCCCGGGACGCCGGTGATGCCCAGCCGTATCGATTTTCCACTGTGCGGTAGCACCGCCGCCAGGAGCGCGTCGGCCCGCGCGCGATGATCGCTGCGCGTCGATTCGATGAGGGTGATCGCCTGGGCAAGCGCGCGCCGATCGCCGGCCAACAGGGGCGCGAGCAGCGGATCGACGGAGTCTTCGGTCTTGGCAGCCGTGGCGCTCATTTGCCTGCAGAATTATCAGCCGAGGCGGCGGAGCGCCAGCAAGGCGGCCACGGCCGCGGAAAAATAGAAGACGGCCAGCGTCCAGCCGAGGCCGGGATCGCCGACCGCGTCCATTGCCGCCCCCGCGAGCGGCCGGCCGACCAGGCCGCCCAGAATGTAGAGCAGGCTGAAGGCGGTGTTGGCGCGGGCGATGTCGCCGCCGTTGAAGTGCTGGCCGAGCAGCGCCAGCCCCACCGGATAGATCGCGAATGAAATGCCGCCCCACAGCAGCACGACGCCGATCACCGCGGGCGACTGCGCCGGCACCATCGGCAGCAACCCGACGAGAACGGCGCTGGCCAGCGTGCAGCCGGCCAGCACGGCGCGTCGGTCGTAGTGGTCGGCCATCCAGCCGATCGGCCATTGCAGGATCACGTTGCCCAGCACGAAGGCCGAGAGCCACAACGCGCCGGTCTCCGCCGAAACGCCGGCGCCGACCGCGTAGACGGGCAGGAAGCTGAACGCGACCTGCTCGCCCAGGCCGCAGACGAAGCCCGCGAACATGGCAAGCGGGGCTGCCATCACGACGATCGCAAAGCCGCTGTCGGCCGTATGCTCGATCGCCGGTGCGCTCTTCCAGTAGGGCAGCAGCGGCACCGCCACCAGCAGGGCCAGCGCCGCACAGGTCAGGAACGGCGCAGGGCCATAGACACCCGTCACCTGCAGCACGAGCGGACCCAGCGCCAGGCCGAGCGCCACCAGCATCGCATAGAGACCCATGACGCGGCCGCGCCGCTTCTCCTCAACGACGACGTTCATCCAGATCTCGGTCACCACCCACGGCACGCCGCCGGTGATGCCGTGCAGGAGGCTGAGCACGAACCACGCCACAGGACTGCTGGTGAGCGTGTAGGCCACCGTGACAGCCGACCCCGTCACGACGGAAACGACGATGAGCGGGACGGCGCCGAACCGCGCCGCCAGCTGTGGAATGCGCGTCCCGAAGGCCAGCATTCCGATGCCCCAGGCGGCGGCGATGACACCGATGGTGAACTTGTCGGCTCCCTGCCGTTCCAGAGCCAGCGGCACCAGCGGCAGGGCAACGCCCGCCTGCAGGCCGATCGCGGCACAGGCGAGGAAGACCGGCAGCAGTGCGCGCCAGGGATTTTCGGCAGCGCTACTCAGCGACACGCAGGTGGCCTTCGGCGCGGAAGGACGGCGGCTCCTCGACCTGGTGTTCGGCCTCGGCAGCGGCTTCCTGCTGCCGGCTCCACATGTCGGCATAGAGGCCGTTGCGGGCCAGCAGATCGCCATGACGGCCACGCTCGACGACGCGGCCGCGGTCGAGGACTACGATCTCGTCAGCGTTGATGACGGTCGAGAGCCGATGCGCGATCACCACCGTGGTGCGCCCGCGGCTCACCTCCTCCAGCGAGCGCTGGATTTCCTGTTCGGTGCGCGTGTCGAGCGCGCTGGTCGCCTCGTCGAACAGCAGGATCCTCGGGTTCTTGAGGATCGTGCGGGCGATCGCCACGCGCTGCTTTTCGCCACCCGAGAGCTTGAGGCCCCGCTCGCCCACGGTCGCCTCGTAGCCCTGCGGCAGGGCGATGATAAAATCGTGGATGCGCGCCAGCCGGGCGGCCTGCTCGACCTCTTCGCGGCTGGCGTCGGGCCGGCCGTAGGCGATGTTGTAGTAGATCGTATCGTTGAACAGCACGGTATCCTGCGGCACCACCCCGATCGCCGCCCGCAGGCTGGCCTGCCGCACGTCGCGGATGTCCTGGCCATCGATTCTCACGCTGCCGGAGGCCACATCGTAGAAGCGGAAAAGGATACGCGAGACCGTCGATTTTCCGGCGCCGCTCGAGCCCACGATCGCCACGGTCTTGCCGGCCGGGACGCGGAAGCTCACGTCGTGCAGGATCGGCCGGGCTTTCTCGTAGTGGAAATCGACGTGATCGAACACGATCTCGCCGCCCGTCACGGCGAGCGCCGGAGCGCCGGGCCGGTCGGCGATCTCGGCATCGACGTCGAGCAGGCCGAACATCTTCTCCATGTTGACCAGCGCGCTCCTGATCTCGCGGTAAGCGAATCCCAGCATGCCAAGCGGCATGTAGAGCTGGATCAGGAAGGCATTCACTGCCACGAAGTCGCCAAGCGTCATGGTCTTGTGGATGACGCCATAGCCCGCCATCGCCATGACCGCGACGAGCCCCACCGAGATGATGGCGCCCTGGCCAATGTTCAGCAGCGACAGCGTCCGGCTCGAGCGGATGGCCGCGGTCTCGTAG
>JAUXWB010000288.1 GCA_030684475.1 Reyranella sp. | reverse complement strand
ACGTGCCCGAGGGCTCGAACCGCGAACGCAATACCAGGAACGGCTGGGGTCGCCCGCTGAAGCTCACCTGGAAGACCAAGTTCGAGGCGCTGATGCATCCGGCCTGGATGATGCAGTGGTTCCGCCACGGCACGCCCTATTTCGACAACTGGGCCAAATATGCCGGTCCCGATGCGACGGCCGACAAGGTGGCCGACATGGTCGCCTACCAGAACCGCGCGCCGATGAGCTGGAAGCACGTGGAGCGTTACCGCGAACTGTGGAAGGGCAACTTCGTGCTGAAGGGGATCATGCATCCCGACGACGCGATCCGCGCCCATTCGCTGGGCGTCGACGGCATCATGGTGTCGAACCATGGCGCCCGTCAGCTCGACATCGCGCCGTCGCCGCTGGAGGTGCTGCCCGCCATCCGCGACGCGGTCGGCGACAAGATGACGGTGATGTTCGACGGCGGCATCCGCCGCGGCATGGATGCCGTCGTGGCATTGTGCATGGGCGCCAAGTTCTGCTTCGTCGGCCGGCCGACGCTCTACGGGGTAACGGCCGGCGGCGTGCCGGGCGCCACCAAGGCGTTGCAAATCTTCCGGCGCGAGATCGACGTCACCCAGGCACAGATCGGTGCGCCGACGATTGCCGATCTCGGCCCGCAGTTCCTGATGTGGAAGGACGAGGAGGATCTGAGGCGCAATCGGCGGTGATGGGATGCGACCTTGGTGTGACATGCCAATAATTCGTAGAGGATCAATCTCGGTGACTTCCGGGTGGCATGATGAGGAGAACGTCAGGCCCAACCGGCGGTGATGGGTCATGCCGGCCCCGGATGGGGCAGCCGTCACGTGTAGAGGTGGCAGGCGACCATGCGGCCTCGCATCGGTGCGAGCGCCGGCTCCTCGGCCGAGCAGCGTGCCGTGGCGTGCGCGCAGCGGGGATGGAAGTGGCAGCCGGAAGGCGGGTTCAGCGGGCTCGGCACCTCGCCTGACAGCACTTCCTCGTCGCGTCGTTCGTCGGGATGGCTGGGCAGTGCGGCAGCAAACAGCGCCTTGGTGTAGGGATGCATGCCGTTGGCGGCCAGGGTTTGCGCTTCGCCACTTTCCACGATCTTACCCAAGTACATGACGACGATCTCGTGGCTCATGTGCCCGACCGCGGCAAGGTCGTGGGCGATAAAGAGGTAGGACAGGCCGAGCCGATCCTGCAGGTCGCGCAGCAGGTTCAATATCTGGGCACGAATCGAAACGTCGAGTGCCGAGACGGGCTCGTCGAGCACCACCAGTTTGGGCGACAGGACCAACGCGCGGGCGATGGCGATGCGCTGCCGCTGACCGCCGGAGAATTCGTGCGGGAAGAGATCGGCCGAACGCTCCGGCAGTCCGACAAGGTCGAGCAGTTCGAGCGTGCGCCGGCGAAGCTCGGCCGGCGAGACCTTCTCGTTTATACGCAGCGGCTCGCCGATGATGGCGCTGATCCGCATGCGCGGATTGAGCGAGGCATAGGGATCCTGGAACACGGCCTGAACCGAACGGCGGTAGTAGCGGCGGCCCGCCGCGTCGAGCGTCGCGAGGTCGTGCCCGTCGAACAGGATGGTGCCGTCGGTCGGCGCCTCGAGCCCCAGCACCAGCTTGGCCGTCGTGGTCTTGCCGCAGCCGGACTCGCCGACCACGCCCAGCGTCTTGCCTGGCTCGATCGTGAACGAGATGCCGTCGACGGCCCGGACCACGTCGCGGTGGCGCCCGAAAATGCCGCGTCGGGACGGGAAGTGCTTGGTGACGGCCTCGGCGTGCAGTACGGCGGTCATGTCCCGTTGCTCCTCGCGCGCGCACCGATGGCCGGCGGCGCCTCGCTGTCCGACCCGGCAAGCCAGCAGCGTGCCGTATGGCCGCTGTCGACGGCGATCTCCGGCGGCGCTTCGCGGCGGCAGCGGGCGATGGCCGCCGAACAGCGCGGCGCGAAGGCGCAGCCTGGCGGCAGCGACGACAGATCCGGCGGCTGCCCCTCGATGGCGGTCAGTCGCCCGCGATTGTCCGCCATGCGCGGGATCGAGCCGAGCAGCGCCCTGGTATAAGGGTGAGCGGGAGCGGAGAAGATGCGCGACACCGGACCCTGCTCGACGATGCGCCCGGCGTACATCACCGCCAGGAGGTCGCACATCTTGGCGACGATGCCGAGATTGTGGGTGATGAAGATCAGCGCCAGCCCGTATTGGCGTTGCAGATCCCCGAGCAGATTGAGGTATTGCGCCTGAATAGTCAGGTCGAGACTGGTGGTCGGCTCGTCGGCGATCAAGAGACGCGGCTCGCACGAGATGCCGATGGCGCCCACGATCCGCTGCCGCATGCCGCCCGACATTTCGTGCGGGAACTGGCTCACGCGGGTTTCGGGCGATGCGATGCGCACGGACTTGAGCAGTTCGATGGCGCGCTTCCAGGCCAGCTTGAAACTCGCGCCCTCATGCACCCGGAGCGGCTCGCCGACCTGGTTGCCGATGGAGAAAAGCGGATTGAGCGAGGCCATCGGATCCTGCAGGATCATGGCGATCCGTTTGCCGCGCACGCGCCGCATCTCGGCGTCGGTCTTGTCGAGCAGGTTCTCGCCCTCGAACATCATGCGGCCGCTGACGATGCGCGCCGCCGGCGGCAGCTGGCGCATGATGGTCAGCGCCAGCGTGCTCTTGCCCGAACCCGATTCGCCCACGATGCCGAGAGTCTCACCGGCGCCGAGACGCAGCGTCACGTCCTCGACGGCGGGTACGACACGGGTCCCCTGCTGGGAGACATAGTGGGCGGACAGATGTTCGAGCGACAGCAGAGACTCTCGCGACATGGCGTCCATCACAGCTGCCGCAATTGGGGGTCGAGCTTGACGCGCAACCAGTCGCCGAGAAGGTTGGCCGACAGCACCATCAGCATGATGCATGTGCCGGGCAGGACGGTGAGCCACCAGCGCCCGACCATGAGTCCCTGCTTGCCGTCTGCCATCATCAGGCCCCAGGCGGGCTTCGGCGGCGGCACGCCGACGCCGAGGAACGATAGCGCGGCCTCCGTGACGATGACCACGCCCAACATCAGCGTGCCGAGCACCACCGCCGAGTTGATGACGTTGGGAAGGATGTGGCGCCACATGATGAGGCGCTTGGGGCAGCCGGCGACGATGGCGAGGCGCACGAACTCCCGTTGCTTGAGCGACAGGACTTCGCCGCGGATGACGCGGGCGTAGCGCGTCCAGTACACGGCGCCCAGGATGATGATGATGTTCAGTTCGCTGGGTCCCACGATCGCGGCGAGGAAGATGGCGAAGGTCAGCGCCGGCAGGGCGAGCCAGGCGTCCGCCACGCGCATGATCACCTGATCGACCCAGCCGCCGAGATAGCCTGACAGTATGCCCAACAACGTACCGATGCCGCCCGCCACCAGCACCGCGGTGACGCCCACGATCATCGAAACCCGCGCGCCGAAGATCAGCCGCGACAGCACGTCCCGACCAACATGGTCGGTGCCGAGCAGATGCGCCATGCTGCCTCCCTCCTGCCAGGCTGGTGGGCGGTAGCGCTGGGACGGACTGCCGAACTGCGGATCGTAAGGCGCCAGGAAGTCGGCGAAAATCGCCACCAGGGCGATGATCAGCAGGATAAGCATCGGGATCGTCGGAAAATCCCTGAACTTCTTGAGCGAAAACCGGCCTGGCGGCGCGCCTGTGGCCAGGGAGGGCGTAGCGACGGTCATGGGACTCAACTCTCCAGACGAATTCGCGGATCGATAAATGCGTAGAGGATGTCGACCAGCAGATTGACCAGGATGATCATGCTGCCGCCGAGCACCACCACCGCCTGAACGATGGGGAAGTCCCGGAAGGTGATGCCTTCGTAGAGCAGTCGCCCGATGCCGGGCCAGGCGAACACCGTTTCCACGACGACGGCGACGTTGATCATCACCACCAGGTTGATGCCGGCCAGCGTGATCACCGGGATCAGTGCGTTCTTGAAGGCATGCTTGCCGATGACCATCGCCTCCGGCAGGCCCTTGAACCGCGCCAGTTTGACGTACTCCGAGCCCAGGACCTCCAGCATCGACGACCGTGTGAGGCGCATGTGGGCCGCGGCGAAGTACCAGCCGAGCGTGAACGCCGGCATCACCACGTGCCAGGCCGTGCCCGCTCCCGAGGACGGCAGCCAGCCGAGATAGACGGTGAAGATGAGGATGAGGACGAGGCCGATGAAAAAGGAGGGCAGCGACAACCCGAGCAGGGTGAAAATCTTGCCGGCATTGTCCCAGAAGCCTCCGACGTGAACGGCGGCGAGGACGCCGCTCGGGATGCCGATCACCAGCGACAGGGTCATGGCCACCGCCGCCAGAAGCAGCGAGTTGGGCAGGCGCTCGAAGTAGAGATCGAGCACCGGCGTTCGATAGTAGAAGGAGAGACCCAGATCGCCGGTGAGGAAGCTTTTCACGAACAGCCAGTACTGAAGCCACAGGGGCTGATCGAGGCCGAACTGACGGCGCAGGGTGGCGATGTCTTCGAGGCTGGCGCCCGGTTCGAGCAGGAGGCTCGTCGGATCGCCAGTCACTCGCACGAACAGGAAGATGGTGAGCGACAGCAGGAACAGCGAAAGCAGCGAGTAGCCGGTCCGGCGGATGATGTACTGCTTCATGACAGGCGGTCCCTGCTGTCGTCGTGCTACTTCTTGATGGTCACATCCTCGTACGGCGCCGAATAGGCGTGGCCCTTGATCAGGCCGAGGCCCGATTCGCCGACGCGCTTGCCCACTCCATTGAGGAAGGCGAGCTGCCAGATGGGCGCGTAGACGCTGCGCTCGTGGATGATCTGCTGTATGCGATGCAGGAGCTCCGTGCGCTTCTTCTCGTCGAGTTCGGAGGCCTGCTTGGCGAACAGGTCGTCGATGTCGGGATAGTTGCCATAAGTGTAAGCCCCGCCCTTGACTGCGAACGCTTCGAGACGGGTGGCGGCGTTGCCGAAGGCCCCGGAGGCGCCCTGGATGACATTCTTGAGCTTCTTCTGCGAGTAGGAGCTGAAGAAGGCGGCGCGCTCGAGCGGGCGCAACCTGAGGCGGATCCCGGCCACCTGCAGATAGTTGATCACCGCCTCGGCGACATTGGCGTACGACGTGTCGCAGTAGTAGTCGCCGGCCTCGAAGCCGCGTCCGTGACCTGCGGCGGCGAGCAGCTCCTTGGCCTTTGCAGGGTTGTAGACCGCCGCGGGTGGCTGCCAGTAGAACGCGAAATTGTCCGGGATGATGCTGTTCGTCACCGGCGAGTAGCCGAGCGTCAGTGCCTCGGAGACCACCTTGTAGTCGATCGCCAGCCGCGCCGCCTCGCGCACGCGCTGGTCGTGCCAGGGCGACTTCGGATCCCACTGGTCGGCGAAATAGAGCCAAAACGGCGCCTGGATGACCACGGACTTCAGCGTCAGTCCCGGCGTCTTGCGCAGCTCCTCGGCCAGCTCGCCGCGGATCGAGTAGGCCATGTCGACCTCGCCGCGCTTCAGCGCCGCGAGGCGCGTACCTTCCTCGGGCACCGTTCGGAACACCAGGCGCTTCACCGTGGGCATCTTGCGCCAGTAGCCGTCGAAGGCCTCCATCACCAGCTCGACGCCCGGTGTGAAGGACACGAAGCGGTACGGGCCGGCGCCCACCGGCGCCTTCTTGAATTCCTCGTCACCGACCTTCTCGACGTACTTCTTGGGCACGATCCAACCGGCGCCGGTCGCCGAGCTGTAGAACGTGAGGAAGTCCGGCCAGGGCTCCTTCAGCACGAATCGCACGGTCCTCGCATCCGGAGTTTCGACCGCCTTCATCCGTGCCTTGATCATCGCGGCCGACGTTCCGCGGTAGCGCTCGAAGGAGAACTTGACGTCCTCGGCGGTAACCGGGTCGCCGTTGTGGAACTTCACGCCGGCGCGCACCTTGAACTCGTAGCTGAGCCCGTCCGGCGCCGCTTTCCAGCTTTCCGCCAAGCAAGGCTCGGCGGCATTGCCCGGCATCGGTTTCACCATGGCATCGTGCATGGCGTACATGATCATGAACGGCGTGATGATGCCGGGCGTTTCGGCCGGGTCGAACCACGTCGGGGCGAGCGAAACGTGCACCGCCCAGGTCAATTGGCCATCGGGGCTCGCCGCCATTGCTGTGCCGCGTCCCAGCGCGACAATGCCGAGCGCAGACAGCGCCATCGCGGTGCGGCGGGTGATCTTTGACGGTTTCCTGCTGTCAGTGCCTGCAGACTCGTTCGAATCGAGCCGGATCACGGTCTTCGTCCGCATAATCGCCCCCCATTGATGTGCTCACACAGAAATGTGGAATCACTCGAACGCGGCGCTACCCAACCCGGGGGCAACACGGGAAGCCAATCAACTCTCGGCCGGTGGCCGGCCGGTATCGTTAAGGCGAGCGATCGATCCTTCGTGCGATCATCGTTGCCTCCCTTTGGTCGCCTCCCGCTTGGCGCGGGACGGTGATCCTCGATGGGATCTTGCGAGCGACGTTATGCGCAAAAGGAGGTATCGGGCAACGAAATTCCGAAGGTAGAAATCGGCTTGTTCACAATGTGGCAGAAGGCGGTGAGGAGTCGAAGGTTCCTCACCGCTCTCGTCTTGTTCGTCTACTGCACGACCTCGAACAGGCCGGCGGCGCCCATGCCGCCGCCGATGCACATCGTCACGACGACGTTCTTGGCCTTACGGCGGCGGCCCTCGATCAGGGCGTGGCCGGTGCAGCGTGCGCCGGTCATGCCGAAGGGATGGCCGATCGAGATCGAGCCGCCGTTGACGTTGAGCTTGTCATTGGGGATGCCGAGCTTGTCGCGGCAATAAAGGACCTGGACGGCGAAGGCCTCGTTCAGCTCCCAGAGGTCGATGTCGTCCATCTTGAGGCCGAAGCGCTTCAAGAGTTTGGGGATCGCATAGACCGGGCCGATGCCCATCTCGTCGGGCTCGCAGCCGGCCACCACCAGGCCCTTGTAGATGCCGAGCGGCTTCAGGCCGCGCTTGGCGGCTTCGGCATCGCTCATGATCACCGCGGCCGAGGCGCCGTCGGAGAGCTGGCTCGCGTTGCCGGCCGTGATCCACTTGTCCGGACCCATCACCGGCTGCAGCTTGGCCAAACCTTCGATGTTGGTGTCGGGACGGTTGCCTTCGTCCTTGGTGAGCTTCACCGTCTTCTTGCTGGTCTCGTTGGTGTTCTTGTCGGTGACCAGCATCGTGGTTTCCATCGGCACGATCTCGTCGTCGAACTTGCCGGCCTGCTGGCCCGCCGCCGTGCGGAGCTGGCTCTGCAGCGAGTACTCGTCCTGGGCCTCGCGGCTGATCTTGTAGCGCGCCGCCACGGTGTCGGCGGTGGTGATCATGGCGTGATAGATGCCGGGCACATGCTCCTGCACCCAGGGGTTCACGAGGCGGTTCTTGTTGCCGCCCGGCGGGCCCTGCACCAGCGACACCGACTCGAGGGCGCCCGAGATCATCACCGGCACCTTGTCGACCAGCACGCGCTGGGCCGCCATCGAAATGGTCTGCAGGCCCGAGGAGCAGAAGCGGTTGACAGTGACGCCCGAGA
>JAUXWB010000283.1 GCA_030684475.1 Reyranella sp. | reverse complement strand
CTAGAGCATCGAGCCACAAATAGGAATCGACTGAGGATTCCCAAGGAATCAGAAATCTGATTCAAGGTTCTGGCTGGGGCTGGAGGCCAGCCTGGATGGGAAAGCCATATTCGATTGACCTTCGGGAGCGTGTTCAGGCGGAAGTGGAGAGCGGGCAGTCTCGTCGTGCTGCGGCCCGCCGCTACGATGTCAGTCCAAGCTTTGCGGTGAAACTCGCCGATCGGGTGTCGCGAACCGGATCGGCAGAGCCGGCGCGGCAAGGCCGTCCACCTGGCGGCGGCAAACTGGCGCCGCATCTGGCGGCTCTACTCGAGTGGGTCAAGGCCGAGGTCGACATCACGATGCCGGAACTGGCGGCCAAATTGAAAGCCGAGAAGGATGTGACGGCGCATCCGGCGTCGTTGTCGCGTGCGCTTCTGAAGGCGGGACTGTCCTTCAAAAAAAACACTGCTGGCCTCGGAGGTCGAGCGCGAGGACGTGCGCCAGGCGCGTGACGAGTGGAAGGCGCACCGCCAGCCGCGCATGCGTGAGGCGGTCCACCGACTGATCTTCCTCGACGAAACCGGCACGACGACCAAGATGACCCGCCTGCGTGGCCGGGCCCGCCGGGGTATCCGGTTGAAAGCCGACGCGCCGTTCGGACACTGGGCCACCCAGACCTTCATCGCCGGACTACGGTGCGACGGCCTGACCGCGCCTTGGGTGATCGACCAACCCATGAACCGTGAGATCTTCGACATTTATGTCGAGACCCAGCTCGCCCCGACGCTGCAACACGGTGATGTGGTGATCCTCGACAACCTCTCCAGCCACAAGAGCGCAAAGGCCGAGGCTATCCTCAAGCAGCGCGGAGCCTGGTTCCTCTTTCTGCCGCCTTACAGTCCCGATCTCAACCCGATCGAAATGGCCTTCGCCAAACTCAAGGCCCATCTGAGGCGGATCGGCGCACGAACAATCGACGCCCTCTGGCGGGCCATCGGCGACATCTGCGCCCTCTACTCCCAGCACGAATGCTGGAACTACCTCAAAACCGCTGGCTATGCGCCTGATTAAACGCTCGATGCTCTAGC
>JAUXWB010000281.1 GCA_030684475.1 Reyranella sp. | reverse complement strand
CGCACGTACTTACGCCTGGGAGAAGCTCGACCTGCTGGGCGGGTTGACGCGCTTGCTGTTCCAAGACGCCGACCGGGCCTGCAACCGCGCCTACGACCTTCGCCGCCTCTCTTCAGGCTTCGAGGATGCCTCCGAGAGGTACGAGGCGTCACGCAAGGCGGCGGCTCCGGTCCCGGCTGCGGTAAAGCCGTTCTTGAACCAGGCCGAAAAGGCCTTGCGCGAGGCGCATGACCGCCTCGAGCCGCGCAAGTAAAAGCGCACGCGGCAGCCAGGGCCGCCCGCCTGTCAACTCATTAAGAGATGTTACCGTAGCCGTTGCCGTTAAGCCGTGCCTCCTTTGTCCAAGATAGACCTGGTTTCGTTACCAGGTCAGTAGAGCCGTTTCTTTTGCCTTGAGCCGTTCAAATCGATCGAACGTGGGCGAGTCGATCGGGTGAGGCGGGCCGATGAAAGGTCGATCCATGGCGAATGCGCCGGGCTTGCCGTGAAGCCACTGTGGCTTGGGCGCCGGTGAACGCATGGCCCAAATTCGTTCGAGCTTTCGATCGATGATCCGTGAGAGCTCGAAGGGATTGAGTCGGTCGCGCAAGCGACGTAAGGCCGCGATCTTGGCCTGATCGCCGCGCCCCGAATCGAGCACGCGTTGGAACGGAGTCTTCGGTGTGTCATAGCGCCGCCTGAGTTTGGAGCCGACGCGCACCTTCGCGATGAGCTTCATCGAGGGCAGAAACAGGTTCTGGAACCAGCGGAGCTCACGGCGATAGAGGTCGTTGATGGCGTCGACGGCTGGCTGGGTATCGAATCGCCCGTAGCCCAACGGCTTGCGCACATGCGTCCAGTTCTTCTGTTCGACGTGGGCGTTGTCGTCTTTTTTGTAGGGCCTGCCGCGCGTCATTTGGATAGCGGTGCGCTTTTTGGCCGGGTCGCCCTGGCAGTAGCGCCAGAGATGATGGTTGATGAACTCAGAACCGTTGTCGCTATCGACGCCGAGCAGATCGAAAGGCAGTTCACCGCGCATGTCGTCGACGGCAGAGCAGACGACGATTTCGCTTTTGCCCAGCACGCACCTGCGCTCGACCCAGCCCGTGAAGACATCGGCCTGCGTCAGCGTGTTGGCGAAGTAACCCTCGCCGCAGTCGCCGCAATGCGCGACCAAGTCCACCTCCGTGTAGCCCGGGCGGTCCACGTCCCAGCAGTCAGTCTTGATGGGAATGTGGTGCTTGAGAATGTGGCCGGGCCGCGTCTGGCCGTAGATCCGGCGCAGGGCCTGACGTTTTTGAGGCTTCAAGCGCCGGTCGATGGTCGCGGGGCTGATCCTGCGCAGGAGTCGTTCTTCCGGCGCCGTGATGCGCAGTTCCGTGCGGGCAATGCTCATCCATTCGAGCAGCGTGAACTTCAGACGTTGACCGCAAGGATAGCCCGATGCTTTCCAGACGGCCTCCAGAAGGCTCAGCAGGCGCTTGCCGTTGTAGGGTGATTGGCGAGGTTGGCATGCCGCTCGCCGCGGTCCCGGCGCCGGCCGGTTGAGCGCCCGAAGCGCGTGCTTGCGGTGGCAGCCGTAGGTCTTACAGAACTCGTCGAGGATCGCGCCCTTCTCGCGCTTGCCCTTGGCCTGTGCGTACCGCTCGTGAATCGTCTTCATGTATTCCCATCGGGCTTGCGGGCTCATCCTCGGTGCTCCCGAAAGACGCGTTATATTGCGCCGTTCGGTAACATTCTAAATGAGTCAACCAGGACCGCTTCGGTAACATTCTTAATGATTCAATTCGGACCATGGACAAACTTAAGTTTTGCCGTTACAATCCGAGGCGATGAGCGTCTCCGCCCACCTGACCCCCGAGCCCGAGCGCCGGCTCTGGCTCATACTCGAGAGCATGCGTCACGAGGTCGACTCGGCGGACGCGCGCATCGCCGGCCTCACCGCCTTCGCCGCGGCGGAACTGGCCTTCATCAGTATCCTGAGCCCGGTCGGCACGCCCGGCTTCTTGGCGCTCACG